>JACRUD010000088.1 GCA_014304875.1 Vulcanimicrobiota bacterium
CGCCGATACTCCTGGTTATTTCGTTCCCCCCAAGTTCCGCCATCAGGTGCCGCCCGTTTACAGCGACGCGGCGCGCGCGGCTCATGAGACGGGAACCGTGCTAATCAAAGTCCTGGTGAGCCCCGACGGCAAAGGCAAGACATTCACGATTTTCCACGCCTCCGGCCACAAAGATCTCGATAACGCGGTGCTGGCCGCAGTGCGAGCCTCGACATACGCGCCGGGCACCAACGCCGGAAAACCCATCATGGCGTTCTACGACGTGACCTACCGCTTTACGCTCCAAGGGCTTGCTCAAAATGTGGGCAGCGAGACGGACCTTGGAAAGCGGCTATCGTCGAATCGGGCCGACGTCAATACGCGCATCGAATTGGCCACGATTTATATCAACAAGAAGAATTACGCCCAGGCCGAATCGACCCTCGAAAGCGGCGAGCGCATGTTCCCCCGCAACGCCAAATTGCTGGGCCGCCTGGGAATCGCCTATTTTCAAGACGCGTCCCAAAGCAACGACGAAGTTAAATACAAAAAAGCCGCAGATGCCTTCGACCGGGCCCTCGCGATCGATTCGCACGTCGACACCGCTGGAACGGCTGCCGCCGCCTACGGGCACTACGGCTTTAACCTGCTGCGCAATCAGCAAGCCGATCAAGCTCTGCCGTACGCGCAGAAGGCCGTCGCTTTAAGCCCCAAAGCCATGGACTTCAAGCTGCTCCTCGGCGAGGTCGAGGAAGCCATGCAGAACTATACGGCGGCATTGACCGACCTCAAATCTGCACAGGATACGGACGATCACAAGAACCCGGCCAAGAGCGCCATCGTGCTGACCGACATTGGAGTCACCCAGCTTTCGATGGGCAACGATGCGGCAGGCATCGCCTCGATAAACCAGGCGGAACAGATCGACGGCCACAACCCGCAACCCTATCAGGCTTTATACGCCTACTACTTACGCAAGGGGAACCTCGCCGCCGCGCTGGCGCCTTTGAAGCAGCTGGCTGTGGTCCAGCCCAACAACGCCCCAGTGCAGGCGAATCTAGGCAACCTGTACGTGCGGCAGGGCAACTACGCCGCCGCAAAGGCCGCCTTCGACCGCGCGGTGGCGATCGATCCGCAAAGCCCGGACGCGCAGTTCGGGATGGCCCAGCTGGCCGCTGGCCAAGGCCAAGTGGCCGCGGCCGATTCGGCTTTGAAAAAGGCGATCGCGGCCAACCCCCACGACACAGCCATCTACGAAGCGACGCTGGCCAACCTGTTCCTAAATCCCACCGCCGACAAGGCCGACCATACGCCGGACGGATTACGCTACGCGCAAGAGGCGACGGCGGCGGATCCGAACTACGCGCCGGCGTGGTACTCGCTGGCCATCGCGTATGCGGATCAAAAGAAAAAGGACGAAACCAACAACGCCCTGCGTAAGGCATACGGTCTTTTCAAAGCGAAGAACGACAAATCCGGTATGGATGCGGTGAACCAAGTCTACAAGAAAGTCAACGGGAACGACATAAGCTACTAATAGACGGCCAAAGCCCGCGCTCGGACGGGAGACGCGTCCTAGGACGAACGTCTCCCGTTGCGTTGGGCGGCCGCCTTTTAGTAGGAGTCAACCCTCACGGCGGAAAAACGAACGCCCCACGAACGGGGACGGCAGTAGAGCCCCGTCGCCTAGCGTAAGAGATTGATCCTCTTGCATATCCTTGTCGGCGGACTTGTGAAGTTTCGCACCCGGTCGATCTCGGTCGACTGAAAGAGGAAGCATACTGATGGATAACAATCCGGTTTCAGGTTTTCTGGCGTTCCTCAATAGCGGCGGGCCTGCCATGTGGGCGTTGCTCGTGCTGTCGATCCTTTCGATCGGCATCGTCCTCGAACGATTGTTTTTCTTCTCCAAACAGCATTCCGATCCGAACCGGCTGCTGCGCGAAATAGGCGAGCGCGTCTCCGCCGACGACATGAAGGGCGCGACGGACATCTGCGATCGGGAGCGCGGTATGCTCCCGAGAATTTTGCAGTTCGGTCTTTACCGAGCGGAGAAAAGCCGCGCGGACATCTCCGACGCGCTGTCCATCGCTTTGCTCGAACAGCTGAACCTGTTGGAGGCGAACCTTTCCATCATCGGTACGGTCGCGGTGATCGCGCCGTTCGTCGGGCTTTTCGGGACCGTCTTGGGCATCATTCGCGCCTTCAAGGACATCGCGCTGAAGGGCAACTCCACGCCCGCGGTGGTGGCGGCAGGCGTCTCCGAAGCGCTCGTCACGACGGCAGCCGGTCTGGCGGTCGCCGTCATCGCGGTGATTTTCTTCAACTACTTCAAGTCGCGCATCAAAGCGTACAACCAAGAGATGATCGTCACCGCGAACAAGCTGGCTGAAATGCTGCACTTCCACAACACCGGAGCGCCGATCCCCACCGAATTGTACACGCCTCCTTCGGCGAAGAGGCCCGTGACGGCGCCCGCCCCGCGGCCATCGGGTCCGGCCGGCGGAACGTAACGTCCCGACGGGTCCGGGGTGAAGTGAGGGCTGTATGGGTTTAACGCAAGCAAAGCAAGACCAGGAAGTGATGGCGGAGATCAACATCACGCCCTTCACGGACGTCCTGCTCGTCCTGCTCATCATTTTCATGATCCTGGCGGCGCTGGCGGCGCCCCCGGGGTTCCAAAAAGAGCTTCCCAACAAGAACAACGCGCCGCAGAAGCTTAATCTAAAGACTCTCGTGCACCAAATCCAGGTCCAGGTGTCGGCGACGAACCGGGTGTTCATCGACGGGCACCCCACGACGACGGCCACTCTGTACCAATCGATGGCCGATGCCGTCAAATATCACCAGGAACATGCGGCCCAGGGCTTCACGACGCACATCTCTCTGATCGCCGACAACGACGCGCCGTACAACACGATCGTCAAAGTCCTCGACGCCGCCCGTCAGGCCAACGACGATGACGTCGGTTTCGTGACCGAGTAAGAAGGCCGCTATGTCGCTTGTAGGTTCGGGTCCCGAAGAGGACGTCATGTCGACGATCAACATCACGCCGTTCACCGACGTGCTGCTGGTGTTGCTCATCATCTTCATGATCCTGACGTCCTTGCTGAAGCCGCCACCGGTTCCGGAAGCGAAGAATAAGTTGAAGGTGACGAACTCGCCGATCGTGATGATTATCAGCCACAACGCAAAGACCAAACAGGACGAGATCCAGATCGGCGCCGACATCATTCCTTTAAAGCAGATCGATCAGCGCATGAAGGACTACGCCAACACCTTTCAGCGCGATCACGACATCATCATCAAGGCCGCCCCCACCGCCAAGTACGGCACGGTCCTTCAGGTGATGGCGTCGGGGAAGGCGGCCGGGTTCACCCAATTCGGTTTGGCCAACAAAGTTCAAGGCGCCCCCGATACCGTCAACCAGCAGTAGAGCGAAAGGAAACGCGTAGGTGGCGACAAACCCGGGCGGCCCGGCCAAGGCCAATCTTCCCCCGCTCTTCACCAAGCGCGAAAAGTATGCCGTCGCGGGCCTTTCTATTGCCTTCATCCTGCTTTCGGGTTTGACGCACTTCATCATCGGAGCGATCGGCGAAAACTTCATGCCTAAGTTCAAAGAAGAAGCGACGCCGCCGCCGCAAAAAGTCATCGTGCAGACTCTGGTCACGCCCACGCCGAAGCCGACACCAAAGCCCAAGCCCACGCCGACGCCGCCGCCCACGCCGACGCCGCCGCCGTTGAAGAACACGCCTCCGCCGGTGAATCTGAAGATTCACACCGTGAAGACGACGAACACCAACAACACCGGTCCAGCCGAGAACGCCTACACGCCGCCGCCCAAGGGCAATGCGAACGGCGTGCCGACCGCTGCGCCGACCGTCGCCCCGACCACCGCTCCTGCCACACCGGCGCCGACCGTTGCGCCGAAGCCGACCGCCGTCTACGCGCCGGAAACGGTGGTCGATGCGCAGTTCACGAGCAAAGTCCAGCCCGAGTATCCGGCGATCGCGAAAGAACAGGGTGTCCAGGGAACGGCGGTTATACTAGTGACGATCGGTCCGGGAGGCAACGTCATATCTGCGAAAATCAGCCAGTCGACAGGCAACCCGGCGCTGGACCAGGCGGCGCTGAAAGCGGCCCGCGAAAGCGGCTATTCGCCGCCCCAAATAAACGGCAAGCCGGCAACCGAAACGTATAAGGTCGTCTACACCTTTACTCTCGACTGAGCCGACCGCCTCCGTCGGGACGGACCGAAAGGTCCGGGGCTACATACGCCGTCTGTGATCGCCCGGCGGGTCGCTGCAAAGGTCCGGTGCCCCGGCGACGAACGCAACGACGATGGCAAAAAAGCCTGCCGGACTGTCGCACCTCGCCGCAGACGGATCGCTTCTGATGGTGGACGTCGGCGTCAAACCGCCAACCGTGCGCAGCGCGACCGCCCAAGCGATCGTTCGCATGGCCCCGGTAGCACTGCGCGAATTGCAGGCCAAGAACCTGAAAAAAGGCGATGCGTTCGTCGCGGCTCAGATCGCCGGGACGCTGGCCGCCAAGCGTACCGCGGATTTGATTCCGCTCTGCCACCCGCTCGCGTTGACGCACATCGACGTCCGGTGCAAAGTGGATGCGGACGACGCTATCGCGGTCGTGTGTACGGTGGCATTCGTCGGACCCACGGGTGTCGAGATGGAGGCGCTTACCGGCGTCGCCGTGGCGGCTCTCACCCTGTACGACATGTGCAAGGCACTAGATCGTGGGATCACCATCGAGCGCATCAGGTTGCGGCGCAAATCGGGTGGCCGAAGCGGTCGCTATGTGGCGCCGGGGCCGTGAACGCTCATCCCGAGACCCGTGGGCAGGCGTGGCGTTTCGCACTCGTCGTCGTCTCCGATAAAGCTGCGAGCGGCGCGCGGGCCGATGCATGCATGCCCCAGCTACGGGCCGCGCTGCCTCAGCGCAGCAGCATAAGCGTGGAGAGAATAGTGGCGGACGACCGGGTCGCGATCGCGTCTCTGCTGGCCGAGTTGGCCGACGGCGGGAGCGTCGATTGCATCCTGACGGCGGGCGGCACCGGTTTGGGACCGCGAGATGTGACGCCGCAAGCCACGCTGTCGGTTGCCGATTACGAAGTCCCCGGCCTGGCCGAAGCGATGCGCGCCTCGACGGGACAGCTAGTGCCGACGGCGATGCTGTCGCGGGCAGTGGCGGCGGTCCGCGCCCGAACGCTGATCGTCAACCTGCCGGGAAGCCCAAACGCCATCCGCGAAACGCTGAACGTGATCGTCGACGTTATCCCGCACGGACTTGGTTTGTTACGCGGCGATGTAGGAGAGCACGCCGCCCCGGCGGTGACCTAAGTGGAATTCGCTGCGGCGGTCGCCCTGCTGGAGACCTTCACCGCAGAGTCCGCATCGCGCAGGCACCCCGGCCGGCTCGATCGTATGCGCGCTTTCCTTCGTCTCTTAGGCGACCCGCAGAACTCCTTCCGCAGCATCCACGTCGGCGGAACGGCCGGCAAGGGCTCGACTGCGACTATGTGCGCCGCGATCCTTGGGTCCGCCGGCCACAAAGTTGGTTTGCACACCAAACCACATCTGTCGAACGTGACAGAGCGCGCGCGCATCAACGGCGTCCCGATCGAGGAAAGCCGGTTCGCCGCGCTGCTCGCGGATATGGTGCCGGCAATCGATCGGATGCGAGATGGCTCGTTCGGAGTTCCCTCCTACTTTGAGATCCTCGTCGCCCTCTCGTTCATTTTTTTCGCTCGCGAGAAAGTCGACATCGCCTTGATCGAAGTGGGGGTCGGCGGCAGACTCGACGGCACGAACGTGATCCATCCGCTAGTGTCCATCTTGACCAACGTGGGATTCGATCACGTCGAGATTCTCGGCAACACGATCGAAGAGATCGCAACCGACAAGTGCGGGATCATCAAGACGGACGTTCCGATCGTCACCGCCGCGCGGCGGCCGGCGGCATTAGAGATCATCCGCACGGCAGCGCGCAGCAAGCGAGCACCGCTGACGGTCGTGCACGAAGCCGCGAGGATCGAGAAGCTTCCGCCGCTGACGCAGTACGCTCAAGCGTGCCAAGTGACGACGGCGCGGGCAGCGTACCAGCTGACCATGCCGTTGCTGGGCGAGTTCCAATCGGTCAATGCGGCCACTGCGATACTGGCTTGCGAGCGGCTTCCCGAGAGTGTGGCTCCGCAGCCCAGCGAAGTGGTCGCAGGCCTGTCGACCTTGTCGCTCCCCGGGCGTATGGAGTTTTACCCGTCGCGGCCCTCGGTGATGTTCGACGTTGCCCATAACGTCGAAAAAGCAGCGGCATTGCGCCGGGGCCTTGAATCGTCCTTCGCCGGACGGCGCTTGATTTTCGTGTGCGCGATCGCGGAAGGCAAAGATGTCGAGGGCATGATCGCGTTGTGGAGCGGACTGCCCGCGCATTTCATCTTCACGACTTTTGACGTGCCTCATCGCGCCGCTGTGCCGGCGCAAAAAGCGGCGCAGATCGCCGAACATCACGGTGTGCCCGCACGCGTGGTCGAGCATCCGAAGACAGCGCTTGCCGCAGCGCGAGGCTTGGCCCTCGATGACGATGTGGTCATCGTCACCGGTTCAACCTTCATCGTCGCGATGTTGCGCAGCTGGTTCTTGGACGACCCCGCGCCGCTTGGCCCCCTTCATGTCTAAAGAGCTTCGGTCGCCGCTCGTCTTGCGCGGCCGCGCGTTCACCTGGGGCCGACGCACGTACGTGATGGGAATCATCAACGCCACGCCCGATTCCTTTTCGGGCGACGGACTTGGAGACGACGCCGCTGCGGCGGTCGAGCGCGCGGTCTCTTTTGCGCAAGCTGGGTGCGACATCATCGATGTGGGAGGCGAATCGACCAGGCCCGGCCATGTCGCGGTGCCCGAAGCCGAAGAGGCGCGCCGCGTCATACCGGTGCTGCGCGCGATACGTCAGGCCGTTGATTTACCGCTCTCGATCGACACGCTCAAGCCAGCCGTCGCATCTGAAGCGCTCGCGGCCGGCGCCGATGTCGTCAACTGCATCTGGGGCGCGCCGGCCGGCATCGTCGATGCCGTTTCGCGCGCCCATGCCGGTCTCGTCGTGACCCATAACCGCGCCGCGCCGGACTACGCGGGAGATCTCGTCGTCGAAGTGGTCGACCGGCTGTCGGAAGCCGCAAATGCGGCGCGCGCAGGCGGCGTCGCAGCGGAACGCATCATCGTCGACCCGGGCATCGGTTTCGGGAAGACGGCCGATCATAACGTCCAAATTTTGAGTCGGCTCAAAGAGGTCGCGGACCGCCTGCCGTATCCGCTGCTCGTCGGGGCTTCGCGAAAGTCTTTCATCGCTAGGATTATGGGCGATTCCTCTGCCGATAGAAGTTTCGGAACGGCTGCTGCCGTCGCCTTAGCCGTAGCGGGCGGCGCCGATATCGTCCGCGTCCACGACGTGCGGAGCATGGTTCAGGTCGTGGCGGTTTCAGACGCGGTCTGCCGCCATGGTCGAGCCGTCCCCAGAGAAGCCGTTGACGGCCAGGCGGCCATCAGGTGACTGAGCGCGGAGTCATACGCATTCACGGCATGCGAGCCTGGGGCAAGCATGGCGCCGAAGCGCTGGAGCGGGAACGGCCGCAGCCTATTGACCTCGACGTCACGCTTGAAAGCGATTTCACACCAGCCCTGGGCTCGGACGACGTTCGGGATGCCATTGACTACGCGGCGGTCTATCGCATTTGCGCCCACGTCGTCAGCGCTCGTAGCTTCGCGCTTTTGGAATCGCTGGCGGCGGCGTGTGTTGCGGAAGTGATGAAAGACGAGCGCGTCGCAAGAGCCACCGTGCGCGTGCGCAAGCCGCGACTGCTCGATGGCGCGACGCCCGAAGTCGAAGTATCGCGCGACAGAGGCGGGTCGGCAAGCACGGAGCCCTAGCCGGCTCGTCGCGCGCCCGCCTGGCGGACCCAATAGGCACAGCCTCGACAGTCGGCGAAATCGTTGCGGTGAGCCAAAGTCGCCCGGAAGCCGACGGCCGCGGGCAAAGCTCGCTCCTGCGTTTTTTGAACGAGCAACTGCCGCAAGTGTCCCAAGCGTTTTCCAAAAGTCCGTTGAAGCAGCTTCGCATTCGTGATGCCGAAGTCGCCATGACGCTTGTCAAAGCTACGACCGCGCCGGCAGTCCTGCCGACGCGTCAGCGCGGCCGTCAAGTCCCGACTGATAGCAGTCCCCGGCACGTCGCTCGCATGGTGGGCGGCGAGGCGGGCCGGCCGTACACCACCATAAACGCGGAGGTCGTCGGCATCTTCCATTCTGCGGCCGACGTGCCGCAACCGGGTGAACCCATGGATGCGGGCCGAGTTCTCGGCTACGTCGAGGCATTGCGCTTGCGCACTCCGGTCCGCAACGCCGATCAAGCCGTGTTGATCGCGCAAGTTGTGGAAGAGGGCCAAGCGGTAGAGTTCGGGGAGACTCTCTTCATCGTCGACCGCCGACCGGATGGGGGGGCGACTCTGGATGCCGCGGCGGTTCCCGATGCTGGCGAGCCGGAGGCCCCGCAGATCTGATGGAGACGAGTTGTTCGAAAAAATACTGATCGCCAATCGCGGCGAAGTCGCGATTCGAGTGATACGCGCCTGCCGCGAGCTCGGTTGCAAAACGGTGGCGATCTTTTCGGAAGTCGATCGTGATGCTCTCCACGTTCGCTTGGCTGACGAAGCGTATTGCGTGGGGCCGGCGCAAAGCGCCCGGTCTTATCTGAACGTTGCGAATATCATCAGCGCCGCGGAACTGACGGGCGTCGATGCGGTGCATCCAGGTTACGGGTTCTTAGCGGAAAACAGCGGCTTTGCCGAGATTTGCGCCTCCCATGGGCTCAAGTTCATCGGTCCGCCGGTGGCCGCGATCTCGTTGATGGGCGACAAGGCGTCCGCCAAACAGCGCATGTCGGAGTCTGATATCCCGGTGATCCCCGGCTCGGACGTCGTCACCACGTTGGAGCAAGCCAAGGCCTTTTGCGCCGAAGCCGGATATCCCGTCCTGATCAAGGCGACGGCCGGCGGCGGCGGAAAGGGGATGCGCATGGTAGGCCGCGAGGCCGATCTGGCTGCGGGTCTAACGGCCGCCAGCGGCGAGGCCCAGGCCGCGTTTGCCGACGGACGCGTCTACGTCGAGAAACTGCTCGTCAAACCGCGCCATATCGAAGTTCAGGTGCTGGCCGACGAGTTCGGCCACGTCATCCATGTGGGCGAGCGCGATTGCTCGATTCAAAAACCTTCGCACCAGAAGCTGTTGGAAGAAGCGCCGGCCCCCAACCTCGCGCACGATGTTCGAGCGCGGCTCGGCGCCGCCGCGGTCCAAGCGGCGCGGTCCACCGACTACAGCAACGCCGGAACGCTCGAGTTTTTGGTGGACGACGACAAGTTCTATTTCATGGAGATGAACACACGCATTCAAGTCGAGCATCCAGTCACGGAAGTCGTGTATGGAATCGACTTGGTCAAGTGGCAGATCCGCATAGCGGCCGGAGAGCGTCTGAGCGTGCGCCAAGAGGCCATTCGGCCTCTCGGCCACGCTATCGAATGTCGGATCAACGCGGAGGATGTGGAGAATAGGTTCATGCCCGCTGCGGGCAAGCTCGGTGACGTCATCATGTCCGGCGGTCCCGGCATCCGCGTCGACACCCACATCTATTCCGGCGCCGAAGTCCCTCCCTATTACGATTCCATGCTTGCCAAAATCATCGCTCACGATCATCATCGCGACAATGCCATCGTGCGCATGCGTCGGGCGCTCGCGGAAACGGACATCCGAGGAGTGGCCACGACCATCCCCGTGCACGAGCGCATTCTTTCGACGCCGTCTTTCGTGCAGGGACGAACGCACGTGACGTGGTTGCGCGAGGAGATATTGCAAAAGGGCCCTCTGGCCGGGGCGGCTCATGGCGCATGAGAGGCGCGAACACAGGATCGCGCTGGAGATCCTTTACGCCGTCGACGTGGGAAATGCGTCCATGTCCGAAGCATTGGAGCAAGCGAAGTCCGGAATAGGCGTCTTCGGCCGCGGCGATGAAGCGGCCGCCGAAGACCCATACGAACCGCTCTACCCTGCGGTCGACCGCCGGCGCGATGCTCCCCGGGCGACCGACTGGTCCGTCGTGGAAGCGTTAGTGCTCGGCGCGCTCGAGCACCGCAAAGACCTGGAATCGGAGCTTGCGCCGCTTCTCCGCCGCTGGACGCTGGAGCGGCTTGCCGGAATCGACCGGCTGATCCTAATTCTGGGGGCCTGGGAAATGCGCTATCGCCCGCACGCCGACGCGGCCGCGATCATCAACCATGCCGTCGAGCTGGCAGATCGTCTGTCGAGCCCGAAGAGCAGCCGTTTCGTCAACGGAGTGCTGGACGCGTTCGCGAAGGTCCGCCCGGAGATGGCGAATTAAACCGATGAAGCGTAGGCGGCGCGTGGCCCGCATCGTCGCTAGCGGGCTGCTGGCGATCGCCATCGTCGTCGTGGTCGGGATCGCCGTCGCGGCGATCGACGTGGTCGGGGCGTACGGTCGTACGTTGCCCGCCATCGATCGGCTGTCCGATATAGAACCGACGGGGCCGACTATCCTATATGCGCGGGACGGAACGGTCTTGGCGAGGCTTTTCGACAAGAACCGCATGTACGTTGCGATCACCCAGGTACCGAAGGTGATGCGCCAAGCAATCGTCGCGAACGAGGACGAGCGCTTCTATGAGCACAGCGGCGTCGACTTCCGCGGGATCGCTCGCGCGGCGATCGCGAATTACCAAGGAAAACGGATCACCCAAGGAGCCAGCACCATCACGCAACAGTTGGCTCGCAATCTTTTCCTGAACGATCGGCGCACGGTCCATAGGAAGATTCAAGAAGCTCTGCTCGCGATGCAGATCGAGCGTTTCTATACAAAGGACGAGATATTAGAGCGGTACCTGAACTTGGTGTATTTCGGAGCGGGCGCCTACGGTATCCAAGCCGCAAGCCATACCTATTTCGGAGAGGACGTCAGCCGGCTAACTCTGCCTCAAGCCGCCATGCTGGCAGGCATCGTTGCCGCTCCTTCCCTGTACTCCCCGTACGTCAACGGCCACAACGCTCGGGTTCGCCAGCATCACGTCCTAGATCGTATGGCGGCCGTCGGGGACGTCTCCCGCGCGCAAGCGGCCGTGGCCGCAAAGAAGCCGCTATACTTTTTAGGACAGCGAACCCAAGGGTTGCAATCCTATCGCTATCCGTACTTCACTACCTACGTCATCGCCGAGCTGGAGCGTCGGTTCGGCGCCGACGCGGTGCTCCACGGCGGGCTAACGGTCTATACGACGCTCGACTCGCACATGCAGGACTTGGCGCAAAACGCCCTGACCGAAGGGGTGGAAGGCGGGCGTGCCGCCGGCTACGGCATGCACGAAGGCGCCCTCGTCGCCGAAGATCCACATACCGGTGAAGTCGGTGCCATGGTGGGCGGCATAGGATTCTCTGCTAAGAACCAATTCAACCGTGGCTGGCAGGCGCGGCGGCAGCCCGGCTCGTCCTTCAAGGCCTACGTCTATTCGGCCGCCGTCGAGCAAGGCGTGCCGGTGTCCACCGTATACGAGGACACGCCGGTCTCCTATCCGGCCGGCGACGGAACGGAGTACAGCCCGGAGGACGACGACCACCAATATCTGGGCGCCATCACGTTACGCCGGGCGTTCGAATTGTCGCGCAACGTGGTCGCCGTGAAGTTAGCTCATGATGTCGGCGTCCAAAACGTCATCGACACGGCGCACGCGATGGGGATCGCGGAGCAACTCAACCCCGATTTATCGCTAGCGCTTGGAACGGCCGTCGTCTCGCCGCTCGACATGGCCTCGGGATACTCCACGGTCGCCGACGGCGGGGTGTACATCGCGCCTACCGGTATCCGAATGGTCCAAGACAAATACGGCGCGACGATCTTGGACAGCCGCTATCCAGACCGGCGCATCGCAGTGTCAGCCGGCACCGCGTGGATCATGACGACGCTTATGGAGGGAGTCATCAAGGAGGGCACTGGTAATCCCAACGCCGTCATCGGCCGGCCGGCAGCTGGCAAGACGGGCACCACGTCTGACTTCCGTGACGCTTGGTTCGTGGGATTCGTGCCGCAATTGACGGCTGCCGTGTGGGTCGGCAACGATGATTATTCTCGCATGTACGAATCTTACGGGGGCAACGTCCCGGCACGCATCTGGGCAGCTTTCATGAAAAGCGAGCTGGCCGATTCCAAAGTGGTCGTTTTCGGGCCGCACCCTCCCGATGTCGCGCAAGTAGCCGTCTGCGACGGTGGAAGGCGGCTGGCTCCCCCAGGATACGGGGGCGTGAAGGAAGACTACCTAAAGAATAGTCTGCCGCTCCAATATTGCTACGAAACTCCAAGTCCGGTCGTCTATCAGCCGCGTTCTTACGAAAAACGCAAAGCGACGGCGTCGACGCCCCAGCCGACGGCGCAGCCGACTAGTATCGTCGTGCCTGTGACGCCTCAGCCGACGCCGACCGTCTCGGTCGAACCGAGCCTTTCACCGGCTCCGGTCCAGACGCCGTCGGCTGCACCGCAGGCGCCTCCCACGCCATGATGCTGCCGCTTTCCGAGCCCGTTCTCACCGTCGGACAGTTATGGCGAGCGCTCAAGGTCCAGCTTGACCGCGGCTTTCCGACGAGGGTATGGGTCAAAGGCGAGGTTTGGAAATGCAAACCGCCGTCCAGCGGAGGACACGTCTACTTCGACCTCAAGGACCAGCAGGCGCAAATCGCCTGCGTGTGTTGGCGCTCGAGCGTCTTAAATCTGCGCTTGCACTTTCCGCTGGACGACGGCGCATGCTTCGAAGTGTATGGCCGCGTCACGACCTACCCGCAGCGCAGTCAATATCAGCTCGTCGTGGACGATATCGTTCCGGCCGGCAGGGGCGAACTGTACCGGCGCTTCGAGATCCTAAGAGATAAGCTCAAGGCAGAAGGCTTGTTCGACGACGACCGTAAGCGGCCGCTGCCGTCCTTCATGGGCCACGTGGCCATCATCACAAGCCGTGACGGAGCCGCTCTGCATGATTTCGTGACGACCTGCCGGCGGCGCGGCAGTCACGTCCGGATAACGTTCGTGCACGCGGCCGTCCAGGGCGACGCGGCGGAAGCCGAACTTGCGCGAGCGATACGCTTTGCCGGGACTCTCCATGCCGATGCTATCGTCCTTGCGAGAGGCGGCGGCTCCATAGAAGATCTGTGGGCCTTCAATACCGAAGCCGTGGCGCGCGCAATCGTCGCCTGCCCGACGCCGATCATAAGCGCGGTCGGCCACGAGACGGATTTCACTATCGCAGATTTCGTCGCCGACGCGCGAGCGGCGACTCCGACGGCGGCGGCCGAGCTGGTCACGCGCGAGCGGGCGCTCTTGCTCGCGACCATCGCGACGGCAAGGCGGCGTTTGGCAAACGCGGCTGCGCGCATCCTGACGCGAAGCCAAGAGCGGTTGGAGCGCATCGATGCGACGCTCCGTCGACCGCCGCAGTGGATCTTATTAGGCTACATGCAGCGCCTGGACGAACTCGTATCGTTCCTGGAACGGAGCAACCCACGTCGGCGACTCGGCGACTCGGCTCGCCGCCTGTCCCAAGGTCGTACTCGAGTGGCCGCAGGCGTCCGGCGGTGTTTGGTTTCGCGCACCGCCCGGTTGAACGCCCTTCAGGCGCAGCTTAGCACTCTAGCCCCTCAGCATACGCTAAGGCGCGGCTATGCCATCGTCTACGGTGAGGGAGAACAAATCATCAGTGCCGTCGGTCAAGTCGTCGTCGACGATTCGATATGCGTACTCGTCCACGACGGGCGTTTGCGCGCGGCCGTAAAAGCGAAGGAGCCAATGCGTGAGCAAGACATCGCCCGGTGAACAGACCGTGCCACACGAGCAAAAGCCGACATTCGAAAAAGCTCTCGAGCGGCTGGAAAAACTCGTCGAACTGCTGGACGACGGAAATATCCCGCTCGCCGACGCCCTGGCCTTCTTCAAAGAAGGCAACGCGCTCGCCGCGACCTGCCGCGCGCTCCTAGATGACGCCGAGCGGCAAGTCACCGAAGCGTTTGAAGGGACGCGGCCTCAAGCAGGCTCCTCAACCGAAACAGAACTGAATATCAACCAAGAAAACCCGGAATCGTCGCAGTATTTCGAAACCTCCGAGGACCGCTTGCCATTGTAAAGCGGCGACTGGGGACGCGCCGGCGGCTCGACGCGCTTGTCGCGCTGGCTGCGGGGACCTCACGGTCTCGAGCGCAGGGTCTCATCATGGCGGGTCTCGTGAAAGTAGACGGCTCGGTGGCGTGCAAAGCGGGAGCGCTCGTTTCGGAAGATGCGCCGCTCACGATCGCCGAAGGCCAGCAGTACGTCGGCCGCGGTGGAAAAAAACTAGAGTTTGCGTTGCGGCAGTTCGAGTGGTGGCCCACCGATCTGAGATGCCTTGACGTGGGTGCGTCGACCGGCGGGTTCACTGACTGCCTTTTGGCGCATGGTGCGAGATGCGTTGCTGCCCTCGATGTGGGATACGGACAGTTGGCCTGGAAGCTTCGCCAAGACAGCCGCGTGGCGGTGATCGAGAGAACGAACTTCCGGTACGCCGTTCCCGCCGCGATCGGCGCTCCATTTGACCTTGTCGTTGCTGACGTCTCATTCATTTCGCTGTCGAAAGTCGCGGCGAACTTGGCCGCCTGCCTAGCCCCCGGCGGCCGGGCCATTACACTCGTCAAGCCGCAGTTCGAAGTTGGACGGTCGGCAGTCGGAAGAGGCGGCGTGGTTTCTAAGCCCGGCGCTCACGTCGAAATCCTTTCATTGGTCGCGAGCACTCTTGCGGCGTGCGGCCTGGCACCGTGCCGCGTGACGCATTCCCCCCTGCGTGGCCCCGCCGGCAACATCGAGTTCTTTATCGGCGCCGTGTTCGGGCGTCCGATGCCGTCGGGATTCGATCCGACGGGGGTGGTTCGGCGAGCCCACGAAGCGCTTCGCACATGAAGCGCCGGAAGGTCAAAAACGTCGCGCTCTACGTCGATGCCCGGCGGCCGGAGGCGGCAGAAGCTGCTAAAGTCGTGGCGCGCTTGGCGATCGAGGCGGGCGCGGAACTGCAGATGAAGTCCGACCAGAGTCAGGCCGCCGGGCTTGGGGACGTGCGTTCCCCTTCTTCGTTTCCGGCCGGCGCCGATGTGCTGATCTCGCTCGGCGGAGATGGCACGCTGTTGCAGGGCGCTCACCTGGCAGCGCCTCTGGGCGTCCCCGTCGTCGGAGTAGACTTTGGCCGGATGGGCTTTTTGACCGAAGTGAACCGCTCGGATTACCAGGCGGTTCTGACGACCCTCCTGACAGACGGCTTCGAGACGGAGTCCCGCATCGCGCTCGAGGCGACCGCGGCCGGGAAGTCTCCCCGCTATTTTGCGGTCAACGACATACACATCGACCGTCGGCATCAGGGCCACATCGTCGGGTTCGGCATCGAGATCAGCGGCCAAAGCGTCGCGCATATCCCGGCCGACGGCATCGTCGTCTCCAGCCCGACCGGTTCCACTGCGTACTTTCTTTCGGCAGGAGGCCCTATCTTGGCGCCTGGCCTGGAGGCTTTCGGTATCGCACCGATTTGTCCGCACACGCTTTTCTCCCGGCCGCTCGTCGTCGGCGCGACTGAGGCCGTCCGTATTACGATACCCGGCGATAGCACGGGCGCGCAGCTCTACGCCGACGGCCGACTGGAGACGGAGCTGCCGGCCGGCTCGTACGTCGACATCGTGCGCGCTGCGTGCAACATCGACTTCGTGCGGGTCGGCGAGCGGTATTTTTTCGAAGTGCTGGAGCAAAAACTGCATTGGGGGACGTCGATAAAACGCCCCGCGCTCCAGCGCGATGCCGCCGACACGTTGGCAAGCGACGAAGCCACGAACTCTTAGCTCCGTCCGTGGCGACGGGGTCGCCATTAAAGCGGCTGGTCTACATTAGAGAGAGCGTCTGTGGCCACGGACCTTTAGGTCCGGCGCGCAAGTCATCCTTTATGGTGTTGCGATAGCGCCGAGCGATCCCCGATCCATTGCGCTGGTGGGATCGCCCAAAACCGGGCCATCGCATTGAGCGTGCCGGCGTATTCCTGACGGTAGGCGATGAAGGCGGCCCACGACGCATCGGCTCCGCGTAGGCGAAAGCCCGCTGCGCGAAGGCGTTCGCGAGCTTGGTCGAACTCGCTTCGCTCGACTAACGCCGCGCGCTCTTGTGGCAAAGAGAAGTAGCTGCTCAAATCTTCGGTCAGATGGGTTCCGACGTCATGCAAAAGTTTGGCTTGGCCGTTGGGCACGCCTTCGACCGTCGTGAGCAACAGGGTCGCGGCATCGAGCAAAGCTCCGAGCGTGGCAGGCCACGAAGCGTTGATGTGACTCGACCGGAAGAAAGCCAGTATTGGATAGGCCAGATGGCTGTCTAACACGCCGGCCGCCCAAGTCTGGCCCTCGATGAATAGCCGTTCCAGATCGGGCACGATCGCGAGTTGCGCGTGCGACTCTAAGAGCGATACGCCCGACGGTGGGGCGCCTGCGCGCGCGTCTAGCGTGACCACAAGTATCTCGCGCCTTTGGAACCAGCCGAACAAAGAAAAAAGGAACGAAATGACGACGGCCACCAGCGCGATGCCCGATGCGGCCGCCGCCAAAACGATCGTCCGGGCCGCGCTCCCGGTCGCGACAACATCGGCGAAGCCAAGCGTCAAAAGCGACGTCCCGGCAAAATAGATGGACTCGCCCAGACTGCGGGGTACCGGTCGGATGTTCTCCCTGACGGCATGGAGCTCCAAGCCGAAGCCCACGACCAGCGCGATTCCCCAGACCAGGAGCAGAGCGATGATGGCCAGCGGTGCGAAAATTCCGAAGAACGCTTCGCGCCGCTGTGCGACGCGCATCGCGAGTCCGGCTTGGCGCCATGCAAGCCAAGTCCAGCGCACAAGATACGAGCTGACGCGCGGGCCCCGCTGAGTAGGGCGTGGCACGATAACCGCGTTAAAAACGTCGAACAGGATGACGACGATCACAACCGCGCCAGCGGCGAATTCAGGAATGCGCAGAGCCGGTTTCCGAGCCTCTTTCGAGCACCTCTTTCACAGCTTGCAACAACTTGTTGGCGTCGGCAGATTTTCCGACGTACATGTCCGCGCCGGCGTGTTGACGCCAGTTTTGGTCTTCCGTTTCTCCTAAGCCGCTGATGAGGATGACGGGCGTTTGCGCTGAGTCGGGATTGGCCTTGATGCGACGGCAAAGCTCGTAGCCGTCCATGGCCGGCATGATGACGTCGGCGACGACCACATCCGGCTTTTCCGAACCCATAGTCTTAAGAGCCGTGTGACCATCCGACGCTGTGAGCACTCGAAACCCGGCCCGGGACAGCGTCAGTTTTAACGCGAAAGACTGCGTGACGCTGTCGTCCACCAAAAGCACGGTCGCGGCCATGGCTATCCTTTCAGCCCTCCGTGAGGGTCCTTAATTGGCGACCAATATCCTCGGGATCGGCGAACTCGCCGACCGCGCCCAAGCTATCAGCCGCTTCAGGCATACCGAAAACCGTGCAGCTTGCTTTCTCTTGTCCGAAAGTCTTGGCTCCGCGCGAGCGCATCTTTAGTAATCCGGCCGCTCCGTCCCTACCCATGCCCGTAAGGATCACGCCCGCACAGCGATCGTGAAACCGATGCGCGGCGGATTCGAATAACGCGTCGGCGGAGGGCACGATAATGCGGCCGGCGGTCGTCGGCGGCTGAAGGGGTTGCCCGCCGCCCGCATCAAAAACCAAGTCGCTCCCACCCGGGGCGATGTACGCATGGTCTTTTTGAGGTGCAAGTCCGTCCTCCGCGACGCTGACGTGCAGCGGAGTTTCATCGTCGAGCCAGCGGACCAGTCCATCGACGAACGGCGTCGCGATGTGTTGGACGACCACGACCGGCGTGGGGAAGTTGGTTCCCATGCCTCGTAGCAGTTGAACCAGGGCAAGCGGGCCGCCCGTCGATGCTCCCACGACGATGCATTCAACGCGGCCGTTCTTCGAGTCGCTCGCGGCCTTGCCGGCGCGGGGAACGTGAGGCTGAAACCCGTCGCCGCAGGCTGCGGCAAGCGCTTTGACGCGGTCTGCTAGGGTCGAGAGAAAGTGCTTCTCGGCGGCAACGCCGCCGCTTGACGGTCTGATCATGAGGTCGCACGCACCGGCCTTGAGAGCGCGAAACGGCAGCGAGTCGCTGCCTCCCAGCTGAAGCGAGCTGACGGCGATGATCGGCACTTTTCGATTGCGCAGAAGTTCCTTGATGATGCGTAAACCGCCGCCGCGAGCCAGCGCTAGACTAACGGTGATGACGTCAGGCCGGCATTTTCGCGCCAGCTCTACCGCGTCGGCTGGCGTTGCGGGAACGGCGCAAACGCCCGCCAAGGCGTGCCCGATGCCGTCCGCCATGGTCCTGGCTGCATCCTCGGAGTGCTCGACGACGAGCGCGCTTGCGGCCGTCGGGCTCAAGCGACGAGCCTTTCCACCGTTTCGAGCAATACCGTCTCATTGAACGATCCCTTGACGATGTACGCGTCGGCACCGAGGGTCAGCCCGCGAAGTCGCTCGTCGTCCCGCGATAGCGAGGTGATCAGGACGACCGGCATTCGCGAGAAGCGATCGTCGCGCTTGAGCCGCTTGCAAAGATCCCACCCATTCATGTTGGGCATTTCGATATCGGTCATGACGCAATCGAACTTGCCGGCCTGCACCTTGCTCCACGCGTCGACGCCGTCGATCGCCGTCGTGACGTCGTATCCTGCGCTGCGCATGATATTGCCCAGAAGCGTTCGCGTGGTGAGTGAGTCGTCGGCGACGAGGAGACGTCGCGGCGCGGTTTGCGCGGCTTGGATGAGGAAACTCGGTAATTGACGGTCGTGAGCCGCCTGAACGATATGTTCTCCGTCTAGCACGCAGATCGGCATGCCGTCGCGTAAGATCGCATACCCGGCGATCCCGCGAAGCGTTCCCAACGGGTGCGGCAATGGTTTCATGATCACATCGACGACGCCGACAAGCTCATCGACGGCCAGCAGAACGCGCCTCTCATGCGAGTGCATGATGATCGCAGGCATCTTTCCGCCTTGACTGAAATCGAGCCGGGCATCATCGCCGGCCAGCGAAGCGAGCGTCACGACCGGCATGACTTGTTGGCGCACCGTGGCCGTGACGCGGCCCTCGATCAGCGCGACCTGGTCGACCTCAAGCGACACCGCTTCGCGCATGGCATTTTGCTGAATGCATGCCTCCGCGCGGCCGGCGCGCACGACCAGAACTGAGGAGGTCAATAAACTGATCGGGACGCGCAAGATGAAGCTCGTGCCGCGGCCTGGAGTGCTCTCGACCGCGCAGCTTCCGCCCAGACTAGCGGCTCGCTCGGCCACGACATCGAGCCCGACCCCTCGTCCGCTTATAACGTCGGCGCGCTCGGTGGTGGAAAAACCTGGTCGGAATATGATCTGAAGAAGTTGCGCATCTCCCATCGATGCGATCTCGGCCGCGCTGGCATGGCCGTTGGCCACGGCCGAGCGGCGCAGCGTCTCAAGATCGATTCCTTCGCCATCGTCGCTGACGGCGATATAGGCAGCGGCAGGTCCGGTGCTCAGCTTTATCGTCACCGTGCCGGCGGCCGGCTTGCCTCGGGCGAGGCGGCGTTCGGGGCGTTCGATTCCGTGCGCGACTGCATTGCGCACGAGATGCATGAGCGGTTCCTTCAGCGCTTCGAGGACCGCCTTGTCGATGGCGATGTTCTCCCCGAGCACAGCCATCTCGGCTTGCTTCCCTTGCGTCATGGCGACATCTCGAACGATGCGCGGCATGCTTTGCAGTATGCTGCGGGCCGGCAGCATCCGCAGATCGGCGAGCCCGTCGCGCAGGTCGTCCAGGGCTCCTAACCGTTTGACATTGGTCTCGATCAGTCGCGCGACGTTGCTTCCCACCAGCTCGCGACGTTGGCGCAGTGCGGCCAGCGCGGATTTTATGGCCCGGCCGGCGTCACCGTCGACGAACCGTAGGCGGTCGAGCTCCTCGAGCGGCCGATCGCTAAGCGATGCGAGCTCCTGCAAAGCCCCGCCTTCTTCGCCGACCAGGCGCACCAGCTCGCCCCGCAGAGCCATGAGCCGTTCGATCTTTTCCGCGCTGACGCGCACCATCTTGGCGGACACCGCTGCAGCCTTGGGAGCATCATCGCGCAAAGCGATTTCCCCCGAGTCCTCCGAGGCGGCAGGGAAAGGCGGACTGCCTTGCCGGGGTGGGGAGGCTTGGGGGTCCGCTCCCATTTGCGCGAGCGCGCTCACGACTTCAGGTTCGTTCAACGAGCGGCCCGCCGAGGTTCGCATGAGCCCGGCGATGGAGTCCACACCAGCGAACAACGTGTTAAGGTCCGCCTGACCGAGCGGATGCGAGCCTTCGCGCGCCCTCGCCAGCATGGTCTCCAGGGCGTGCGAGATCTGCTCGATTCCCTGAAAGCCCACCATGCGGGCCGCACCCTTGATGCTGTGCACGAGCCGGAACGTCTCGTGCAAGGGAGCCGTCGAGGCGGGCTCTTTTTCCAAAGCGAGCAGCAAACCGCCTAACGAGCTTAGGTTTTCATCGCACTCGGTCCGAAAAATGCCTTCGAGTTCGGTTCGTTCCTGCTGCGAATACTGCATGATCAAATCCGGTACGTCGCGACCATATCTTTCAAACCGAGCGACAGGTCGTTGAGACGCTGAGTCGCCTCTTGCGTTTGAGTCGTCGCCGTGACGGTGTCGCGCATAGCGGCGTTGACGGACGTGATGCTTTGGGTCACTTGTTCGATCGCGTGCGACTGCTGTTTTGCGGCGAGCGCGATATCTTGCATGGATTCGACGGTATGTTGTAAGGTTTCGATGATTTCGGCGATCGCCTGGCCGGTTTGCGAGGCATGGCTTGCGTTTTCGTCGACGCTGCGGCTGCCTTCTATCATGGCCATCACGGATTCGTCGGAAGCGCGCTGCACCTCGCGGGTCAGCGCGTCGATGCGCTCTGTCGCGGTCTTGCTCTGATCGGCAAGGCGTCGGATTTCCGCCGCGACGACGGCGAAGCCGCGGCCCTGCTCTCCGGCACGAGCGGCTTCAACGGCCGCGTTGAGCGCCAACAGATTAGTCTGCGCGGCGAAATCGGCGACCGTGCGGGTGATTGTGCCGATTTGAGAGATCTGCTCCGACAGATGTGCGATACGGTCAGACGTTTGGCGGAAGCGGTCGCGCAGGACCAACATCATCGAGACGTTCGTCTCGACATCGCTTCGTCCGCGACGGGCCACCTCGGTGCTGTCCATGGATTTCGCCGAAACCGATTCTGCCTGCGTGGCGGTGTTCTGTGAAGCGGAGTTCAGCTCTTGAATGGTTTGGGAGATTTCGCTCATCGCCACCGACTGCTGGGTCGTCATGCGCTCTTGCTCTTGCGCAGTCGCCGCGATCTCCATCACTGCGGTCGTCGATTCGTTCACCGCCTCCCGTACTTGATGCAAAGACGCACCGAGCTTCTCGACCATGTTGTTGACCGCTTCACCAAGGGATTCGAGCTCGTCTTCCGTCTTTAACTCGACCCGGTTGGTAAAATCACCGGAAGCGATGAGGCCGGCGGTATTCGAAAGCAAGATGGCACCATCCGACACGGCCGCAATGGTCTTGCGCGCGATGAGGAACGCGATCCCCAAAGCAAGCAGCGACGTAAAGATGAGCGTGCCGATCAGTAAGCTGACCAAGAGGGTCGCCTCGCGCTCGCGAGCTATGCGCTGAGTGTCTATTTCGGTCAAAAGACTATGCTGCGACGCGATAAACGCTTTCATCTTATCGCGCTCCTCATTGAAACCTGCGGCCACTTGACCGCGCACCTCTTTGGAGCCGTCCTGGGCGCCGGCGACGATAGCTTCGACGATCGATGATTCGTCTTGCGCGTCTTGAATGAGCTTTTTCACTTGAGGGTTTATTTCGGGCGCCTTATCGCCGAGCGCCGACAGGAGCGTGATATCTTTGGGCAGGCTGGTCTGCGCATCGTTGTAAAGCGCCAGATCTTGGCTCTTGCCGGACAGACCCCACTGGGCCGCGCCCCCGATGACGCTCAGGACGTCGAGGCGCACATCCTGCGCCGCCTGGGTGATCGGCTGCAGCATGTCGATGACGCGGCTTTGCCGTGCGAAGATCATTTTGGGCAGTACGATTCCCATGCCGATTTGGATCAGCGTGATCAACGCCATCCATCCAAGGACGCTGGCCAGTTTCCTGCGGAGCGTGTTTTTTTCGAATACTTTTAGCCGACTCATCAAGCGTGGACCCCCGTGGCCGAGAGAGCAGGCGCTGCCATGAGCGCCGCGACATGCAGTAAGATGATCGATCCTCGAGCAGTTTGGTGAAGCGAAAGGCAATACGCCCCCGGCGCGGGTTGGCCGGATGCGAGCACCGGTAAGGCATCTAGGCCTTCAAGCGAATCGACCGCGATAGCGATTTTCAGCGAGTCGTCGCCGATGACGATGCCGTCCACTCGCGGCCCTAGCGATCCTGCGACAAGGCCTAAGAAAACGCGCAGGTCGTATAAGGCCAATGCCTCACCGTGGCGGTTCACGAGGGACGCCTTCTTCCGAGCGCCGTACCAGAGCGGGGCATGCGCCGCCTGACTGAAAAACTCGACGACATTGGCGATTGGAACCGCGTAATGCTGTTCACCGATGCGGAAGACGGCGACATCGGTGCGAACATCCTTGCCGTTGTCTTCTGCCGGGGCGGCCAGCAGATCGCTGCGCAAAGCGATGGCCGCGTCCACCTCCAGATCGAGACCGACCACGACTTCCGGCATGGAGCCATCCCACTGGTCGGGGACGGCAAGGCCCGTCGCGTCGATGATCGCGCATGGATGCGGGGCGCACGCGATTCCGCGGATGATGCGGTTATTCACCTCTGCGTCGCCGAACAAACGGTGCGGTCCGTCCAAGTTTTGCGAACCCAGGGAGAACAATTGGTCGATTTCGTCGACGATGACCCCGACCTTGATGCCGCCCGCGTTTATCAACAGCATGCGATCGCGTAAAGCGACTCCGCGCGGAGCCAAGCGCAACGAGCGCCGAATATCGGCAACCGGAATCGCGGTTCCGCGAACGTTGACGGCGCCGAGCACTCCGGGTTGGGCAAGCGGTAGCGGGTAGACGACCGGTGCCTCGTGAGCCGATACGATCGAGTCGATGGAGAAGCCGAGATAAAAGCGATCCACCCTGGCCATCAGATGCGTTGCCGCTATCGGAAGCGAGGCCAACGCGGATTCAGGCACGGGCCGGCTCGGCAAGTTCGGCCCTCAGCAGCGAGACCAGTTCGCCGACCGTCACGTTGTCAAAGGGAAGAGCAACCTTATCGTCGGCGATGCCGTCGAGACCGTTGAGCGCACGCGCGAACGCTCGGGATGCCTGTCGTTTGCGCCCGGTCATGCTGCACAGGTTGCCCATCTGCCAAAGTGCCGGCACAAAACATGGATCTAAGAATAACGCGCCTCGGAGTTGGCCTTCCGCCTCAACCCAAGCCCCGCGGACCATACACAGCGCAGCAAGTAGCACCCGCGGTTCGGGATCGAGCGCGTCTGCTGCGGCCGCGGCGGTCGCATCCCGTTCGGCGGCCTGCAGTTTTCCTTCGCGCGCGCTTTGAATCGCCGAGGCGACATGTCGGCGGCAAATCGCCGGCGATAGCATCTCGCGCTCCGCTGCGAGCTTCGGCCTCGGCGCCAAAGCGGCACCTGGTGGCGGCGTCGGAATAAAACCCCGGAAGACGCGCTTAGTGACGGCGACTTGTTTGGGCACGATCCGGTTGATGGCAGACTTGCTTTGCTTAGAGGCGCTCGCTGCGCTTTGTTCTTGAGAAACGTTCTCGACTTTACGAAAGACGATGCCGGCATCGTAGCACTCGACTGATAGATTGTGGATCCGCAATCCGGCCATCTCGCCGTGGCCCAAAACGAGCAACCCTCGCGGGTGTAACGCGGTCACGAATCTGGCGATCACGTCGGTCCTTGCCGATTCGCTCATGTAAATGAGGACGTTGCGACAGATAATCAGATCGAATGCTTTCGCACCCAGTGGGGGCCAGGCATCGGGGTCGTTGAGGTTGTGTGTCTCAAAGCGGACCAGAGACTTCACTTCTTCGCTGACTCGCACGGTTTGCGCGCCGTTGACGATCAACCCATTGCGATCGCTGGCTTCGGCGCCGCGCATCGACCAGCGCCCGTAAATGCCGACCCTCGCAGCGGCGATGGCAACCGGATTGACATCCGTGCCCAAAATCCGCACGTGTTTATGACCGACAGCGCGATGGGCAACCCCGGCGAGGCTGTACGCCTCTTCACCCGTCGAACAGCCGGCGCTCCAGAGCCGTACGTGAGATGACGTCGAAGCCGCGTCCGGGATTAACTTCGTTTCGATCAACTCCCACAAGGCCGCGTCTCTATAGAGAAAGGTCTCGCCTACGACGATCGCCGGTGCGATCAGTATCCACTCCGCCTTCGCGTCCGAACCGTTGGCATGCAGCAGTCGCAGGTACGCTTCGGGGCTCTTGTCCAATGACGCGGCCCGCAACCGGCACTGTTTGGCAAGCGCCGCTAAAAGCGTCGGCGATGATGTCAAGCCAAGGCCGCGATCCAGCAAGCGAGATAAAATGCGGCGGTCCGCAGCATCCATATCCGCGGAACCATTGGATGACGCGACCCGCTGGGGCGTCGGGTTACTCACCGGCTTCTTCAGGAGCATGTCTCTAATGAATATCGGCTTGCCGCGACAAGAAGGAAACGACTCGTCCGCGACCGCCATGGCGGCTTAGCTAGCTGACGATCAAAAGGCTAGTAAAAAGCGACGACATGCCAAGTCGGAACCGCGCAGATGCCCGCGTGAGGTTGAATTTCGCCCGTGGCCGGGCGCAGCGTTGAAAGCAGACGATAGAACAGCCGGGGGCGAGGAGGTCCGGGACCGTTCAGCGGGACGCTCAAGCCGGGGTCGGCGACCTTTACGAAACTGCTCGATCGCTGGAGTCGTCATTGAAGACCGGTTATCCGCCCTGTAGGCCCGCCAGTGGAAGCAGATTCGCTTGTTGTCTCCTTGACTGTCCCGTGGCGCGGTGATACAATACCGTGCGTGGCTCGACTTTCGCGTCTCCCACTGGGTGCACGAAAGCAAGGTCCCTCAATGGACCTGTTACGAGTGTGTTCTTTGAAAACTAAACAGCGCAAACGCGAATAAATTCGTGGGTCCCAAGAGCGAGCGATGGGATCGGCGTGAGCCGATTTTATTTTGCTTCAGCCTCAATGGGATTTTAACCAAATGTCCGAGCGCGATCGGACCCTCATCAGGTTTGGATTTAGCCCCCCTGATGTTGTAGATGTACTAGCGGGAGTTCGCTCCCGCGTTGACGTCAGCTAGAAGAGCCACAAACGGCTTATTTGCAAATTTGGCCTCGAAGTGTGCGGGTTCGTCCTGCTGCTTCGGGTGTCGTAAGATGTAATGGAGAGTTTGATCCTGGCTCAGGACTAACGCTGGCGGCGTGCCTAACACATGCAAGTCGAGCGAGCACCATTCCGTAGCAATACGGGAGAAGTGCTAGCGGCAGACGGGTGAGTAACACGTAGTCAACCTATCTTTTCGCCCGGGATAACTAGCCGAAAGGTTAGCTAATACCTGATACGATCATCGAGTGGCATCACTTGATGATGAAAGCAGCAATGCGCGGATTGAGGGGGCTGCGGCCCATTAGCTAGTTGGTGAGGTAACGGCTCACCAAGGCAACGATGGGTAGCTGGTCTGAGAGGAC
>JACRUD010000147.1 GCA_014304875.1 Vulcanimicrobiota bacterium
GCGCACGAACTCGCGCACCGCCTGCCAATCAGAAAAGCGGGATTCGACGTCGAGGCCGGTCGTCGGTTCGTCTAAGAAAATGACGGGCGGGTTCGCGGCGAAGGCAGCCGCGACCGATAGTCGACGCTTTTGGCCGCCGCTCAGGCCGCCGGTCTGGCGATCTTTGACATCCGAAAGTCCAAAAGCTTCGGCGACTTCGACAAGAGCCAGCGGCTGTGGGTAATGGCGGCGCACGAGGTCGATGATCTCGCAGACTTTTAGCGTCGGCGGAAAATCGAGCTCCTGGGGTGTGGCGGCGACGTGTCGCCGGTTGGCGGCGCGGCGGGGATCGCTGCCGAAGAGCAACGCCTGCCCGGCGTCGGGCCGGCGCAAGCCCAGAAGCAGCTTGATTGACGTCGTCTTGCCGGCGCCGTTTGGTCCAAGGACTGCTAAGATTTCACCAGCTGACAACGCCAAGTCGACGCCGCGCAAGGCTTGTCTGTCGCCGTAACTTTTTGCGGCTCGACGGAGCTCCGCCACGACAGCCTGTTGCCCGATCTGCTGCGCCGTTGTGCTTGACAAACGTTCGTGGCCCCTCGACACTAGGCTGGGATCGAGGTTATAAGAGTGACACTATGGTGCTATCGGAGGACGCCAAATGCCTGTTTTGAACTCGCTAGCCATTCGCTGAGGCGTTCAGCGACAACTCCGGCGCCGACATCCCGCTTGGCTGGTGGAGAAAAACCGTTCGCCTCCAGGTGCTACGACGCGTAAAGCGACTGAGAAGCAGCTTCCATTTCGGCGAACCCGAGCTCTCGCAAGCCGTCGGTCCGAAGGTGGGTCATCAGGATGACGTTGGGATCGTGCACGCTGCGCTCCAGCGGAAGAAGAGGCTGCCAACCGTCTGCTATGGCTTGTGACACTGTGCGCATTAGACGACCTTTCGGATGGATCGATGCAGCCTTGGGAGCCTGTTTAGGAAGCTATCGCTCGCGGAGGGCGTGTCGTACCGTAGACCGCGAGACGGCGATAGCAGCGTCGCGTGACGTAAGCTCTTTCGAGACTCAAGGTCGACACGGCGGCGACAACGGCGGTGGCGAATATAATAGAGGCGACGCCGGACTTCATGAAAGCACTTCTCCTCGCTAGCCCGTTTCTGTACTTGATGGGACACGGCAAGTGCCCCAGGCGTTACACTGAGCATCGCAAGGATGGCCTTTGGACGGCGATGCAGCCCACGGCTCGCAGCTTTATCCTCGGCCGCGGGCGAGGAACCGAAGCTTTCAGGATGGTTTGACGCGCCGGCCTGCAACCTCAGTGCCTATGAAAATGACCGGTTTGTCCATACAGGTCGGGCGGACGCGTTTGGCGGGCCGCCTCTTTCTTTGGATCTGCGCCTGGTGGCTCTTCGCGGATCTGTCCAGCCAACCGGCGCCGGCGGAAGGTTCGCGGGGCGCTTCGATGCACGGAATCAGCCCCGCGCTGTACGCTGATATGCGCTGGCGCATGATCGGACCGTTCCGAGGAGGACGCACGGTCGCGATATCCGGCATACCGGATCAGCCGAACGTGTTCTACATCGCAGCCGTCAACGGAGGCATCTGGAAGACGACCGATTACGGACAGGTCTGGAATCCCATCTTCGACGGACAGCCCAGCGGTTCCATCGGAGCGATCGCCATCGCGCCCTCGGACCAGCGCATCATCTATGCGGGCAGCGGCGAGGGCCTGCGAAGACCCGACCTTTCAACGGGAGACGGCATCTACAAGTCGCTCGACGCCGGTCAAACGTGGGAGCATCTCGGTTTACGTGACGGCCAACAAATCGGCTCCATCATCATCGACCCTCGTGACCCCAATCGCCTTTTCGTCGCCGTCTTGGGACACCCGTACGGCCCCAACTCGGAGCGCGGCGTCTTTCGCTCGCTCGATGGCGGCCAAAGCTGGCAAAAGGTCTTGTACAAGGATCAGGACACGGGCGCCATCGACTTAGCTTTCGATCCAACGAACCCGCAAGTCATTTACGCCGACATGTGGGCGTCAAGAAGGCCGCCGTGGTCGACCGGCAACCCTCTCAATGGAAAAGGGAGCGGCTTGTACGTTTCGACGGACGGCGGCACGCTGTGGAAGGCCCTGACTCGCGGACTTCCCGGCCAAGGCGATGGGTTGGGGCGCATCGGCATCGCTATCGCGCCGACAGATCGCACGCGCTTGTACGCACTGGTCGACGCAGCGCAAGAAGGCGGTTTGTATCGTTCCGACGATGCCGGCCAAAGCTGGGAAAAAGTGAACGACGACGAGCGCATATGGGGCCGCGGCTCAGACTTCGCGGGCGTGAGCGTCGCTCCGGATAACCGCGAGACGATTTACGTCGCCAACACGTCGACCTACCGCTCCGACGACGGGGGGCGCAGCTTCACCGCTATCAAGGGGGCTCCCGGAGGCGACGATTACCACACGATCTGGATCAATCCCAAAAACCCGCAGATCATCGCCTTGGCATCCGACCAGGGCGCGACGATCAGCGTCAACGGAGGCCGCGCCTGGAGCTCTTGGTACAATCAGCCGACGGCGCAGTTCTTCCACGTCGCCACGGATAATCGGTTTCCATATTGGGTCTACGGCGGACAACAGGAAAGCGGTTCGGCGGGAATCGCAAGCCGGGGCGATGACGGCGAGATAACATTTCGCGATTGGCATCCCGTCGGTACCGAGGAGTATGGGTATGTCGCTCCCGACCCGCTGGATTCAAACATCGTCTACGGCGGCAAAGCGACGCGCTTCGATCGGACGACAGGCGATGTGCAGGACATCTCGCCGGTCGTGCTGCGGAGGGGGAAATACCGCTTTAACCGCACGGCGCCGCTCGTCTTCTCCCCCGTCGATCCACACGAACTCTACCTCGGCTCGAACGTCTTGTTTCGTACGGTCGACGGCGGTCACAGCTGGCAGATCATCAGCCCCGACTTGACCCGCCCGGATCCAGGCGTGCCGCCGAATTTAGGAGCGTTCGCTCCTCCCAGGGCGCCGCGCCGGGGCGTCATCTACACGGTCGCTCCCTCGTCGAAAGACGGCCGCTTGATCTGGGCCGGCACCGACGACGGTTTGGTCTGGGTGACCCGCGACGGAGGGGCCGCCTGGCACAACGTCACGCCTTCGGCTCTCCGTTCTTGGAACAAGCTCGCGATGATCGAGGCGTCGCATTTCGATCGGGCGACGGCATACGCGGCGGTGAACCGTTTCCGGCTGGACGATTTGCGCCCGTACATCTATCGCACCCGCGACGGCGGACGCAGTTGGCAAGAAATCGTCAACGGCTTACCGGACGGCGCTGCGGTGAACGTCGTGCGCGAAGATCCGCTCCGTCGAGGCCTGCTGTTCGCGGGCACGGAGCAAGCGGTCTACGTCTCGTTCGACGACGGCAACCGGTGGCAGTCCCTGCAGCTGAATCTTCCGGCCACGTCGATGCGCGATTTGACGATTCACGGCGACGATCTTATCGTCGGCACCCACGGCCGGTCGTTTTGGATACTGGACGATATCACGCCCCTGCGCCAGATCGCCGCGGCCCGCGTCGGCGACGCGGCGGCGTATCTGTTCGCGCCTCAGCTCGCGTATCGTCTTCGGCGCGATCAGAACACGGATACTCCCCTACCGCCTGAAGTGCCGGCCGGGCAGAATCCGCCGGATGGCGCGATCGTCGACTACGTGCTTCAGTCCGATGAAGCCGGCCCCGTCTCGCTGCAGATAGATGATGCGCAGGGCCGCCCGGTGCGGCGCTATGCCAGCAGCGATGCGACGCCGCCCGCGGACGACCGCCTAAACGTCCCCACGTATTGGGTGCGCCCGCCGCGAGAGTTGTCAGCCAAAGCCGGCATGCATCGCTTCGTCTGGGACCTGCGTTATCCGCCGCCCGGCGCGCTGCAGCACGGCTACCCCATCTCTGCGATTTATCGCGATACGCCGCGCGAACCGCTTGGCCCGCTCGCGCTTCCCGGCCGATACACGGTCCGGCTCTTTAGCGCGGGCCGAAGCGACGCGCGTAGGCTGGTCCTGCGCATGGATCCCCGGACCAAGATCCCTAGCGTTGGCCTGAGGCAACAGTTCGATTTAGCGCGGGCCATCGCGGCTGACATGCAGGCGTCCTACGATGCCGTCTCCCAATTGCAGACCTTCCGCAAGCGGCTGAAGACCGACGCTGAAGCGGCGCACCGCTTATCGGCCGTCGAGCGCCAAGCGGCTGCCCTACAAGGCTCTGCCGACGGGTCTGGCGCTGCCGCGGATGATTTCTCCAGCCTTAATATCGCCCTGACGTCTTTGCTGAACGTCGTCGACGGGACCGACAGACCACCGACGAAACAAGCCTCGGACGCTTTCGCAGAACTGCACAAGACGCTTGAAGCGCAGCTTCAGCGTTGGCGAGCGTTGCGCGATATCTGATGTCGATGCGATCTTGCGCCGCGCGCCCGGCCCATCACGGCCGTTTGCTACTTTGGCGCACCACGTAGACGACGCTCTTCAGGCGTGCTCCTCCTTAGCGATGCGCCGTTTGGGCGATAGTTGGGAGGCCAAATCGCGGTAGAGAGTCCGCGTTGCCGCGTTGATCAATTCCGACACTCGGAAAAGGGCGTCGCCGGAAAAGGTCACGCCCTGCCACTCGACGCCTTGGTGGCGCTGCACCAGAGCGTACGTATCGCTGCCCAGGTCGTAGATGGCAAAGTCGCTCGATTCAGCAAGACAAACCGACTTCTCCAATGAAGGACGGTCGACCGTGGTGAAAAGCTTCATCGGCGGAAACTCCTTTTTCTCATTAGAGCGACAATACGCTGCGGCGCCTGAGGCGCCTTCCTGTGCCTCGCCGAGGGGCGAAACATTCCTCGGAAAAGTCGGGTAGCGCTAGAACATGCGGTTAACGAGATTTGCCATAAACCAGCCGACGGTCGTGACGCTGTTTTTCTTCGCTATAGCGCTGTTCGGTCTCATCGGTTACTTCACGATGGGCGTCAATATCTATCCCAACGTGCAGTTCCCGGTTGTCGCCGTGACGGCCGCCTATCCCGGCGCCAGTCCGGAGGAGATCGAACGGCTCATCGTTCGGCCGATCGAAGACCAGTTGCAAAACGTCCGTCACGTC
>JACRUD010000057.1 GCA_014304875.1 Vulcanimicrobiota bacterium
TCAACGCGGCAGAGGCAAATGCTCAGAACGAGGACAGTGCGATCGCCGACTTGCACCACCTGTCATTTGCATTCCCGCAACCCTTGCGCCGCCGAATAGCTGACAACCTGAAGGCCTACGCAGTCAGCGTCGTCTCGGTCGAGTTCAAGGCCATGGCGACGGGACGTGATCCGAGCGAGGTCCGCGATCTTGCTGTCACGACGATGAACCTGATAGCGAATTGGGAGACGAAGACGCCGCGTGAAGCAAATCTGCGCTGGCCACGATGCGTGATTTCTTCAACGCGCGGCACGAACGAGTGCGCGACAACCAATCTTTTATCCCGTTGTTGCTCTGGATCACCTTGTGGTTCGGCGCGATCATCATGATCGGGTTCACTTTCCTGATAAACGTTTCGGAATTTCGCGTTCACCTTTTTATGACGGCTTGCGTGGCCGCGCTGATCGCAGCGCTCTTCGTGCTCATAGCGGAATTGAATCATCCGTTTACCGGCCTCTCGTCCGCCGGGGCCACTCGCGCGTGGCTCAACACCATCACGGATCTAAGCCACTAGTCGAAAGCCGTGGGATTTCGTGCGGCCTCTGATCCAAGGGCACGAAGGCTTCCGAATCGTCCTAGACCAAAAACAGCCGCCCCTACTACCAGGATGACGGCTAAGGCTAGCGCTTGCGCAGTTTCTTGACTGCAGCGTTGACGTGTATCTTCACGACGCTGCGCACGATCGTGGCGATGTCCCGCTTTTCCGGATACTGACTCATGCGCGGCAACACCCCGATGACGACGCCGCATGAAGTGCAGGCGACGGTCGTTATCCTGACCTCGCCGCCGGCCCGCTCCTCTCGCGCGCGAAACGACACGGCTTTGAGGCAGTGCGGACATTTGCGCTTGAAGATTTCGTTGCGCTCCATGACAGCGCACGTTCGCGATAGCGTGGGCGCCTCCCATCGGCCCCGCTTCCCGCAACGCCAGTCGCGCAGCTTCCCAATCAGTCCTACAAAGCCGTCCGGGATGCCGGCGCGCGGCCGCAAAATCGCGCGATGGGCCGGCTCTCATTCCGGCCCATCGCGTCACCGACTCTAGCGTTCGACGACTTTGACCGTGTTGTCGTTGTCGTCGTTGAAATAGATTCTCTGATCGTACGCGTTCGTGCCGGAGGTCGCGATTCCGAAGAGCGCCCCCGCGATGCCGTTGTCCACGTTCAAGAGCCCTTCGATCTGCCCGCTCGTCGGGTTAAGCTGGACCAGGCGGTTGTCGCCGGTGTTGCCGATGACGAGATCGCCGTTGAAGAGGAGCGCCGCGCTGATCGGCGCGTTTAACGGCGCGCCGCTGTAAACCAATCGGATGTGGCTCGCATCCGGACCCGTGAAGCAATGGTCGCTCGTCTTGCAGATTTGAATACCGAACGGCCGAACCTTGGTCACGTTGGAAATCGCATAGACTTGGCCGACGTCGTTGCCGTCGATGACGTAAAGCGTATCGCGCGCGGCATCGTACGTCAGCCCGGACGGCCCAAGGATGCTCCCTGGGACTCCGTGATTGACGTCAAAGCCGAGAACGATATTGTGGAACGTGAAACCTTGGGGAGTGATGCCTATGCGGACCAGCGTGCCGTTTTGGGCGTTGCTTTCGTAGAAGGCTGCACCGCCAAAGGGCCCGGGAGTACCGCTGAACGCCTGTCCGAACGGTCCTTCGAAAATGGGGTTTGCCAGCGGCGTGAAGATCTGGCCCTTCGGCGAGAGGACCGGGTTGTCGTTTGCCGAGTAGGCGGCAACCCATGGATTGTCTCCGGGATTTCCAAGCGCCAGCGCAGCGCAGCCGTTGAGGACGGGACTTTGCGCCAGTCGATGGGGGTTCGAACCGGGAGTAGGATGGAGAACCTCGATGGTCGTTCCCGTGCCCTGGACGTTAGCTTTGTCGTTGAAGTTGCAGACGACCAAATCTCCGGCCTTTAGATCGCCGGCCGAGGTCCTGGCGATATCCAGGCCGTAAGGATTTTGATCGCCGTTCATGGGGTCGACCGTCGATCCGATCGTCCTGATGTCGCTGATGATCTTGAAGATGTTGCCGTCCATCGATGCGGCGGCCGACTGGGGGCTCCCCAGCACGCGGCTCGTCAGTTGTGCCGCGCCGGCCGAAACCGCGCCGCCGCAAAGCACCGATGCGATGAGGAAAACGGTTAGAGAAGCCTTATGTGAAGAGATCACGCGAGTGCCTCCGTGTAAGAGCTGGGAACAAAGAGCGTTGAGCTCAGGCCTTCCATGCTACGAGACGAATATGAACGATTGCTGAAAAAGTGCCCGAAGCGGCGTCCTCACCGACCGTGCGCCGGCGGACCGGCGGGGTGGAACTGTAGCGTCAGAATCGCCACATCGTCCGTCGACCCCTCGGTCAGCACGGTCGAGCGCAAGAATTCGGCGGGCTTGGGCACGGTCACGATTTCCGCGCCGGCAAGCGCGGTCCGCAACAATCGTTCGCCTTCGAAAAGGTTTCTCGTCGCTTCGGTGAGGCCGTCGGTGTAGAGAACCAGCAGGCAGTCGGGGAGCAGCTTGGAAACGCCGTGCTTTTCATCATTCCCGCGGAGACCGAGCGGCAATCCCTGACCCTCTTGCAGTTCGACGACCGTGCCGTCGGCCGTCCGGAGCAGGGCAGGCGGGTGACCGGCGTTCGCGTAGAACAGCTGGCCGTCGCTCACCTGCAGGACGCCGACGAAAGCGGTCGCTATGGCGTCGGGATTCTCCCGCCGAAGCATCGCGTCGAGCGAACGAAGCAGCTCGACCGGGGTCAATCTCTCCACCGCGAGAGCTCGCAGCGATTGGCGAAGTTTTCCCATCAGGGCGGCCACGTGCAAACCATGGCCGGCGACATCGCCGATAGACAGAATAAGGCGATCGGGAGCGATCAAAAACGCGTCGAACCAATCGCCTCCGATGGTCGCCCCGGTGGCGGCCGGCGCATACGCGACATCGAAACGCATGTTTTCGATGGTCGGGAACGATTGCGGCAACAGCGCGCGTTGCAGGGCTTCTGCGACGCGGTGCTCGTTTTCGTACAACCGCTGGTTCTCCGCGGCGAGCGCAGCCGATTGCTCGCGCATCCAGCGCTCGGACGTCACCGTACGGATTGCCGCCAGGCGAAGCTCCAGTTCGTCCACGACGACGCCTGCTAACTCCTGAAGATCCGCGTACTCCCCGGCCGTGAATTGGCGCGCTTCCCGATCGATGATGCACAGCGTTCCCAAACTGTAGCCCTCATGAGTCTTCAGCGGGGCGGCAGCATAGAACCGAAGGCCGAACTCGCCGGCCACCAAAGAGTTCGCAAGTGCACGCGGATCCCGTTTTGCATCTTCGATGATGTACGGGGAGTCCGCGCAAATGGCGGAAGCGCATAGACCTGGATCGCGCGGGATCTCTTTGACGGCGTCGAGCCCGAAACGAGATTTGAACCAGATCCGGTCTTCGTCGACGATCGTGACGAGTGCGATCGGAACGTTGAAGCGCTTGGCTGCGATGCGCGTGATCCGGTCGAAGCTGCCGTCGGCGGGCGTGTCCAAAACGTCGAACCGCCGCACCGCGCGGAGGCGATCGGTCTCATTCGTGGGCACCTGTAGGTCGGGATGCATATCCTTCGTGCCTCAGTGCTGCCGCCGGCGCCCGGCTGAGTCGCGGTGCTCGGCGCGGAATCCCCGAAGCTTGGAACGGACAGTCCTGTACGTCCTCGTATCCATGTCTCCGGTATGCGCAAAGTCGCGGCGCTTCGTTCGTCGACCGGCGTTCGAGGGGAGGGCTGCCAGAAACTGAGGATGAAGCCGAAATTCGTTGTTCATCGTCCGGCATCGTTTTCCTGGAAAGGCCTCTCATGAGCGAAGAAAAGATCCTCACGAACCGCCAAGGTCACTCGATTCGCGACAATCAGAGCCTGCGCTCCGTCGGTGAGCACGGGCCGGCGACTTTAGAGAACTACCAGTTCATCGAAAAGATCACTCACTTCGACCGAGAGCGCATCCCCGAAAGAGTCGTGCATGCTCGCGGCGCGGGCGCTCACGGGTACTTCGAAGCCTACGGAACGATTGGCGACGAACCGGCGACCGAGTACACCTGTGCGAAGGTCCTCACGAAAAAAGGTCACCGCACGCCGACGTTCGTGCGATTTTCGACCGTCATCCATGGGAAGGACTCCCCGGAGACGTTGCGGGATCCGCGCGGGTTTGCGGTCAAGTTCTACACCGAAGACGGCAACTGGGACCTCGTCGGCAACAATCTCCCGGTGTTCTTCATACGCGACGCCATAAAGTTCCCGGACTTCATCCACGCCTTCAAACCGGATCCGGTCACCAATCAGCAGACTCCCAACCGCCAGTTCGACTTCATCAGCCTACACCCAGAGTCGATCCACATGATCACGTGGCTCTTCAGCCCGCGAGGCATTCCAGCGACATATCGCCACCAAGAAGGCGCCGGAGTCAACACGTACAAGCTGGTCGACGGCAAGGGCGAAGCGGTACTGTGTAAATTCCACTGGATCCCCAAGCAAGGCGTCAGGTCGTTGACGTCCCCAGAAGCGGCGGAGATCCAAGGCAGAGACTTCAGCCACGCGACGCGCGACCTGCACCAAGCCATCGAAGCAGGCGATTTCCCGGAGTGGGAGCTGCGCGTCCAGTTGATGTCCGATGCCGATCATCCGGAGCTGGAATTCGATCCGCTTGACGACACGAAGATCTGGCCGGAAGAGAAGTTTCCCAAGTTGCCCGTCGGGCGGATGGTGCTGAACAAAAATCCGGACAACGTGTTTGCAGAGACGGAGCAGTCCGCGTTCGGAACCGGGGTGTTGGTCGAGGGGATCGATTTTTCGGACGACAAGATGCTGCAGGGCCGCACGCTTTCCTATTCCGACACGCAGCGCTATCGCGTCGGGGCGAATTACCTCCAGCTTCCGATCAATTCGGGCAAGCGGGTGGCCACCAATCAGCGGGACGGCTCGATGACGTATCATGTCGATCCGGGCGCCGGCAATCCGCACGTCAACTACGAGCCGAGCACTTTGGGCGGTCTGCGCGAGGCGCCGAAAAAAGAGGCCGAGTAT
>JACRUD010000079.1 GCA_014304875.1 Vulcanimicrobiota bacterium
CTGTGCGGCCTTTGCATCTTGCGCGGCTGCATGCCAGCAAAAACCTTATTGCATTCCGCCGAAGTCGCGCACATGGTCGAAAGCGCGCCGGAAGTGGGAGTCGAGCCGAAAGACGTCTCCCTCGACCTCCCGGCGGTCATCGCGCGCAAGCGGCGCATCATCAAGAATTTCGCCGATGCGCGCATCGACGAGATCAAGCAATTCCCGCTCTTTCGCGGCAAGCCGCGCTTTTCAGGATCCCGTGAGTTGCGCGTCGACGGCACGGTCATTCGGGCGGCGAAATTTGTCTTCGCAACCGGCTCTATCATCTCGGCTCCTGCCATCGCAGGATTGCAAGAGGCAGGCTATCTCACCAGCGATGATTTCATGGAGATCGACGAACCGCCGGACAGCATCATCGTCATCGGCGGCGGCCCGGTCGGGTGCGAATTCGCTCAGTATCTGGCAAGGTTAGGCGCCAAGACCACGCTGCTCCAGCAGAGCGATACGCTGCTATGCAAAGAAGATCCTGACATCGGAGCAGCGCTGCAACGCGGACTGGAAAAAGACGGCGTCACGGTCATGACCGGCGTGACGGTGCTGGATGTAAAGCGCGACGAAAAGGTAAAACTCGTGCGCGTGCGGCGTGACGGCAAGGCGGAAACGCTGAACGCGACCCAAGTGCTGCTCGCAAGCGGCAGACATGCCAACGTCCAAGGTTTCGGTCTGGACAAGGCCGGTGTCGATCACGACGGCTCCGGCGTCAAAGTCGACGAATACTTGCAGACGTCGAATCCGGATATCTTCGCCGCAGGCGACGTGTTGGACGGCCGCAAGCTATTGCATGTGGCGGTTTATCAAGGGCGGTTGGCGGTCCAAAACGGCTTCGGCTCGACGAAAACCGCTGCCGACTACGATCTTCAACGGGCCCGCTCGGTATTTACCGATCCCCAGGTCGCGGTGGCCGGGTTGAGCGAGAGCGAATGCCGTATGCGCGGCATCGAATTCAAGTGCGCGAAACATCCCTTCGAGGACCTGGGCAAGGCGATCACCGCGAACTGCGAGGAGGGCTTCATCAAAATGCTGGCGGCTCCCGACGGGCACATTTTGGGAGTCACTTTGGTGGGCGCCGATGCGGGCGACCTCATCCACGAGGCGATCTCGCTGCTCTACTTCAAGGCGACCGTGCACGACGTCCTCAGCATGCCTCACCTCCATCCGACCATGGCCGAGATCCTGACGTATCCGGCTCAGGAGCTGCGCGGCGAGATCGCTGCAGCGCGCTGATCCGTTTGCGCAGGCTGGGGTGGGAGTGAAAGAACCATTCCACCCACCCGGGGGGGGCCATTTCGGCGAGGTTGATTTGGCCGAGCCGCTCGAAAGCGCGCACTCCGGGCTCGGTGAGTTCAGGCTGGGTTGTGGCTGCGTACGCGTCTGCCGCATACTCCATGCGGCGCGTCATCCCGTTGATCGCTGGCAGCGCCAGGCAACTGACGGCGTTTGCCACAAAAGCCGCCATCGGGATAGCTCCCGCTTCGTCTAAGGTTTGCCAGCTTTGCGGCCGTCGCTTCGCTGCTTCCCCGGCCGCGGCGATCGCGGAGAACGTCAAAGCTGCGAGAGCGCCCGATATACTGGCGAGTTTCCAAGCATCGCGGGCGCGGTAGTGGCTTATTTCATGCGCGAGCACGAAGAGTATTTCATCGGGCTTGAAATTGTCGAGCAGCGTATCCGCCAGCACGATACGGCACGTCGATCCGATGCCAGCCACGAAGGCGTTGGCCTTTTTCGTTTGTTTACTCATGTCGACGACGTAGATCTCATCGGTTATCACGGCGTGTGCCTTGGCCAACGTCACGATCTCATCACGCAGTTCGCCTTCTTCCAGACGGCGGTACTTATTGAACAGCGGGAAAAAATAGATGGGAGCCACGGCTTGAAGCGCTACGATGAGCGGTACGCTTGCGAGCGATGCCAGCACGGGCCAGCGGCGAGGCGATCGCCGTACCAGGGCGTAAAACCCGCTGCCCAGGCACAGCAGCAGCATGACGCCTAAGGCCGCCGCCTTGCCGTAGTCGCCGAACCACTGTCTTTTGTTTTGGTTCGATAGGCCGTACTTGCGCTCGAGGATATAACCGGACGCGAAATCGTACGGCAACGATAACCCGGCCGAGAATGCGGCTGTGGCTAGCAACCCCACTGCGGTTGCAAGCGGCCGGCGCTTGGTGCGGCGCTGAATCATGCGCCCCACTTTGACTGTCGCCGGGGACCAGGCGAGGACTCCGAGTGCCGCAGTCGCCGTCACCATATTGGCGAGATGCAAAGCGCGCTTTTGCCGTGCATAGGCGCGCCTCGATTGTTCGTCGCCCGACGGTTGCTCGGCTTGGCTGGTGTTCATAATAATCGTTACCCAGGCGACCGGGTAGGAAAACCGCAAAGAACCGCGCGCCGGACGGAGAAGCGGCGGCGATGCGCACAGCTTTCATTAACGCTGATGTCATGACGCTCGACTCGGCCACGCCGCGAGCGGCGGGACTTTTGGTGGAAGACGGCGTCGTGGCTGGCCTCCTGACAGATTCGCCGGTGGGGACGGGCGCCGACGTCAAAATCGTCGACTGCCGCGGAGCGGCCGTCGTGCCGGGGTTTCACGATTGCCACGCTCATCTCACCGACACGGGACGGCTTGCCGGCGAGCACGACTTGGGCGGATGCTCGAGCGTCGCGGAGATAGTAGACAGCGTTGCCCGTTTGCCCGAACCGCTGATCTTCGCAGGGAGCTACGAAGAGCACCGCGTCGAAGAACGGCGGGCGCCCTTGATGCGCGAGCTTGATTCCGCCGTCTCGGATCGGCCCGTCTTGCTAAGCCGCATCGACGGCCACTCCTGCGTCGTCAATTCGGCGGCTTGGGCGCTCTTGCAGCCCTTGGCAAATGAAGGCGTTGCCCGTGACGACGAAGGCAACCCCACCGGAAGGCTGTTCGGACCTGCGAACTACGCGGCCCAACGTGACTTCACTCAGCGTCTGCCGGCGGCCGTCAACCGCGCCGCGGACCTTCGCGCGGCGGGGCTCGCCCTGCAAGCCGGCATCACGACTCTGCACAACGTCGTGGTCGGCGACGCACCGTTCGAAGAACTGGAGGAATTGCGGCGCAGCAACGCAGCCCTTCCGTTACGCGTATTCATGAAATCGTGCACAACCGACGTCGGGAAGGTAAAACGGTTGGGGGGCCGCATCTTCGGCGGCGACATCTTCTTGGACGGTTCCATCGGTTCGCATACGGCGGCCGTCACCGAGGGATATCGCGACGCAGCCGGCAACGGCCTTTTGTATCTGAGCCGCGATCATTTGGCAGAGCTATTCGACGAAGCCGCCGAGGCCGGTCTTTCGCCCGGCGTACACGCGATCGGCGACCGCGCCATCGAAGAAGCGATCGCCGCGTGGGAGTCCGTAATCCGCAAGCGCGGCCCGCTGCGCGGCGTGCGGCCGTCCATAGACCACTTCGAGATAGCTCGCGACGATCAGATCTCTCGCGCGGCGAGTTGCGGACTGCTGCTGTCTATGCAGCCGGCCTTCGATTTTTTGTGGGGCGGCGAAGCCGGCATGTACGCGCAGCGCTTCGGCGCGGCGCCGGCCCGGCGCATGAACCTCATGGGATCGGCGCTACGAGCCAGCTGCATCGTGTGCGGCGGGTCGGACAGCCCGGTGACGAAGCTCTCGGCCTTGCTCGGCATCCAAAGCTGCGTCGATCATCACGTGCCGGAGGAGCGTCTCACCGTCGAGCAAGCGCTGCGCGCGTACACCATAGACGCCGCCAAGATGGCGTTCGAAGAAGGGCAACGCGGCGCGCTGAAAGTCGGCATGGCGGCGGACTTTGCGGTCTTGGAAAGCGCGCCCGATAAGGTGCCGGCCGAAAGGATCAAGGACATCGGGGTGCTGATGACGGTGATCGGCGGCGACGTCCGCCACTCCATCGCCGCGTGATCGACCTGCGCAGCGACACGGTCACCAAACCGTCGTCCTCGATGCGCGCCGCCATCGCGTCAGCCGAAGTCGGCGACGACGTCTATGGCGAAGATCCCACGGTCGTTCGCCTGCAAGCCGAGGCGGCCGCCGTGCTGGGCAAAGAAGCAGCTCTTTTCGTGCCCAGCGGAACGATGGGCAATCTCATCAGCGTCCTGGCGCACTGCGCGCGCGGCGAAGAGGTCATCGTCGGCGACGAAGCACACGTCTTTTACTACGAAGCCGCCGGCGCGTCGGCTTTCGGCGGAGTTCAAATGCGCACCGTGCCTAACCGGCGGGGCGCCATGCGGCCCTCCGACATAGAAGCCGCGATACGGTCGCCCAACATCCACTTTCCGCGCACCGCGCTGGTATGTCTCGAGAACACGCACAACCGGGGCGGCGGCCGCGCGATCAGCCTTGAAGAAAGTCGCGCCATGGCCGAGGTCGCTCACCACTATGGCGTCGCGGTTCATTTAGATGGTTCGCGCATCTTCAACGCGGCGACCGCGCTGGACTGTTCGGCGGCAACGCTTGCGAGCGTGGCCGATTCGGTGAACATCTGTTTTTCAAAGGGGCTCGGAGCTCCGATCGGCTCGGCGGTGGCCGGATCTGCCCCATTCATCGAACGCTGCCGAAAGTATCGCAAGATGGCCGGCGGGGGCATGCGGCAAGTAGGGGTCATCGCCGCCGCCGCGCTTGTCGCGCTCCACGAAGGGCCACGCAGGCTCGAGGTCGATCACGACAATGCAAAGATCTTTTGCGACGCGTTGGGCGTCACGAGCACGATCGAAACCGATCCCGACGCCGTGCAGACCAATATCGTCGTCTTTCGATGCCGTTCGAGCTCGCTCGAGCCGGAAGCTCTACTGGAGAAGTGGCGGGAAGCCGGCGTTCTAGTCAATCACATGGGCAACGGAGATTTCCGGGCGGTCACCCATAAAGACGTGTCGCGCGACGACGTCATCGAGGCAGCGCGTCGCCTCCAATCTGTCTGAAAAACGTAGCCCCAAAAAATGTAGCCACGGACCTTTAGGTCCGTTCCAATATTCCCGACGAGGCCGCCACTAAAGGGGCGGCACTACATGTGCGTTCTGACGAAGAGCCCGACTAAATCGCCCGCTTCACGACGCGCGGTGCAGCGCCGTCTCTAAAATCGCGATTATTTCCGCTCGGGGGATGTAGTGGCTTCTCCAGGCGGCGCGCAAGCGACGCACCGCTTCCGCCAGATCGGGTCGTTTATACAAGTCGCGCAGCCACTCTTCGAAGTCGCCGTTGGCGAAGTGCCGTTTGATGTCGGCCGAATCCGCGGCCCGCACATGATCGGCCAGTGCTTGCGGAGAATCGGTCCGCAGAGCGAACCAACTAGCGCCAGCAGCCCCGGCGGTACCCTTACCGTCGGGACGGAACACCCGATCTTTCACGAAGTTACTCTTCCCATATTGCTCGTACGACAACCCTCATCTCCGCCCGCCATAGCATTCTAGTTCAACGACCCAGGGCGGCCAATTGCCCTGGGTCCCGCCGTCCTGGTACCGGAGGCCCGCTTTAGCAGACCCGCTGAGGGCCGCATGGGCCGATAGTATGAAGATATGCCCGCACAGCTGCTTGCTGCCGAAAAGCTCGTCAAGACGTTTGGAGCGACGCTCGCGGTGGCCGGCGCGGATTTCTCCGTCTATCCTGGCGAAATATTCGGCTTTCTTGGCCCGAACGGCGCCGGCAAGACCACCACGATCAATATGATGACCGGCCTAATGAGGCCGACGTCGGGCCGGACGCTGATCGACGGGGTGGATGTCGCATGTCGGCCGGTAGAAGCCAAGCGCTTGTTCGGATATGTACCGGATGAGCCTCAGCTCTACGGCAAGTTGAGCGCGCTAGAGTTTTTGAATTTTATCGGCGACGTTTACGGATTGGACGCGGCGACCCGCAAGCCCAGAATCCTGGAATTGTTGAAGATCTTCGAGCTTAGCGGCGAACAAAGCCACCTCATCGAGAGTTACTCGCACGGCATGAAGCAGAAAGTGGCGCTGTGCGCCGCGTTGCTGCACGCACCAAGGGTCTACTTTCTCGATGAGCCGACGGTCGGCTTGGATCCGAAAAGCGCCCGCTTGCTTAAGGATCTCTTGCGCCAAGCCGCGGACGCCGGCGCGGCCGTGTTCATGTCGACCCACATCATGGAGATCGCTCAGGCGCTGTGCGACCGCGTTGCGATTCTCCACCACGGAGACATCGTGGGCATGGGCTCGGTCGCCGAGCTTCGGGCCTCAAGCGCGGAGCAGACGCTTGAGGAGGTTTTCCTCTCGCTGACGGGCGGCTCCAACCACACCAGCGCGCCGTTATTCGGCCGGCCGGCATGATCGCGTCGGAAGTGCGCGGCAGCCTGGCAGACGCACTACTGCTGAGCCGCGCCCTTTTGCGCCATCGAGCGCTGGCCGTACTGCGTGACATCAAGAGTCCGCAGCTTTACTTCGTCGCGACGTTGGCCGGCGTGACGCTGTTCTGTCTTATCCTTGCCGGCACGTTCATCGCAACGGCGACCCTGCAGGCGGCGCAGGCCTACGGTCTGCTCGCCAGCATACCAGCGTGGGCATTCTTAGTGTATCTCTTCACCGACATCTTGATCGCCTTCGGGCAGGCTCTCGGCGACCTGTATCTGTCACGAGATATGCCGATTTTGCTCGTCATGCCGGTGCGCGTTCCCAGCATCATCGCCGCGAAATTCGTGCTGGGTGTCGTCCAAAACGAGGTTTACGTCGCTGTCTTTCTCTTGCCGTTTGTCATCGGGTTTCTTTTGGCCAGTCACGTCGCGTGGTGGGCCTACGTCATGGCGATCGTCGGCGTCGCCGCGTTCCCGGCCACGCTCTACGCGGCGCTCGTCGTGTTGACGATCGCCGCGCTGCGCATCATACCGGCAAAGGCCGCCAAAGAGACTTTATTGCTCGTCGGAGCGGCGGTGCCCACGCTGTTTTGGGTTTTAAGTTTCTACCGGGTCGCCCATATCGGCGGAGACCTGGCATCTTTGCGCCTGCCCGACCCGCCGAAATGGTTGCCCAGCACATGGCTGGGCAACGTTCTGTCATCGCTTGCAGCTGGTCAGCCGCTTCACGCTCTCGCCTGGATGGCTGTGTTGCTCGGGGTGACTTTGGTGGCGTGCCCTCTGGCGATGGCTGCCGTCGCTTCGGGCTTCGCGCACGGCTGGAGCGGCGCGTGGGCGACGCCGAGCCGCCGCATCCGCAACGCCGCTCGTGCGTTGCGCCCGCGGCTGCCGGTGCTGTGGACGTGCGCGCGCAAGGACGCGTGGATCTTTTTGCGCACGCCGCAGCTCTGGTTCAATCATATCGCCGCATTGGGGTTCGTCGGCTACTTGCTGGTGGGCCACAAGACGCAAACGCCGCTGCTTCCCATGACCGTGCAGCTGGCTATGGTGCAGATCGGCTTCGTCTCGATCCTGGCGGCTCTCAATCCGGGCATGATCGCCATCTCGTTGGAACGACGCTGCGCGTGGCTCATGAAGTCGTCGCCGCTGCTGCCCAAGGAAATCTTGGGGGCCAAGCTATGCGTCGCGTACGCTCAGAGCGCAGGCATCGCCGTGGTCGGCGCCGTGGCGCTGGGAGCAGGTTACCATTTCGGCGGGCTGGACGTCACAGCATTGGCGCTTTTCGCTCTATTGATGTGCGCCTGCGGTATATGCTGCGGCATCCTTTTCGATTCGGCCTTCCCGTCGTTCGAGTGGGAAAACCCCAATATGATCAACCGCGGGGTGCGTATGGTTATCCCGTTTCTTTCGAGCCTCGGCGTGCTCGCTCTCTGCGCTGTGGCGCTTTGGATCTGCCGTTTGGCTCTGCATGGCGCGCCGCAGGGGGCGGCGGCCGTCTGCTGCGGGCTGGCCGGCGCCGCCGCCATCGTCGCGATCGTGGTTTCCGCGTCGCTGCGCCGCGCGAGCAGCAACATCGAGGCGCTCGAAGTTTAGGCGGCGAATGAGTGTGCGTCTCGGGCGTGTCCAAAGCGAGGTATCATGTCGGTTGCCCCAGCCAAGGCCTTGCGCACCTTTGCGCTCAACGGCGAGGGCGTTCAATGCGCGTTTGCGCCGAACAAAACTCTTTTGGAAGTGCTGCGTGAAGATCTGGGATTGACGGGCACGAAGCACGGCTGCGAGATGGGTCATTGCGGCGCCTGCTGCGTCCTCATCGACGATCGACCGGTTCTCGCGTGCCTGGTTTTGGCGATCGAGGTCAACGATCGGCCCATCAGAACGGTCGAAGGCTTGGCAAAAGATGGACGGCTTCATCCCGTCCAGGAGGCGTTCGCTCAGTGCGGCGCCGCGCAATGCGGCTACTGTACGCCGGGTTTTTTGATGACGGCCGCCGCCATCGTCGAGCAAAATAACCGCCTCGGCGAGGCCGACATCCGGGCGGCGATCGCAGGCAACCTGTGCCGATGCACCGGTTACACGAAGATCATCGAGGCGATCGCGCTGGCCTCAGATCGCATGCACGAGGCCCAACCAGGTGGCTGAGCGCTCCGAGCGCGATCTGCGCACTGTATCGACGGCGACGAACCCGGACGGCGACGCCCGGCCGCTCAGTAAATCCATGGCGACGCACAGCATACTTCGTTCCGCGCCGGCGCGGCCTGCCGGTAAGCCGGAGGGCTTCTCGGTCGTCGGTGCCGCCTTGCCAAGAGTCGACGCCTACGCCAAGGTGACGGGCGAGGAAAGGTTTGCCGACGATATCTTCTTGCCGCAGATGCTCTTTGGCAAGATGCTGCGCAGCGTCGTTCCCCACGCGCGCCTCAAGCGCGTCGATTGCACGAGAGCCTTGGCGCTCCCCGGCGTCGTGGCCGTGGCAACCGGGGCCGACCTGCCGGTCCGCTACGGCATCTTGCCGTCCAGTCCCGACGAGACCGTCATGGCGATCGATCGCGTGCGCTACGTCGGGGACCCGATCGCGACGGTGGTGGCGGACGACGAACTGACCGCCGAGGAGGCATTGTCGCTGATCGATGTGGAGTACGAGCCGCTGCCGGCCGTCATGTCGATCGAGGAAGCGCTGCGCGAAGATCTGCCGCAGATCCACGACAACGCCCGGCGCACGAACAACGTCCAGAAAGAAGTACACTTGGTTTTCGGCGAGGTGGATGCAGGTTTCGCCGAAGCGGACCGTATTTTCGAAGACGAGTTTTTCTTCGACGGCAACACCCACGCGCCGATCGAGCAGCATGCCGTGGTCGCGCACTTCGGCGCCGACGGGAAGCTCACGTTTTGGTGCTCGACGCAGACGCCGCATTACTTGCATCGCATTGCGGCGCAGGTGCTCGAACTGCCGGGCAGTCACGTGCGGGTGATCGCCCCACCCATCGGCGGCGGCTTCGGGGGCAAGACCGAGCCGTTCGCGCACGAACTCGCAGCCGGGTATCTCGCGCGTAAGACCGGCCGGCCGGTGAAGATCTGCCTTACCCGCGAGGAAGTGTTCTACGCTCATCGCGGCCGGCATCCGGTGAAATTCAAAGTGAAGACCGGAGTGAAAAGCGACGGAACGATCACCGCCTGCCATCTTCAGTCCTGGCTCGACGGAGGCGCTTACGCCTCGTATGGGGTCGCCACGACGTATTACACGGGCGCGCTCACAACCGTGACGTATAAGATCCCGGCTTACAAATTCGACGGTTGCCGGGTGTACACGAACAAGCCGCCGTGCGGGCCCAAGCGCGGTCACGGAACAACGCAACCGCGGTATGCCTTGGAATGCCAGCTTGACAAGATTGCGGACGCTTTAGGTTTGGACGCCGTCGAATATCGCAAGCGCATCGCAGTGGATCCGTACACAACCACCGTAAACGGCTTGCGCATCACGTCGTGCGGTCTACGCGAGTGCCTTGACGCGGCTGCGAGCGCAACGGGCTACACCGTCAAGAAGGGCAAGCTGCCTCGTGGGCGCGGCATCGGTGTCGCCGCGAGCTCCTATCTGTGCGGAGCCGGGTTGCCAATCTACTGGAATCCGATGCCCCAGTCGGGCGCCATCGTCAAAGTCGATCGCGGGGGCGGCGTGACCGTCTTTTGCGGAACGAGCGACGTCGGCCAGGGCTCCAATCACATGCTGGCGGCGATCGTGGCGGAAACCCTCGGCGTCGACGTCATGGACGTGCGCGTGTGCGCGGGCGATACAGATCTCACGCCGGTAGACTTGGGCTCGTATTCAAGCCGGGTCACCTTCATGGCAGGCAACGCCGCCCGCGAAGCGGCGGTGAATGTGCGGCAGCGGATCGTCGCGGCGGCGGCCCAAAAGCTCGGCATCTTGCCCGAGCGGTGTGCGCTGGCGGCGCGACGGGTGTACGACATCGACCACCCTGACGACCAGCTGACGTTCATCGAGGCGGCGCAAGCCGCCGAAGCGGCTTTCGGCACCATCGTCGGCGTCGGCAGCTATGCGCCGCCGAAATTAGCGGCCGACTACAAAGGTTCCGGCGTCGGCCCCTCGCCGGCGTATTCGTACAGCGCGTGCGTCGCCGAGGTCGATATCGACTTGGAGACGGGCGAAGTCACGGTCGAGAAGCTGACGGTCGCGCACGACGTCGGCCGGGCGATCAACCCGGCGGCGGTCGAAGGGCAGATCGAAGGGTCCGCGTACATGGGTTTGGGAGAAGCGTTGATGGAAGAATGGCCGTTTCGCGCAGGCGAACATAAAATTCCAAACCTGCTCGATTATAAGACTCCGACGAGCCTGGAGACGCCGCCGATCCATGCGATCATCATCGAGACGGACGATAAAGAAGGGCCGTTCGGCGCGAAAGAGTCTGGCCAAGGTCCGCTCAACCCCGTCATCCCGGCCATCGCAAACGCGGTTGCGGATGCGCTCAACGCGCGCGTCTACTCGACGCCGATCACGGCCGAAAAAATCCTCAAAGCCATGGACGCGGCCGCCGGCGGAGTGCTGCGCCTGCGCAAGCCGGCGCCCGTTGCCGTCGCGCCGGTCTAAAGGACCGTCACAGTACGATGCTCCGCCTGCCGCCGTTTGTCTACAAGCCCGCTGAATCGGTCGACCACGCCGTCGCGCTCCTCAATCGTCACGGCGGTGACTGTTTGCCGGTCGCGGGCGGGACCGATCTCTACGCGAACATGAAGCAGCGCTTGTTTACGCCCAAAGTGGTCGTGGGGTTGAGCTCTATTGCGCCCTTGCGTTACATCGCGTACAACGAACTGACGGGGCTGACCATGGGCGCGCTCGCCACGATAAGCCAAATCGCCGCGAGCGATGTCGTTCGGCGCTACTATCCGGCGCTCGCGCAGGCTGCCGCGGCGATCTCGACGCCGCAGCTTCGCAACATGGGGACGATCGGCGGCAACGTTTGCGTGGACACGCGCTGCAACTACTACAATCAAAATTTGGATTGGCGCCAAGCGCTCGGATTTTGCATGAAAAAGGACGGCGAGATCTGCCGGGTCGCTCCGAGCAGCCCGAAATGCGTGGCGGTCAACTCATCGGACACCGCTCCGGTGCTCCAGGCCTTTGGCGGCATGGTCCATTTAGCCGGCCCCAGCGGCCAGCGCGATGTTTCGGTTGGCGATTTCTACCTTGCCGATGGCATAAACGCTTGGGCAAGACGACCAGACGAGATCGTCACCGCGATCTCGCTGCCTCCGCCCGGGCCGTTCGCGCGCAGCGCTTACCGAAAACTGCGCCTGCGTCACTCCTTCGATTTCCCTATTCTCGGTGTGGCCGCCGTGCTGCACCTCGACGAGGAAGGCGTTTGCGTCGCGGCGCGAATCGTGCTCAATGCGATCGCTTCCAGGCCGCTGGAAGCCAGGGCGGCGGCGCAGCGGCTCGTCGGCAGCAAGCTCGAGCCCGAAGCGCTCGACGCCGCAGCCGAGGCGGCCTATGCCCTGGGCAAGCCGCTTGACAATACGAGCGGTTCGATCCCCTATAGAAAGCGGATGATCCGAGTCTTCACGAGGCGCACCCTCGCCGATATAGCCGGTCAGGCCACGGCCCTTTAGCTTCGTTGCGGCCACAAGACCGGATTGAGCGGACTTTTGATCACGTCTCCGACCTCGACGCCCGGCATAAATGCCTCACGATCCGCGAGGTGTTGGCGTCGCTGCGCCGGAGCGAGCCGCATGCCGTCCTCCATGTAGATGATCGTCATAGCGGATCGCGGGCGGGACGTCTGGTTTGGCCCTGTGTGATGCAACGTCCAACCGTAATGAAAACTGACGTCTCCCATATCGTAGGGACCGTCATCTTCGGGAAAACGCCGGGCGGCGAAAACTTCGCTCAGCAACCGCTCGCTTTCGTCGCCGATCTCTAAGTCTCGGCCCAACTCAAACCGATGGCTGCGCGCGGCGAAAACCATCGGTCCCATCTCGACGTCGGTCTTCTGTAATGGTATCCAGGCGGTGCATGTGTGCTCGCTGCTCAGCGGCCAGTAGAACTGATCGGCGTGCCAAGGAGTGATGCCGCCGCCGGCCTCTTTGCAGAGCGCTTGATCGTGGTAGAGGCGCACTCCGCATACTCCCATGAGCTGCGCTGCCAGGCGGGCCAGCCGCCGCGAAAAAACCAGTTCTCGCACCACGTCGTCCGTGCGCCACAGGTTGGTCACTTGCAAGAACGCCTTTTCGTAGGTCGTGCGCTCGGCCATCGGCTTGCTCCGGGTATTGCGGCGATCGACCTCGACGGCGATGACGTCGCGGTAGCGGCGCAGCTCGCCGGCGCTGAAAACGGCTTTCAGCTTGACGTAGCCGTTTTCGGTGAAGAAGCTCCGTTGATAGTCGCTGAGAGAGTAGGGCTCATCAAGGGCTGCGGCTTCGGCCATGGGCGGAACTTGTTTTTGCCGCCCGAGCACGCCTTTTCGAAGGAGGGAATGTAGCCACGGACGTTTTGAACGGGCCGCGCCTCCAAGCCGCAGCACTACATGGCTGATGGAACGCCCATTTAGCCCACGGACCTTTAGGTCCGTCCCCCAATGACGAGCCGGGCGTCGGCTGCGCGCTATAGCTCCAGGCCGGCGGCGACCCGGCGAAGCAGTTCATCGTCATCCAAAGTTGCGGCCGCGGGGCCAAGCTTGGGCCGCAGAGTTGCGGCGATCTTCGCCGCCAAGCTGCGCGCGGACTCGCCATTCAACGATACTCGCCGAGTCACGTAGCGCCGGGCCAGCGATACTTCAGCCGGGCTGAGCGCGCGGGCGCTGAAGTTTGGCGCGCCGGCCTGCGCGACTTGCGTATCCCAACCGCGAGAAAGGCTAGCCGTTTCGTACGGATGGTCGCGAACGACGATCGTCCCGGCGGCTAAATCGCCGAGCCGCTTGTTGTGCGCCGAGACGAGCATACTGATGACTGAGGCGATGTAAAAACCAACGCCGACCTCGACAACCCTTATGAGGTTGCGGATGAGCGAGTCAATCAATGCGATCGGATAGCCCCCGTCGCGTACCACTCGGATGCCGATGAGGCGCTTGCCGGGTGTCTGCCCGTTCCACAATGCTTCAAAAGCGATGAAATAGCCGAAGAGAATCGCAAACAAAACGATGATGAGCAGACCTTCGTAAAGCGAAAAGGCGGCGCGCCCGCTCAGGCGGGCCGAGCGGAGCAGGAGCTTGATGTGAGGTAAGGCGGCGGCCGACACGACGAGCAGCACAATCACAGCGGTGATTTGGAGCAGCAGGTCGATGCCCACCGCCAAAAACCGGCTCCCGACGCCGGCGAGCTCGTACGAAAAGGCGATGCTCTCCGGAGTACGGACTAAGAGCGTGCGGTCCATGGCCGCGCCTACACGGGCCGGCTGCGCGGGAGTTTTTGACTGCGGCCTGAAGCGCTGATCATGAGGCAGGCGCTCTTCGTCGAGCAGCGCAGCGCTAAGTGGCGGCGATTGGAAGAACTGCTGTTGGCGGCGCAGCGGCGGGGGCTCCGCGCGCTGAGGCCCGAGGAGATCGGGGATCTCGGGATGCTGTACCGCTGGGTCACATCCGACCTCGCTTATGCCGGCGCCCGGCCGTATGACCCGAACCTGCAAGCCTATCTGAACCGGCTGACGGCTCGCGCCCACGCTGTCGTGTACGGCGTCGGATCGCAACGCGGTCAAACGCGCATCATGAATTTCGTGACGCGCGACTTTCCGGTCGAACTGCGAGCCTCGCGCTGGTACGTTTTAGCGTGTGCGACGATCTTCGCGCTAGCGGCGGCGTTGGCCTATTGGCTGGTCGCCGACAAGCCGCTCAATGCATACATCGTGATTCCGGCCGCGATGCTGGAACCGATCCGTAAGAGCTTACACGATAGCAACTTCGGCTTCGACCGCGACTTGGCTCCGATGATGTCGGCGGCCATCATCACGAACAACATTAAAGTGGCGGTTATGGCGTTCGCCGGGGGCATGACGTTGGGCGCGCTGACGGTGTGGTCAATAGTTCAAAACGGCCTCCTGTTGGGCGGCTACGGAGCTCTTTTCGCGAGCGCGGGCTACGGGTACGACTTCTGGGCGACGGTCGCGCCGCATGGCATCATCGAACTGACAGCCATTCAAATCGCCGGTGCCGCAGGCTTGCTGCTGGCGGCCGCGGTGTATAATCCCGGGCAGCTTCGTCGCATTGACGCTTTAAAGCGCAACGCGCGCCGCGCAGGCACGCTCATCCTGGGCGTCACGCTGATGCTCGTGGTTGCCGGGATCATCGAAGGGTTTTTCTCGCCCCTTCGATCTCCAGCGGGCGTTCGTGTGCTGGTGGCGGCGGTCGGGGCGTTGGGCATGGCGTGGTATTTCGGATTTGCCGGCAGCGGCCGCCTGGCCGGCACGCCGCATCTCTTGAACCCCTACAGGAGCCCGCGCGATTTGACATCGACGTAGGAGTTGATCAGGCTGACGGTCAGCCGGCTTGCGGGAACGTCCAAGACCATGATGCCGCGTTGCGCCAGAACGGCGGCAGCGCGGCTACGCTCGGTGGCGAGCGCAGCGGCGACGCCGGCACGATACGCTTGGCGTGGTGACTGCGGTGTCTGGTCGAGCGCCGCATCTATCGCCTCATCGTTAAGCAGCACGCACATGACGAGGTGGCGTTTTGCCAGCAGTCCGGCGTTGGCCAACACGGTCGAGGAAGCGATGGGGTCGAACATGTCCGTGAAGAAGACGACCAAACTGCGCTTGCGCTGAACGCGCTGAAGAAACGTGAACGCACCGGCGTAGTCGGCTTCTTCGAAACGGGGCTGCAAGTCATAAAGCCGGCGTACGAGTGCACTGGCATGCCCTGCGCCGGAACGCGGCGCCACGTGCTCCACGATAGCGCTTGCGAAAGCGGTCAGCCCAACCCGATCGTCCGTCCCAGCCGCCAACGTTGCGACGGAAAGCGCAGCCGTCAGCGCGTAATCGAATTTCCGCTGGCTGCCGATGCGAGGCATCATGAGGCGGCCGGCGTCCAAGACGAGCATCACGTTTTGGCTTCGTTCGACGTCGTAGCTTGCGACCATCAGCTTGACGCGGCGCGCCGTCGCTTTCCAATCGATGGAGCGGAACGAGTCGTCCGGCGTCCACTCGCGCAGGCTTTCGAACTCGCCGCCGCCGCCCCGCAAACGCAATTTCCTAAAACCAGCTTCCATCAGCCGGCCATGTCTGGCGAGCCTGCCGTAGCGTTCGACGGCCGACAGGTCGGGGAAGACCCGCGTCCGGCAAGCGCCGGGAAAAGCCCAGCGCCTGCGCAGCAAGCCGATGTTATTCTCTCCGCGCACGTAGAGTGTGCCCAACTCGGCCAAGCCTCGCTCCACGGGCAACACTTCCATCGATTCGACGGTGCGCCTTGACGGCGGCAGCCACCCGGATACCTGTCCATCAAGGAACTGCAATTCGGGGACAGGCGTGTCGATGATGCCGAAGTACACCGCGGCCCGGCCGCGATTTTCGACGACGTAGCGCAGCGTCGCAGGGCGGCGCAGCGCGAGGTGGCCCAACGGTTCTCTGGTAACCGTGACGTCGTCGCGGCGCGGTCCGATGGCGATATCGGCGGCGAAGAACCCCGCTAACGCGCAAGTCGCCACAACTGCGGCGTAGGCAAAAGCCGGAACGAACGCCGCGCAGCAGACCAGCGCGGCCAAGGCAAGTATGGCGACGCAGCAGCGAGGGGTGAGCCAAGGAAAGGCGCCGACCGTCGTCCGTTCGGCCGCAGCGATTGTCATGTCGGCTGAGACCCAGGCGTGCTCACGGCGATTTCCGGTACCGGCACGGTTGCGAGCACGCGAGAGACGACGTCGGAACCGGTAATACCCTCGACTTCCGCTTCGGGACGAACGATGAGCCGATGATGGAGTATGAGACCCGCTGTGGCTTTCACGTCGTCGGGGGTCACGAAATCGCGCCCGTCTATGGCCGCGGCGGCTTGCGAGCCGAGCAGCAGCGCGATGCCGGCACGCGGGCTTGCTCCCAAGCCGACGTCCGGCGATAGACGCGTCTGCGCAACGATGTCGTAGACGTAACGTTGCAGCGGCGCAGCTAGGTGCACCGCGCGCACCTGCGAGCGGGCAGCGTTGACGTCGGCTTCGCTGACGACCGCTTCCAGACCGGCGCGCTCCAAGAAGCGGGCATCGAATCCTTCGGCGCAGCGTGCCAAGAGTTCGAGCTCCTCCTCTGGGGCCGGATATCCGGTCGTCGTCTTGACCATGAAGCGATCGATTTGCGCTTCCGGCAAGGGATACGTCCCTTCGTATTCCACCGGGTTCTGGGTGGCGCATACTAGGAACAAAGGCGGTAAGGGAATCGACACGCCGTCGATCGTGACTTGCCGTTCTTCCATCGCTTCGAGCAGAGCGGACTGGGTTTTGGGCGGGGTGCGGTTTATTTCGTCCGCCAGGACGAGGTTCGCGAACAGCGGCCCGCGCCGGGTGAAGAACTCCCCGCTCTTGGGGTTGAAAACCGTGGTGCCGACGACGTCGGACGGCATGAGGTCGGGGGTGAATTGAATGCGCCGGAACTCGGCTCCCAACAAGAGTGCCAGAGCGCGCACGATGAGCGTTTTGGCTGTGCCCGGGACTCCTTCGATGAGCGCGTGCCCTTGTGCGAACATCGCTATGAGTAGAGCGAAGATCGTTGCGTCTTGGCCGACGACGACCTTAGCGAAACCGCTTCGCAGCCGCTGGGCGACGTCCGATGCCGATGGGGCCATCACGGGTGTATTCCTTCCGTAGGGATAGTGAGACTCGGGCCGCGCGCAAAAGCTCGCCGTCGGTTGGGCGCACGTAGGTGGTCAGCCGCCCGAGATCGAGCAGATCGGCTTCACGCCGCACGCCGCCGAAACCGTTGGGCAGCCGGCGTGCTATCGTCTCGATCGGCGCGGAATCGGCCACGCCCGCCGCCGTCGCGGCGGTTCGGATCGCCGCCCCCACCAAGTCACGGATGGCCAAGCGGGCTGCGTGGCCGCGCTCGAGCAAGGTTGCCATCGAGTCCAAGTACTCAGAAGAGGTCCGATCTGGATTCTCGACTATGGCGACGGCCGGACCGAAACGCAAGCTGGTCCCGATCAACAGCAATCCCAAGGCCGTCGCGGCGATATACAGAGCGGCTCGTATCGGGGTCGGCAAGATCCGCCAAAGCGAATCGCCGCTATCGTGGCCGTGGGTCCACTCGTCGAACGCGACGATTCCTTGGCGGCCGGCCGCGCCGAGGTCGAAAGCGAGGCGCGAGTTATCCGCTCGGGCGATGGCCGCGTTGGTGAAAATCATCGGATCGGTCGCGACGATGATGCGGCCGCGACCAAATAGATAGTACGCCACGACCGCGCCTTTAGAATCGCCCAAAACCGGCACCACTCTCGCAGGCGCAGACCACGGTATGCGCGCGGCGCCGCTTCCCGCTATGGCTCGCACCCGAGCATCGATCCACGAAAGAGAAATGGGTAGTGCCTCATCGCGCGCTTGCGCCAGTTTGTCGATGGGCGGAAGCCCTAGAGCAGAATAAGCCGGGGCAAAATCGGAGATAAAAACCAGCCGGCCGCCGGACTTCACCCACGCGGCCAGGCTGCTGTAGTCGACCGGCTTGTAATGAACTGCGGGAGAAGCGGCAAGCCCCAACGGCGGCGGGCTGGCGCTGGGAGCAAGCACAAAAGTTTTGACCGACGAGGGCAGGTACGCCGGGCGCCGTTCAAAGCGGGCGACTTGTAGTCCCTCACGTTGCAGCAACGCGTACCAGGCGCTGTATCCCCCCGCATGCCGGTCATAGGTCGAATGCGTGTCGTAGCGCGGTGCCGCGGCCTGTTGTCTCGCGGCCGATATGCGCGCGGTCGCGGCCAGCGCGATGAGCGCGGTCAGCGCTAGGGCGATCTCGATCCATGGGACGGACGCACGCTTCATCTTTGAAGTTTCAGTCCGTTCTGGCGGCTGACAGGGCTCGATACGCTGCGCGGGCGTGTGCCCAGTCGTCCGCGCCTGCGGGGAGCCGAGCGTACGAAGCGACGGTGAACGCACGCGCCAGAGCATCGAAGTGACACACCCATGGCTCGGCAGAGCGGGCGAGCGCAAGCCGATATTGACCCACGGTTTGCGCGGGGTCGTATGACGCCTTGCCGTTTCTGTCCAGCGCGAGCAGACAGGTTTGGAACAAGAGAGCGATGGCTTTCGCGTAGTCGGCTCTGCCGGCCGCCGCAAGGCTTTCGCGGTAGAGCGCATCGGCGTCGGGCCGGGTCGCAACCTGCACGCCTCTGCGTTCGTCGCGCCGTCGCGGGCGCCGTCGCGACAGCGCTCGACCGAGGCGATAGACGAACACGATCAGGGCAGCCGCCGCAGTGATCTCCAGTAAGGCGGCGAGGGCGTCGCCTAGACCGGCAGAATGCGAGGCCACCCGATCGAGCCCGCGGAAGACTTTTTCCAGCAGCCGAGCGAGCCACGCCGAAAAACGCTGCGCGAGGGTCGTTCCGCGCGAACTCGTCGCGCTCCGATTTAACTGACGGTAAGCCGGCGCGGCCAGAATCGTACGCACGGCCTTATGCGGGTCTATGCGCGGCATCTTGGCGGCATAGCTTTGGCGCGCGTCGCTCGCCGCCAGTCGCAAGGAGCCTTCGATTTCCCGCAGCGAGGCGGTACGCCCGGCGGCCGTCCGCTGCTCGGACGCGGAGCGCAGGGCGTGACGCAGCCATCCGTCCAACGACGGCGCAGAGCGGAGTGGCCGCTGCGTCATCGAGCTGAGGCGGATCGTCGGGGCCGACGCGCCGCCGTGGGCCCGCCGATCCACTGCCTCTGCTGCGCGAATCAGAGAGCGAGCGGAAACCGAAGCGAACCGGCTCGCCGCACGCTCTGCATCCGGAGCAGGCTGCGCATCCGAGGCGTGCAGCTGAGGGATCGCTAGCGCAAGCGCCGCGAACAAGACCGCCGATTTCAGATCAAACGTCGCGCGGTCGTTTCTACGCCGGCGATTTGATCGGCCAGCAGTTGCAAATCCAATCCTTCGCGCCGGACGCGCACGTCGTAGTAATAGACGGAAACGGCGATGTAGCCGAACGCGCTAAACATCAGTCCGGCCAGTCCCGAGACGATGAAATACGCCAACGGCGATTTCGTCGCGTACGAAGCGTAAGCGCCGACGCCTAAGAAGACAATGTCGACGCCGAGGCCTATGCCGACAAGGGCGATGCCCACCGCCGCTGAGCGCCAAAACTGGTGCTTGCTGAAGATGCGCGCGAAAGCCGACGAAAACGCGCGCACGGGATCCGTTTTTTCGAGCACCGTGCTGACGAAAGAGAACGCGAACGCCAGGTAGAGCATGGTCATCGCCGCCACGATCGCGCAGACTGCGGCGACTCCGACCACGACGCCGAGGATCGCGAAAAAAGTTCTGGCGTGCGCAAGCAGTCCGGTGGCGACCGCAATCGCGAACGCCGCGATAGAGATGACGAGGGTTAGGGCAATCGCGGCGCCGATCATGGCGAAGAGCCACATGACGATGAGGATGAGGACGTGAGGCAGACGGCGCAGCGCCGCTCTGTAACATTCGGCGAAACGGACCGGCAGATTCAGGTAGACCTGAGAGACGCCGACGACGACCGCAGCGCTCGCCAGGGGCAGCGCGACGAGACCGAATAGGTAACCCAATGCGATGAGCGGCCCGAAACCGGTGGAGTGCGCGGCCAGCGCATTGAAATCGGAAGCCGCAGCTTTCGGGCCGGCTTTGGCCATGTGCGAGATTGCGGCAATATAAGCCGCGATCAAGTCCCTGGAGCCGATGTACTGCAGCACCCAAAACGGCACGATGACGACGACGAGAAGAGAAGAGAACGGAATCGCGTTTCGGGCGTAGATCGTAAAAGCGCGGTCAAACATTTCGCCAAGGCTCAAAGGGCGAAGGGCCGGGGCGTTCAGCGACATGCGCGCATCGTCGGCCGCGTTCTCTCCGCTGCGCTAGGCTTCCTGGACCGAAACGGGAACCGCATCGCATGCAGGGTCATCCGCAAGCTGTCGATAGTCCAATCGATATGGAGATTTGCCGCCGAGGCGAAGCAGCGGACGAGCGTGGAGCGGTGCTCGTCACTCGGGGCGGCATAGAGGAAAGCCGGCATGTCGTTCGCTACGCAGCCGCGCACGTCGACGGACGGCTACTGGCCGCCGCGGGAGATATCGACATGCCGACGTATATGCGTTCGTCGGCGAAACCGCTGATCTGCGCCGTGGTCGTCGCGAGCGGCGCAGGCGAGCGGTACGGACTGAGCGATCGCGAGCTGGCGGTCGCAGCCGGGTCGCATAGCGGAGAGCCTTTCCACGTCGCGGCGGTCCGCAGCATCCTCGCCAAGATCGGGCTCGACGAAACCGCGCTCGCCTGCGGGCCGCATGCGCCGCTGCACGCCGCGAGCGCGCAGGCGCTCGCGGCTGCGGGTGAGCCGCCACGCAGCATCCACAACAACTGCTCCGGCAAACACGCCGCGATCTTGGCGCTGGCGATGCACCGCCGCGCAGGGGCGCAGGGCTACCTGCGCGTCGATCATCCGGCACAAGTTGAAATCTTAGCCGCATGTGCACGGTTGTTGGACATTCCGCGCGACTCGATGTTTGTCGGCATCGACGGCTGCGGCATTCCGGCGATCGCAGTCCCGATGCGCGCCGCCGCACGGTTCTACGCTAGGGTCAGCGACCCCGGTCTTTTCCCCGATCCCTGGAGCGCTGCGATCGAGCGTGTCAAAAAAGCGATGATCGCAAATCCCGAATACGTCGGCGGAAGCGAGCGGTTCGATACGGCGCTCATGTGCGCCCTTGCGCCGGACGTCTTAGCGAAAGGCGGCGCTGAAGGTTACCATGCGGTGTCAGTCTCCGGCCGCGCACTCGGCATGTGCCTGAAGATCGTTGACGGAAACCCGCGCGCCGTCTCGCCGGCGGTTTTGGCCAGGCTCACCGCCTTCGGAGTCGTCACGGCGAAGGACGATGTGCAACTGGGCCGCTACCGCTCCCCGGCGGTCACGAACCACGCGGGGACCGTCGTCGGCGAAATCATCGCCCAGCCTGTAGATGGCTGATCAGCTATCCGCATACACGAGCTCACCCGCGACGAATGCGTGAGTGATGCGGTTGTGCCGGTCCCACACCGCAAGGTCCGCCCGCATCCCTACTTTCAGGCTTCCGATCTCGTCGGCGACGCCGATGGCGCGAGCGGGAGCCCACGTCCCGCACGTGACTGCTTCCGCTAACGGCAAGCCGGTTGCCGCCATGAGATTACGAACCGCCCGGTCTGGGGTGAGCAGGCTGCCGGCGATCACGCCCTCCTTGGTGCGCGCCACGCCGCCCTCATCGACGAGCCCTTCCACAAGCGGCATGACATCCGTCGTGAGCACCAAGTTGATCGTTTTCAACCGATACAACAAGGCGATGCTTTCGGGGGAGACGTGGATGTTATCCGCGATGACTTCGCACATCACGGTCGGCTCGAGCAAAAAGGCATGCAGGATAGATGACCCGCGGCCGGCGAGAGGCGGCATGGCGTTGAACGCGTGGGTCAGCAGATGGTAGCCTTGCTCGATGGCAGCGTTTCCGGCGGCAAAATCCGCGCCGGTGTGCCCTGCGGCTAAAGTAACCCCGTGCCGCTTGAGTTCGGCCGCCGCGCCGGGAGCCTCGTCGATTTCCGGCGCCATCGTCACGCGGCAGCGGCCGCCGGCCCACGTCTTCAGCAATGCCTCGATGCGCGCCGGCGTCGGCTCCAAGATATACTCCCGGGGATGGACGCGGCCGAATTTCGGATTGAGAAACGGGCCTTCGAAATGCACTCCGAGCGGTCGGGCCCCCGACGGCGGCCGATTGACGCACCTGTAAACCTCGTCAGCCGCGTAGAGCATTTGCTCCCATGGAGCCGTCATGATGGACGGCAGGAACGCGGTGACGCCTCGTTTCGGTGCGGCCAACGCGACGGCGCGCACAGTCTCGACAGGTTCTCTGTTGAACCAATACCTGGCGATGCCGTTGACGTGCAAGTCGATAAGGCCCGGCGAGACGGTGCTGCCGAAGGGCAGTTCGTAGTCGATGTATTGAGGCCCGTCCTCGGTCGCGGCGATGCGCCCGTCTTCGACGCGCAGGCAGCCCTGATGCGAGGTGCCGTCGCCGAACGCGAGCAGCGCCGGCCCGATCGTTCGGCTGCTCACATCGCTCCTTGCGCCTCGCAAGCCTCCAGGAAATCCGCCATCACGCCGGCGACCGGCGAAACGTCGCGCTGCAGCTGCGCATCGTGATACACGCCGTCCATCATGACGAACCGCTTGCGCCGGCTGCCGATATTTTCGAACAGCCGGCGGTTGGTATCGGCATCGATCAAGGTGTCCGCGGTTCCCTCTATCTGAAGCACGGGCAAGCTCAGTCGGCGCACCTGCCGCATGAGCCCTACCTTCGCCCGCCGCGTCGCAAAATACCAGCGCGCGGTCAATTTATGGACGCACAGAGGATCGCGGTCGCATTCGGCCAGTGCGGCATCGTTTGACACGTCCGCGGTATCGTAGACGCTCAGCGGAACGTCGTAGGCCTTCGTCGGCCTGATGAGCGAGTCCACCAAGGCGGCGGCGACCAGACGGGCTGATAGGCGCAAAGTGTCCTTGATCCAGGGGGCGATAAGCAGCAGCGCGGCCGGCGCCGGACCGCGGCGTTTCATCCGGTCCAGACAGTAGCGCAAGGCGACCAGGGCGCCGAAGGAATGGCCGACAAGGGATAACGACGCGTCCGGCCAGCGGGCTGTTGCCGCGGACAGCGCGATGGCGCAATCGTCCAAATAGAGCGAGAAGCGAGCGACGTCGCCGCGCCGTCCCGCCGTCTCTCCGAAACCGCGCTGGTCGAACGCCAAGACCGCGACGCCGAGCCGCGCCAAGGCGTTGCCCATGGTCTCGTACCAGCGGCTGTACGGGCCGCCGCCGTGCAGCAGGACCAAACAGCTTTGCGCTTCGGCTTTTCCCCATGCGCGATAAGGGATTTGGGAGCCGTCCATCGCGGCGAGCAAACCATGCGCTCTATTCATTCGCCTACAGCCGCTCCGCTTGGCCTCGCCGGCAGATCCTCCTGGGCGCCTACTTTCCGACGCTCGAACCTAGAGCGTCGCTCGTCCTGCGTCAGATCGGCCGGGAGCTAAAGTCGCGCCCGAGGGGACAAGGCTTGTCGCATCCCGTGTCCTGCTTCACCGCCGGATGAGCCCCAAGACTTCGTCGCGTTTGCGCGCCAGGAGCTGGGGGGAATCCGCTTCGACGTTGAGCCGCAGCAGCGGCTCGGTGTTCGACGGCCGCACGTTGCACCACCATGCCGGGTAGCTCGCGGTGACGCCGTCGAGGTGGTCGATCTCATCGGCGTCGGCGAAATGGCGTTCTAGTTCTTGCAGCTTGGCTGGTATGTCGTCGACCTTGCTGTTTATCTCCCCCGAGCGGAAACGGCGGTCCAGCGGTGCCAGGAGTTGGCTCACGCTCTGGCGTTCGTTAGAGATCAGTTCCAAGACGGCAAGCAGCGCGATGAGGCCGGAATCGGCATAATAGTTATCGCGAAAGTAAAAATGCCCGGAGTGTTCGCCGCCGAACATGGCCTTTTTTTCTCGCATGATCGCTTTGATGATCGAATGCCCGACGCGCGTCCGCACGGGCACACCGCCGTACTTGGCGATGATCTCCGGCACTCCGCGCGAGCAGATGACGTTGTAGAGGATCGTCGCGCCGGGGTGTTTGCGCAGCAGCATTTCCGCGACAAGCGCGGTGACCATATCGCCCCCCACCAACTCTCCGAACTCGTCCGTGATGAACATGCGATCGGCGTCGCCGTCGAACGCCACACCGAGGTCGGCCTTATGCTCCCGAACCGCCTTTTGAAGGTCGGCCATGTTCTCGGGCTCGATCGGACTGGCAGGGTGGTTTGGAAAATCTCCGTCGAGTTCGAAGTAGAGAGGCACGACCTCCACGGGCAGGCGTTTGAAGACTGCAGGCACGATCAAGCCGCCCATGCCGTTGCCGGAGTCGATGACGATCTTCAGCGGCGCGATCGCACCGGGGTCGATGAACGACAGACAGTGGTCGACGAAACTCGGCAGCGCATCGCGTCTGCTTATGGCGCCCCTGTGAGAAGCGGCTACGAAGCTCCCGGCGGAAACCAGGTCGCGGATGGCCGACACGCCGGTGTCCGCGGACAGAGGAACCGCGTCTTCACGGCACAGCTTGAAACCGTTGTACTGTTTGGGGTTGTGCGATGCCGTGATCATAGCTCCGGCGGGATAGCCGAAGGCGCCCACGCTGAAATACAATTCGTCGGTCGACGTCAGGCCGAGATCCACGACATCTGCCCCTGCCGCCGTGACGCCCCGCGCAAACGCCTCGAACAGCGGCTGCGACGATAGACGCATGTCGCGTCCCACCGCTGCCGTCGCCACGCCTAAGAATTCAATGAATGCCCGGCCGATGCGTTCGGCGACGTCTTCGTTCAGTTCCTGAGGATAGACGCCGCGGATATCGTAGCTCTTGAAGATGCTTGGGTCGACTCGTGTTTGCATCCCTCAAAGCGCGCTTGCGGCGTAGTGTTTTAGCCAGACGATCGCGGCGATGACGGCGGCCAGCATGACAAGCAGTCGCCACAGTTTCGGAGGTTTTTCCATGTCGGCGGACGTTCGCCGGAAACGGCGGGGTCGCCCTTGCTCAAAAGATCCTGGTCGTCACCGCCGGAGCGCACGCGAAGCGCTATTTCTGGCAGCCGCGGCAGAAGTACGTCTCCGCGCCGCGAGCGTGGATGACCGAAATTCGGTGGCCGCAGCGCGGGCAGCTGGTTTTGCCTTTGGCTTGTCCTTTGAGGTGGATATTCATGAAGGAGCGATCTTGCTTGTGCAGCGGATGAAGTTTGCGTGCGTAGCGGTCGCGCGCGATGGCGACCGAAGTGCTCAGCACGCTGCGCATCGAATCGTAGAGCGCGTGGCGGTCTTCCAGGCTAAGGGTGCTCAGCCGGCGTTGAGGGTTCAGCCTGGCGTGCCAAAGGATCTCGTCGGAATATGCGTTTCCGATTCCGGCGCCCACGGCCTGATTGCGGAGCAGGCTCTTGAGTTCGCCGCGGTGCTTGGCGATCCGGGCCGAAA
>JACRUD010000144.1 GCA_014304875.1 Vulcanimicrobiota bacterium
GTCTACGCCTTGGAAAATCCTAGTGCAAGCGCTTCAGTTTTTGGGGGTCACGTCAGCGGAGCTTCACAGTTAGATTTTTTTCCTTAGGTCCTACTAGTAAGTTTCTACCCAATAGCAATTAGCGTGATACCCATCATAGTAGCCGTTGGAGTGACGGCGGTATCATGAACATAGCCCGAAATCGGGTTCATCGCCCATTGTATTTCGGCACAGCCAACTTTTGAGAGAAGAACATTCGTGAGCAGTAAAGGTTTTATCGTAGGCGCTGCCCTTTGCGGCGCGGCCGCATTTGCGGCGGCGTGCGGCGGCGGTTCCGGCGCTTTTAGTGGAGGAGGGATACCGCAACCCGGAAACGGAGCAAATGGCGCGCTGCAGGAGTCCAGCGCCAAGTCGCAAGGATTGCCGCATCCCGATCACGTGACGGTCCTGATCATGGAAAATGAGAATTACTCGGTGCTGATGGCGGCAAAGCCGGCCTATTTGATCAACACGCTGAAGCCGAAGTCAGCCTGGTTTACCCAGGCGTACGGGGTTGCCCATAAGAGTCAGCCCGATTATTTCGCTCTGTTTGCCGGGACGACCGAAGGCCTATCCGGCGGCGGAAACGCGACCGATGCGTGCCCACCGAAAAACGGACCTTACAAGGGCGACGTGGCCAGCGAAAGCAAGGCACATGGATTGACATTCACGGCTCAAGTCGAGAACTCTCTGCCGTGGGGACAATGCAATTCAACGATAAAAGATCCCGCCGGAACCCCACTCCAAGTCAATCGGCATACGCCTTGGGTCAACTTTTCGGACGTGTCTCATTCGGTCGAGCACAATTGGGCGACCGGGACGACTCCCGATGTGAGCGCGAATATCACGTTCTTGACGCCGAATCAAATGGACAACATGCACGACAGCACGATCAATTACGGCGATAATTTTCTGTCCAAGGTCGTGCCGGGCATCATCAGCTACGATAACGCCCATAACGGCCTTCTCGTGATCGTGTGGGACGAAGCGGACAACGATAACACCAACGGCGGGGGCCACATCGCGACGCTCTTAGTCGGCCCGATGGTCAAATCCGGCGAGTACGGACAGACCGTGAACCACTACGACGTGCTGCGGACTATTGAGGACATGAAGGGGTTAAACCATCTGGGAAACACCGGCAACGCCAGCGCGATCACCGGCGTCTGGACGGGTTCGACTCCGGCTCCTTCACCATCGCCGTCCACATCCCCGGACCCGGATCCATCGCCGAGTCCCTCAGCATCGCCCAATCCATCTCCGACCCCCACGCCATCATCGTCGCCTGGGGAAGTTGACCCGATTCTGGAAAGCATGATCGACGGACTTCAGCACGATGCCACCGACTACTCGTACCACCGGCTCCAGGCTATTACGGCGCTGGATCGCGTGCGCGCCGACCTAGGGTTCCCTAAGGCGAACAAGGAGACGGGGGAGACTCGATACGGCAAAGCCAGCGACCTCGATGTCGCTCGTCAAAGGAATCAAGGTGGCGTCGTCATCTACTGGCTGACGCACGACGCGGGGTATTTCTCCGGGAACGTTAAGGCCGCGCTTATTGACATGAAGAGCGTTCAGCAGGAGCTGGCGGCAGCGCTTGTCGCCGATGGGACGCATTAGCGCCGGGCTCGGCATTCCATGCAAGTGCGCCATATCGGCCTTGCATAGCCTAAGGTAGCCACGGACCTTCAGGTCCGTCAACCCTGACGATCGGGTGCCGCCACTAAAGTGGCGGCACTACATTTTGCGCGCTACATTTGGACTGTTAGTGTGCCACCGTGATCGCGGTCGGTAAGATGAGCGGCGGCCGAGGCGCCGCCGAGAAGTCGAAATCGCGGCTTACGTCGCCCAGCTGCGGCTCGTTTTCCCTGACCACCGAGCGCGAGTCGGGGCGCCCGTCGGTCTTCGGGTCGATGCGCTGTCCGCTCAAGAAGTCGTCTTCGATGAACTTGGCGTAGGCATCGAAGCTCAATGTCTGATGATCGATATACCCGCGCCTCGCGTACGGGCTTATGACGAGCGCCGGAACCCTCAGGCCATATCCATTTTTGTCCACCGGCGGAGGCGGGACGTGGTCGTAGAATCCGCCCCAATCGTCCCAACACAAAAAAATGGCGGCGCTGTTCCATTGCGGTCCCTGCATGATTGCGTTGATCAGGCCGGTGACGTACGATTGCCCATCACTGACCAGCGCGTCGGGATGCTCGCTGAGCCGCTGATTGGGGACGATCCAGGAGACTGACGGCAAAGATCCGCTTCTTGCCGCGACGTAAAACTGCGCGATGTTCTGCACGTTTTTTTCTTCGCCGTCTCGCTCGACGGTGTCGAAATAGGGCAGCGGGTTCCAAATCCCGGGCGTCCTTGCGCTTAGCATTGCAGCGGCGCAGTCCGCATCGCCATCGGCGCAATCGGGTTGGCTGCCGGTGAAGACGTAATATGCCCAACTGACATGATGGACGTGCAGAAGGTACGTGAGGTCCGTCCAAGCGTAGTCCGGCCTCGCCGCTATCCTATGCCGACCGCGGCCGCGATGGGACCCGTAATCGGGCGGATAGGCTGGCTGTTGCAGCGCTCTGGCGCAGCTCATCGCGTCCCCGGGGCGGGTGCACTTGGCCGACCATTCAGACACGAGGAAAAGGTGAGCGGGCAGACTCCAGGAGGCGGTTGACTCGAACATTCGGTCCTGAAGAACGAAGTTGCGCGCGTACTGCCAGTAGTTCGGCAGTTCTCGGGCGTCGTGATAACCCATGACCTCTCCGCTGCCGCAATTAGGATTCACATCGTTGCTGGTGCACGACCTTCCGATCGAAAGGGCGGTCAAAAATCCGTCCATCTTTCCGCCGTCGATATCGAGCGCCGCCGCTCGCGAGCCGTGCGGACCGCCGAAGTTCTTGTCGCGCGGGTCATGGTAGGGCCGCACGCAGCCTCCATGGGGGTCGGGGACGCAAACCGTCGGCTGCCCCGCTTTGAACGGGATGCCGTCTGCGCCCGGAAACGTACCGAAATAACTGTCGAAAGATCGGTTCTCTTGGACGATAACAATAATGTGCTTGATCGCCTGGATGCTACGGCTGCCCGCTTGCGGATCGGTTTGGCGCGAGGATCGTACCTGATCGGCCGAAGCACGATCCACAGCAGGCGCATGCAATGCGCATCCGCTCAACAGCACGGCGATCGACGAAAGCGCCGTGCAGGCAAGCGCGCAACGCGCCCGAACCGCACCTGGGAACCGCCGTGCGGCGGCGCGAAAAGGCGGCTCTTCATGGAAAGGCCTTAGGTAGTTGGAATACGTCCACGCGATTATTCTAGGCATCATCCAAGGCGTCGCAGAGCTATTCCCGATCAGCAGCGCGGCGCACACGTTACTCATCTCTTACCTCATGAACTGGCCGTTGCCGAGCTTGCCTTTCGTGGTGATGCTTCACCTCGGGACGTTCTTGGCGGTCTTGGTCTACTTTGCCCGCGACTACGGCGCGCTGGTCAAGGGGTTCTTCAGCGGGTTCACACAGCGCTTTCGCAAGCCCCAGCAAAGACTGGCTCTGTTGATCATCCTGGGGACCGTCCCGCTGGCGCTCGTCGGCAAAGCTTTTGAACATCAATTCGACCGCCTTTTCGCATCGCCGCTGTTCGCCGCGGTGTTTTTGCTGATCACCGGGTTGGTCTTGTTCTCCGTGGAGAAAATGTCGGCGACGCGAAGCGCCCAGAAGAAACCTCGAGCAGATCCGCTCGAGTCCCGGTTTTATTTTCCCGCCTCGAAGGCGGGTCTGCCGGGTCGCCCGGAGCAAGCAGAACAGCTGTCTTGGCTAAAGGCTTTCTTCATCGGTTTAAGCCAGGTCGGCGGCCTTTTTCCCGGCGGCTCCCGCTCCGGGTTTTCGATCGCCGCAGGCATGATGGCCGGCTTGCCGCGCCCCGAAGCGGCGCGCTTTTCTTTCCTGCTCGCCGGGCTGGCGATCGTCGGTGCAAGCATCTTCGAGCTGCGCAGGGTCGTTCACCCAAAAGTGGCCGCCGCCGCAGCGCCCGGCGCGCAGCACGGCATCGCGAGTTTGGGCGCCGCACCGGAGCCGACCGCCGTCATCGTCCTGGGCTTCCTGGTCGCGTTTTTTTCCGGTCTCATCGCGATTCGCTATTTCATGCGCTACGTCAGCGACCATAAACTGACGCCGTTCGCCTTTTATTGCTGGGCTTTCGGCTTATTCATGATCGTCGTCATTCTCGCAAAGCGGCATGCCGGCGTCTAGAGACGGCAGAGGAGGGGCAAGGATGGGGCACTTGGGCAAAGCCTTGTGGGCGCTTTTCCTTTGCAGCGCACTGGTCGGCGGCTGCACGAAAGTGGGAAAGTCAACATCCACAGGCACTCGCTACGCCAACCCCTGGACCATCCACGGCGTGCTGCGTTGGGCGGGCAACAGCGAACCCGATAGCATGAATCCTGTCGTCGGGAACTTCCAAATCGAAGTTGATCTGTCGATGTTCTGGGCCGGATATCTATTCAACTGGAACGACAGCAACCAATTCGAGCCTGAACTGGCGACCGAAGTCCCCTCGTTGCAAAACGGCGGCATAAGCAAAGACGGCCTGCAGATAACCTACCACTTGCGCAAAGGAGTGAAATGGCAAGACGGCGCGCCGTTTGGAGCCGATGACGTCATCTATACCTATCGACAGATCATGAACCCGAATAATAACGTCGCCAGCCGCGTGGGCTACGAACTCATCACGAACATCGACAAGAAAGACGACTACACGATCGCCGTGCACTTAAGACGGCGTTACGCGCCCTTTATCGCATCTTTTTTCACGATGTCGGGAACGCCGTACCCGGTCTTGCCCAAACACCTGCTCTCCAAGTACTCGGACATCAATCGCGTGCCGTACAACAGCCTGCCCGTCGGTACCGGGCCGTTCAAAGT
>JACRUD010000099.1 GCA_014304875.1 Vulcanimicrobiota bacterium
CCCAAGCACCGCGTTGCGCGCCCGCGTAGCCCACTAAGGCATGTTCTGCCCTTTGCAGGGCGTTCTCCAAAGCGACACGTGGGAGGTTGGCACCCGAGTCGGTGGCTTCCACATCTTCATAAACCGGAGTGCCCGAGCAATCCATTAGGCTGAGCGTGATTTTCGCGTCCCCTCCGTGCCCTTCAATTGTTAGCGAAACGAGAGCGTGTGTTCCCGCAGAGCGACACATCGTGTACGGTGTAAACTCGTTTGGTGCGACGACACCGCTACCGTGGGTCGCGTCCACGGCTACGAAGTCGCTTTGCTTTTGAAATGTCGCCACTAGCGAATTAAAGAGCGACTTCACCACGGTATTATCGTTCGGATCGGCGGCCTCGGCGACAAGACCGACGTGAAAGAGCGGCGGCCGGAGATTGCGCGCCGGGGCGTCCTGCAGCACACTTGCGAACCCGCCGGCACCCAGGGCCACCGCGCTACCGGTCAACCAAGCCTTGAACCCCTCACCCCGAAATGCATCTCCCTCCGCCATGCCCACGACTTCATTTGTCCGCCTGTTAAAGACTGGTGCGCCGCTGTCGCCCGGTTGCACCGGCGCATCGAAGAAAAATCTGTCGTCGTCGTCGGGCGCCGCTAAGACCTGGCCCAATCCCACGATGAGCCCCGAGCCGGGAGCTAAGGCTTGAACGACACCGTCGCTCCACGCAAGATCATGTCGCCCCGGGTAGCCCACAATGCCGACCGCTTCGCCGGTGCGGAGTAAACCGCTGGCTGCGAGCGGCAGCGGTTTGCGCCTGTCCGCGAGGATCTTCAGCAAGGCCTCGTCTCGCAAGAAGTCGCGGCTCAAAAGGGTCGCAACGCGTTGCTCGTTGAGGTCACCGTCGAGAATCACAACGATATTATCGGCGTTGTCGACCACGTGATTGGCCGTCAATATCTTGACCGCGGAGCGATCCGATGCGACGATGAATCCTGAGCCGGTCTTAAGACCCGACGGCGAATGGGCGACAACGAACACGACGCTAGCTGCGACTCGTCGCTGCAGTTGTAGAGCGTCGTCAGCGTCGGCGCGTCGGGCTACGGCCCAAGTGCTAAGCACTGCCGTCACAAAGATGGCACTGAAGTGGAATATCCGCGGCCAAGCGGAAGGCGGTTTTGTCGCCGGGGCGTAGCATGCACAACTCATGGGGTGCGTAGCGCAGACGGTGAAGCGGTGCGTTGACACGTAAGTGAGAGGTTCCAGATTCGTCGCGCGCACCACGCAAAGCCTTGAAACGCCAGGATCACCATGTTTCCAGATGGCCACCGCCCGCTTTCCTGGACTGCGGCTTGATGAAAGGCCCACCACAAACCTTCGATTGTAGTGTCAGCTTAAGCCGGTTGCTATGGGAGGGCGGCTTGCCGCGAGGCGGAAAACGCGGCGGCATGATGATCATGCATGCCTTACATCGCCGCCACAACCAAAGCTCAACAGCTGGAAGGCGAGGAGTAGCGGTGGCCAAGCAGCGCTGCGTTCTCCTCGCGCTCTGCGTTGTGATGCTGGCGCCGTTCGCGGTTGCCGGAGCACAGTCGCCCCCGCTAGGCCTGAATCTGGCCCCGTGTACCGAGGGACATGCGAAGGCGCCAGCGGAGTGCGGTACGTTTGGCGCTCGCGAAAATCCGGCGCTTCGCTCCGGCCGCGTCATCGCATTGCGTCTCGTCGTCCTAAAGGCAAAGCACGCCAGCCATCGCGCGATTGCGTTCATCGCGGGCGGACCGGGGGAAAGCGCCGTGGTGTTCGCCCCAATACTCGCCGACGGACTGTTCGCCAGGCACATCGCCAAGCTTCGAGATTCTTACGATATCCTTTTCGTCGATAATCGCGGCATGGGTGGCTCCAACCCGTCGCGGTGTGACTTCGCGCCGGCGGCCGATCCGGTTGCTTACTTCAGTCAGCTTTGGCCCGACAAACTCGTCACGACATGTCGTGATAAATACGCGGCGAAGAGCAATCTGAGCCTGTATAATACGGATAACGCGGTCGACGATTTAGACGGCGTCCGGGCCGCGCTCGGCTATCCAAAGCTCGTGCTCAACGGCGGTTCCTACGGGACCTTCTTCTCGCTGGTCTATATGCGACGCCATCCCGAGCGCGTCGAAAGCGCCCTTCTCGACGGAGTGGCGCCGCCCCACTTTCAGCCGCTGCCGGGAGCTCCCGACGGAGCGCAAACCGCTTTGAATGACTTGATCGTCAAATGCCGGCTGGATGCGATCTGCAACAACCGCTTTCCGTTTTTCGGACAACATTTTAACGCGCTCGTGCAGCTTTTGAACCGCGGGCCCATCGCGGTCAAGGTGTGGAAGTCGAAAGATAAGAGCTGGCAAACAGTTCCGCTGTCCAAAGAAGTGTTCGTCGATCGGGTACGCGACACGCTCTACGATCCTGAGAGCGCCGCCTACCTGCCCTATATCGTCGAACGCGCCTCCCGCGCCGACTTCGTTCCGCTTGGCAAGCTCATTAAGGTGCAATCGACCTCGATGGCGCAAGATGTCGACCAGGGCGCATACCTCTCGTACTCGTGCGCCGAATTCATGCCGTTCATCTCGCCCGACGAACTGAAAGCCGCGGCTGCACATTCATTCGCCGGCGATCTGCGCGTTCGGGCTCAGCGACGCTCGTGCTCGAGCTGGAACGTCCCCCCGAAGCCGCCCAGCTTCAACGACCCGGTCGAAAGCCAGGCACCTGTATTGATGGTGTCCGGCTCTGATGATCCCGCAACTCCGGCTCGCTATGCCGCGGCGGCGCTGCGCTATCTTCCGAATGCCAAGCAGGTTCTCGTGCGTGGGGCCGGACACGCGACCGAAACGCCATGTACCGATGGCCTGATGGTGCGATTCGTGCGCGACAGGTCGGCAAAGGGCCTGAACGTCTCGCAATGCAGCGCCGCCTTTACGCCGCCCCGCTTCGCGACATCGATGGCTGGTTGGCCCGATATCTAAGAGCCCGCTTCCGACCGGCCGGTTCCAAAGTCCAACGGCAGCAGGCACGCGGACAGCTTTCCAGGGGCGTTTATGCGAGTCAGATACAGATTGGTCAGCATGACAAGCTGTGTCTGGTCGCTCTCCGCGGCTCGCGACGGCAGCGAGCACAAAAATTCGCCGAGCCCCGCAATCAATAGGGCGCAAAAGGTTCTGAACGCCCCAGAATCGGAGCTACATATGCCCGGCCGTTTATGACGGTCGGGCATACCTTAGTGATCCCGCTACCAATTTGCCGCCCCATGACGCACCTCTCCGCCGCTATGAGACTTCGGACTACTTCGGCTCGATCAACCCTGAACTCAGCGGCCTCCGCCCGGGATAGCGGACATCGCCATATGGTGATCCTATCCGACCATGCGCCTCTGCCACGCGCGGAATCAAGCCGACCCTGTGCGGCAGGTCACATCTCACCTTGCGAAGCCACGAACACAACGACAGCCCGTCATACTGCTGTGAGATCTATCGCTTCCACTACCTCGGCGACCGTCACGGCGGAATAAATATATGGCTGACACGAAAACGCTTCCTCACGTATCCGCACAGCCGGGCGCCGGAACCGACACGCTGTTTGCCGTGTCCATGCAAAACGGGATCGACGGACTCGATGCCGGTGACCCTTGCGCGGCGCGCGTCGCCTTCACCAAAGCGCCGCAACAGGATCCCGACAATATGGAGGCCGGCTTCTGCGTGGGTCAAATCGACGTGGTGGAGGGCAAAGACAAAGACGCGCTAGCGAGATTCCTAACGGTCATCAGCCGGTCGGGCGGCAAACACGTCGCCGCATTATTTGAAGCGGCGTGCCTGTATCAGACAAAGTCGCAGTACGACCAAGCTGTTTTGGCTTTCAAGCGCGTCCTCAATCTCGACCCGACTCACGTGCAGGCTGCCGTCCACATGGGTGGATGTCACCGGAGCAGAGGCATGCTGCCGGAGGCGCTCGGCTACTACGTTCAGGCCGCCAAAATGGCAATGGAAGCCAGACAGAACGGGACCGCCCGCCAGCTTCTATACATGGTGTTGGCCCTCAACGGGACGCACCAAGCTGCCCGCTACCTTTTGGAAGAAGTCGAGGAGCACAGCGAGGCACCGTCAGCGGCTGCGCCTCTGCCATCAGATGCAGCGCCGGCTCGTGTAGCCGATCTCGAAGATTCGATGGGCACCGCTCAATTAGAAGGCTCTATCATCAAGGCGCAAACCGAACTTGCCGCCCTGCTCGCCAAACGCGACGCCGTCCAACGGGAAATCGATACGCAACTCGCCCAACTGCCCACGATCCAGGCGGCACAAGTCATAGCACAATCACCGCGAGTCAGCCCGCTGCACGTCTCCGAGCGTCGGCTCGAACCCCAAACCAACAGCGCGCAGGGCGCCGCCCGCTTTGCGGTGGCGTTTTAGGTCAGCAGACGGTTACGGCGCGCCCGCGACACTGACCACCGCGACTTGGCTCTGCTTGGCGCAAACCGCGATCACCGGCGTCCCGTACGACATGGCTGCTTCCTTACCGTGATGGAAGAGCCCGCCGAAAATCCTGGCTAGGATGCCGGGACCCCCGACCGGCTGAATCGACGCGCTGCCGGTTAGATCGACCATCGTTCCGTCGACGGCTTCGACATCGTCGGCCGCTATGGTCAGCGAACCAGACCGTCCCCACTTCGCCGCTTGGCTGACTTGATCGACATGGCCGAAGCCGACCGATCCTTTGGCGACGATCACGGCGCCGTTGCTGATGAGGTCCTCTCCAACCACAAGAGGCACGACTTCTCCCGGCCGGGCGCTTTGCGAATCGACGGGCACGCCTAAGCGCACCTGAATGGGGGTCCCCTGCGCCAATACGGCTTCGCGTACGGTTCTCACATCCACAGAAGGCGAAGGCAACGGACTGTCCGGCAAGAGACTCGCAGCACTCTGCGACCAGCCGGCTAGCGCTCGGTCAGCAACGAGTTGTGGCAGCAACTCGGGCGCGGGAGGGGGCAGCGCGGCGATGCGTTCCGAGGATCGAGGCAAAGCAGGCGTCCAGAGCGCTAGATCCGTGAAGCGCACGCGCGTGACGGATATCTGAAGCTCGCCGTCGCGCGGGCCGGCGGGCACTCCATTCACCGTCGCGACGCCTCTTTCTCCGGGCCCGAGCACCAACGGGACCACGCGGCTGAACTGCCCCTTGATTCCGGAGACTGGATCCGTCCAGGTGCCCTCTACTTGGAAATGGTCGACCGTTTGCTGCGACTGGTTGGAGCAGACAAGCCACAACTGGTTCCCGTAGTCGTCGGGCGTGAATGAGGATTGCGACACGACGATCGGGGTGTCGGTCGAACCGGTGACGGCCGCCGTGACCGCGGTTGGCGATACTTCGTTCGGTCCCGCACCCGCGTACGCCGCTCCTGCCGCGGCCAAGCTTGCTACTAGGCCCACCACGGTCGCCCTTGTGATCCGTGCCGCTATTGTCCGTGGCCCCATCGTGGTTTGCCGCCTTCTCGGCCGAGGATGAGTTGATTCGTGCCTCGACCTGCTTACTGTATCGGCTGTGACCCGGCTCAACTTCAGGGTTGCCTCCGGGCCAAGGGTTCAACCGTTGCGGCCGTCAGCGTTTTCTGCCGCGGCGCCCTCTGGGCGGATCGTCGCGATATTCGCGGCGAGCGCGCGTCGCGAAGGGCAGCAGCCTTTCCGACTGCGTGCGGAGCCCACCCCTCGCCGAACCCGGCTTCGTTCCCCCTTCATCCCACTCGCCTGTCTGGCGCAGATACTCGATAATCTTGCCTTCGAGCGATGCTGCCTGGGCTCTCGCGTTTGCCGCTTCAATGACAGGCGTCGAGCTATCATCGTCGTGGCCGGCCAGTGTCAGTCGCAAACGGCCATTCGGCCGCTTTTCCACTGCGAAAACAAACTGAGGCCGCCGCTCCTGCCCGACGGCTTGGCGCAAGACGTCGAGCTCATCCTGAGACCCAGCGACGCCTGCCAGTCTTCCGTCCTCGAGGCGAACGATGCAGCCAAAGCCAGAGCAATGCACGACCGTGCCGCTGACTCTCTCGCGGGCCATTATTTTGGCTGCGGAGTTTGGGTCGGGGAAGCTGGCTGCCGCGGCTTAACGGTGATAAAGACTTCGTGCGGCTTGCTCAGGCCCAACTGCTCGTGGATGAACGGCACCAGGTATTCCGGATAGTGCAATAACCGGACCTCGTTGGAGAGCTGCGTCGATTGCGCCTCGAGCCTTTGATTCTGCCTCTCCACCGCGACGATCTGGTCGTGGAGCCGAACATTCTCCTCGGCGACTCGCCACACTTGCGTTCCGATCGTCGCAGCGACCAAGGCGGCTGCGACGGTCGCAAGGCTGCGGCCGGCGATGATGAGCGAGCGCAGAGCGACGCGTTTCCACGGCTGGTCCGGTCCCCTGCCTGGAAACGGAGTGAGGGCGAAGCGAACGGCCTTGAAACGAAGGCTACCGCGCCGCGCGGCCATGCAACAATTCCGTATGCGCGCCGATCTTGCGATATTTTTCATAACGCCGGTCGATGAGCTCGTCGGTCGGAAGACGCATGAGGCGCCGAACGGCTCTTTTGTCCGCATCCAGAATCCGCCGAATGACGTCCTGGGTATCATGATGGGCACCGCCCAGCGGCTCGGCCACTACTTCGTCGATGATGCCGAATTCCGAAAGCTCTTCGGAGGTCAGGCGTAGGCGCTTGGCGGCTTCATCGGCCTTCGTCGCATCGCTCCACAAAATGGAGGCCGCCGCTTCGGGCGATGCCACCGAATACCAAGCATGCTGCAGCATGATGATGTGATCGCCAAGTGCGATGCCGAGCGCGCCGCCGCTGCCTCCCTCCCCGGTCACGTTCACGACGATCGGAGTGCGAAGCCCGGCGAGCAACTGCAAACAAGCGGCGATGGCCTGTGACTGACCGCGCTCTTCGGCTCCGATCCCCGGATAGGCGCCTGGCGTGTCGACGAAAGTCAGTAACGGGCGCCTAAATTTCTCGGCGAGCTTCATGATGCGCTGAGCTTTGCGGTAGCCCTCGGGATGCGGCATGCCGAAGTTGCGATAGAGATTTTCCTTCGTATCCCGGCCCTTCTGCTCGCCCAACACGTAGACGGGCATGCCGCTTAAATAGGCAAAGCCGGCCACGATAGCAGGATCGTCGCGGAAGGTCCGGTCACCGTGCAGCTCGGTGAATCCGTCCAGCGCCGTGATGTAATCCAATGCAAGCGGGCGGCGCGGGTGACGCGCCAGATGGACGCGCTGCCAAGGCGTCAGATTGCCGAAGATCTCCGCCTTGAGCTGGTTTGCCTTTGCCTCCAAGGCACGGATCTCGACCGAGAAGTCGACCCGCTGTGTCTCGTTCAGACGCTTCAGCCCCTCGATTTTCGATTCGAGTTCCAGCAACGGCTTTTCCAATTCCACGATGACGTTCATGCGGGGACCGCCGCTAAGCGAGCCGCGAAAAAGCGCAACACCCGGCCGAGAGTCGGCTTCAGGTCTGCGCGGCGCACGACCATATCGACTTGGCCGTGCTCCAACAGAAACTCCGAAGATTGGAACCCATCGGGGAGTTTTTGCCGGATGGTCTGGTCGATGACGCGCCGCCCCGCGAATCCTATCGCGGCGCCCGATTCGGCGATGATCACGTCAGCCTGGAAACCGTACGATGCCGAAACGCCGCCGGTCGTGGGATCGGTCAGCACGGTGATGAACGGCAATCCCAACTCGGCGAAGCGGGCCACCGCGGCGCTCGTCTTCGCCATCTGCATCAGGGCCACCATGCCTTCTTCCATCCTGGCGCCCCCCGACGCACAAACGACCACAGCCGGCAGCCGGCGGCGTCCGCATTCCTCGATCAAAAGCGTCACTTTCTCGCCAACGACGCTGCCCATCGTGCCCCCGCGAAACGCGAAATCCATCACTCCGAGTCCGACCGCGACCCCATCGATCGCGCAGAAGCCGGTGAGGATGGCCTCCATCAATCCCGACTTCGTCCGATCGCCGGCGGTTTTTGTGACGTACGAGACGCGGTCGGTCCACTGCAGCGGGTCACCCGTCATCAGGTCTTCGGCGACCTCGCGGAAGTCGCCGTCGGCCAGCAGCGAGATTCGATCCAGTGCGGAGATGCGGAAGTTGTGTCCGCATTTGGGGCACACCCAAAGGAGCTCCGCCAAATCCTTTTTGTACAGGCGCTCGTTACAATGCGGACATATGTCCCAGAGCGCATCGCTGGCCGCTTCCGGACGCGCACCGCGACGGCGAAGCCAGTTAGGCGTCGGCGCCAAAGCCGTTTCCCCGCTGCCGGCGTCCGCCTGCGTACATCTTGCCCAACTGTTTCAGATAGTTGACGATCTCACCGCCGTTGAGCTTGCTGGCTCCGTGGGTCCGATCGGTAAAAACGTACGGCACTTCCTGTACGTTTTTGTACTTCCCTTTTACGATGACTTCAAGGCCGATTTTGAAGCCGATAGGATCGAGCTTCACTCCTTCGATCACAGACCGTTTGCAAAAGAAATAGCCGGACGTGATATCTTTTACCCGCGTCAATGGCCTCGCCAAAGCTATAGCGACGAGCGATGTCAGGCGCCGTCGCAGCGGCCAATTCGTGATGCCGCCACCGTCCACGTAGCGGCTACCGATTGCGAGGTCGCAGTCGCCGTTTTTTATCGCGCCGACGAGCGACGGCGCGATGTTGGGATCGTGGCTGAAGTCGGCGTCCATGACTCCGACGATGGCCGCCGCACAACTCGCCCAGCCGTCGATGACCGCCGACGATAAGCCGAGCTTGCCCGCGCGGTGCAGGCAACGGACGGGATAGCTTGCGGCGAGCCGCTCGACGATGGCGCCCGTGCCGTCAGGAGAGTTATCGTCGACGATGACGATCTCAGCAGAGAGCCCAGCCGAGCGGAAGACACCGCTCACGGCTGCGATGAGCTTTTCTATGCCGGCGGCTTCGTTGTACGTGGGGATGACGACGGACACGTCCGCTGGCAGAGGCATTGAAATCCGCGTTCTCCTTGTCGCTCGAGATTCCCGCGCAGCCGCTTCGCGGAAGAGCAGTGGGCGCTCGTGAGAGAACCAGGCATCATGGCGATGCCACGATTTTTTGTCGACGAACCGCAGGCGCCCAATCGTCAGGTATTTCTCGAAAGCGGCGACGCGCGCCACGCAATGCAGGTCTTGCGGTTAGGGCTTCACGATCGCATCATCATCGTAAGCGCCGGAGCCGCGTGGGAAGCGGAGATCACGCAGGTCGCGCGGGGCGCCGTCACAGCCCGCATCTTGAGCGAGAGAATCGAAGGCGCGGCAGAGCTGCCGGTCGCCATCACCGTCCTGCAGGCGATCGTCAAGGGGACGAAATTCGACGAGGTCGTCGAAAAAGCGGTCGAGTTGGGAGCCGGCGCGATCATTCCGGTCGCATGCGAGCGATCGTACGCGAGCGTGGGCCCGAATCAGCTCGCACGGTGGCGCAGAATCGCTCGAGCCGCCGCGGCCCAGTCACGCCGCCGTCTTGTGCCGCTCGTTGGGGAACCGATCACCTGGACCGCCGCCATGGCCGACGCCAAACTGCGGCCCTGTATCGTCGCATACGAAGGCGCATCTGCCGGAAGTCTGGCTTCGGCCCTGAAGCGGCTTGAACCAAAGCAGTTCCTCGCCGTCGCCGTGGGGCCGGAAGGCAGTTTTACGAAAGCGGAGCTGGCTGCCGCGGATGGCGCGGGATGTGTGCGTGCATGGTTGGGCCCGACGATCCTGCGGACCGAGAGCGCGGCGGCAGCGATGATAGCCGCCGTCGCGTGTCGCATGGGGTGGTGGTGACGCATTGGCCCTGAGAAGGCGATGTAGTGCCGCCGCTTTAGTGGCGGCCCCGTCGTCACGCAGAAACGAACGGACCCAAAGGTCAGTGGCTTCAGGCTACCATGGCGACGTTCGCTCACGCGCCGTGGTGTAACGCTGGTACGCTTCTGTTGGGGATCGCGGCAAGTCGGCATAATAGGCGCTTTCGACGGCCAAAAGTGCGCCGGCGGCCGGCCGCTTCACTTGACGGCGCTCGCCGGCGAACCCGGAGAGAGTTGCCGCGACCGGTTTCAGGGAGCCGTCCGAGCGGACGATTCCAAAGGTCAACTCGTGCGGCGCACAATCGAAAGGCGGGCGATCCTTGAGCGCGAGATCGTAGTCCGCAAAGCACCACCAAAACGCGCCAAGCGCGCCGCCAGCGTGAAGGCCGTCGAGCACGTGTAAAGCATAGGGACACATTTCCGTTTCAGTCAGACACGCGTACGAAGCGGCCTCTACTTTCGTGGGCGGGCACGTGGGACTTCCGAACTCGCTGAAGAGCACTGGTCGACCCGAAAACGATCGAGTCAGTTCGCACAGAAAGGGCACGACCTGCGGATCGTCCTTCGTCCGAGCGAAATCGCTATAGACCGAGTAACCGTGCATGGTTGGAAAACAAAGCGGCGCGCACATCGATGACGGCCGGATGTTCCTGTCCTGGCTTAGGTCTTCCCCGTGCGTGCCGGCCGTCGCTCCGGTCCCCGACGTCTCGATCAAATCGGCCGTCAGCACCGAGCTCCAGCGGTCGCTTTCTTGCACCGAGGCGGGGGCACGCAGGTTCGAAAATTCGTTGCCCAAGTCCCAGGCATATAACGAGGGATGACCTCGCAACCGGGCGCCCACCGTTCGAACGTGATCGCGTTGGGCCTGCAGCAACGTTCCCGTGTAGAAGTCTCCGATGCCCAAATCGCTGAAGCCATTTTCCGTCAGCGTACGGAATCTGCCGCAGCCGCGCTGCGCATCGAGCGTCCAAGACGGCAACCAGTTCACACCGCTCATGTGACCCGTGAAAAAAGTCGGCATCGCAGCCAGGCCGCGGCGCGCCAGCGCTTCCATAACCCGCTCGAGCTGAGCCAGCGCCGTCGCGCTGGTCCTATCGGGTTGCGGCTGGAAGTGTTGCCACAGCATGAAAAAGCGGACGCATTCAAAGCCGAGCGAAGCGACCAGCGCGAAGTCGGCGTCGAGTTCCCGCTCGTCGAATCGCTCCCACATCGACATCGCGCTCGTCCGCGGCCAATAGTTGATCCCTAAGAGAAAACGCGCCATCAGGGCAGAGTCGGCGACTTCGGCGGGCGATCCGTGAAGGCCAATTCGCGGTCCCACCAATCGTGGCGGCGGGCGGCCAGCTCCGTCGCCGAAGGCGGGGCCGGCAGTCCCAGCCGCAACGCCTCTCGATAGCAATCCAAGTAGCCGTCGATCATCCGATCAACCGTAAAATTCCGTTCAACGTGGGCCCTGCACGCCTGGCGCGAGAGGGTCCGCAACTGCGGCACGCGGGCGACTGCCTGACCGGCATCATCGCACAGATATCCGGTGATGCCGTCCACCACGATTTCCGGTATCGATCCCATGCGCGCGCCCAAGATCGGCGTGCCGCAGGCCATCGCTTCCACGAGCGTCAACCCGAATCTCTCCGGCCTTGTGGTCATGTGGACAAGGGCCAAAGCCCCGCTCAGCAATTCGTTGCGGCCATCACGCTCCACCGGCCCAAGATACTGAACATTATCGCCGTCGACGTGCGGCTGTATCCGCTCGCGAAAGTAACGCTCGTCTTGCCGGATGCCCGCCAACTTGATGCGCGTCCCGCTGCTCTTTGCTATCTCGATCGCAAGATGCGCCCCTTTTTCCTCATGAAAACGGCCCAGAAAAGCGAGATAGTCGCCGGGCGACGGCACAAAGCTGAATGTGCTCGCGTCGATTCCGTGATAGACGGTGGCGAGATAATTCAGTCCGGGGTCGCGTTCGAAGTTGCTGATGGAGCTGTAAAAGCTACGCCATGCGCCGGCATAGTAAGCGGCAAGGACGTAGGGTGAGGAAAAGCCGTGCACCGTGGTGATCAGCGGCGGCGCGGAAGTCGCCAGCGCGTACGTCAGCGGCTTCCAGTCGAAGTTGTTGTGGATCAGGTCGAACTCATGAGCGCGCTCGAAAACCCGGCCTATGTGCAACGCGGAGAACACTTGTGGGTCCAAGCAGCGGTCCTGCTCCAGACCGACTGCGACGGTGGATCGCAAAGCCCCCAATGTCGCCGAGTTTCCGGTCGCAAAAAGCGTGACGTCGAGCCCCCGCCGGTGCATACCATCGGCGATGGTCGCCGACACTTGCTCCCACGGCCCATAACCCGGCGGCGGCGTCGGCCAAGCGATCGAAGATAAGACGGCAAGGCGAAGCCCGGTCAAGTCGCCTCCCCGCCAGCGCTTTTGCGCACGGCCAGGACGGCGGGTCGTCGAACCAGTCACGATTGGCGGCCGCGCAGCCCGTGGGAGTCGTCGCGAAGCCCGCCCGGAGCCATTCCCAACGACTGAGCCGGTTTCACGCTCTGAGATGCACGTACGCCAGCCACTCGCCGGCCGATCGTCTTCTCACAAGCCGCAGTCCGGCGGCGGCAAACGCCGCGCAAAATATCTCGGACGTTCTGCGGGTGATCCCGCTCGTGACCACGACGCCTCCGGTCTTCAGATGGGAGGCGAACCGTCCGGCCAGGGCGGCTAGAACATCACCCGTTATATTGGCGACGATAAGTGACGCGATCGGAAACGAAGCCGGCACACCGCTCGCGCGGCGCACCGCCATCACGTTCAGGCTGTTCCGTTTGAAATTCAAGCGGGTGGCCGAGACGGCGATAGGATCGCGATCGCAGGCGTAGACTTTCGCGCCCTTGAGCGCACCGGCGAGGGCCAAGATCCCCGAGCCGCAACCGACGTCGAGCATGGTTGCGCCGTTTAGGTGCGGGAGCGACAACCGCAGCGCCAACTTGGTCGTCGCGTGCTGCCCGGTTCCGAAAGCCATGCCGGGATCGATGCTCAGCGACGCTGCTTCGCCCGGCGGGCGAAACGCGGACTCCCAGGGCGGGACCACGTACAAGCCTTCGGCGACCTTCAGCGGCCGGAAAAAGCGTTTCCAAGATTCGGACCAATCCTCAGCCCGCACGGCGGCGCAATGCAGCCGTGCGCTGCGCAAGATGCCGGTAGACTGCAAGCTCACGAGGCGCGCGCGCACTGCCCGGACGACTGCATCCGCCCTTGCCGGCTCGACAAACGCGTACACGCGAGCAGTCGCCGCTGCACGATCGCCGGACCACTGTTGGTCCATGGCGCTTGCGTACCCGGTCTGCGTCTGCAGCAGCGCAGCGGCTGGATCGGCGTCGGCGCAGCGCACCGTCAGCGCGACGCGTCGCCAGGACGCAAACGCTGATCGGGACGGTTTACGCTTTACGGCGGAACCAACCGCGCGACTCTGCTTCTTCACCGCCCGCTTGGGCGAAGGCTTCAAGAAGTTCGCGCTGCTTGCGGCTGAGCTTCGTCGGCACGCGGACCTGGATGTCGACGAGAAGGTCTCCACGCCCGCGGCCGCGCGCACTCGGCAGCCCGCGCCCGGCGACCCGCAGGCGAGAACCCGTCTGGCTCCCCGCGGGCAGGTCCAAAGTGACGGGGCCATCCAATCCCTCGATCTCCATTTTGGCGCCGAGCGCCGCCTGAGTGAAAGAAACGCCGGTCTCGCAATGCAGATTCGCGCCGTCGCGTTCGAAGACGTCGTGCGCCCGCACGCCGACGTACACATAAAGGTCTCCCGGCGCTCCTCCTCGCTCGCCCGCTTCACCGTAGGCGGAATAGCGTAACCGCGTGCCTTCCGCCACGCCGGGGGGTATTTTGACCGTCAGTTTACGCTGCTGTTCGCGCCGCCCCTCGCCTCGGCACGCTGGGCAGGGGTTGGCGACCACACCGCCTGTTCCGCCACACCGGATGCAGGCCACGGTGGTGACGAACTGGCCCAAAGCCGTCTGACGCGCGGTGCGGAGCTGACCGCTTCCTCGGCAGTCGGGACAGGTCGTAGGCCGTTGTCCGTCGGCGGATCCCACTCCGCCGCATACGCCGCACACCCCTAAATGGGAGAACGATATCTCGCGCTCCGTGCCGGCGAGCACCTCGTGCAGGTCGATCTGCAAGTCGTAACGCAGGTCGCTGCCGTTCGCCGGTCCTTGGCGGCGGCCGCTCGCTCCAAACCCGCCGAAGAACATGTCGAAGATGTCGCCGACGCCCTCGCCCGTGCCGAAGCCGCCCGTCGCCGCCGGACCTGCATCATGACCGAAGCGGTCGTAGTGGGCTCTCTTGCTCGAGTCGGAAAGGACGCCGTAGGCTTCGTTGATCTGCTTGAAACGCGCTTCCGCGCCGACTTTGTCGCCCTCGCGGACGACATCGGGGTGAAGCTTGCGCGCCAGGTTTCTATACGCGCGCTTGATGTCGTCGTCGGACGCGCTGCGCGATACACCAAGCACTTCGTAGTAATCTTTTTGAATGGGCACCGCGTCCTACGACTCGAAAAATTCGCCTTGGAACAAGACGTTAAGGCGTTCGGTCATGTACGTCACAAGCGCGATAAGTTTCGCGTACTGCATGCGCCGCGGACCCAGCACCCCGACGGCGCCCGCGTTGCGATTCGCAACTTTGTACGGCATCGTCACGACGCTGCATTCGCTCATATCCGCGTTGCCCAACTCATGACCGATGCTGACCTTCGGGCCTTTCGTGCTCAATGACTCCTGGAGCAGCTCGTAAAGAGACCGTTGCTCTTCCAGAAGATCTAAAATAGCCCGCAGCTTACGCAGGTCTCGAAACTCTTGCTGATCGAGCAGGTTATGCGCTCCCCCTGCGAACAAGCGCCGTTCCACATGGGCCTCGCTTTGCTCGATGAAGAGCCCCGCCAGCAGCCGCACTAAGTCGCTCGGCAGCGGCGTTTCGGCCGAGAGCTGGTTCAACTTCTCGAACGTGATGTCGCTCAGCCGGTGACCGACCAAATGGCGATTCAGGTTGTTGCACGCGCGAGTCAGCCGATCCGGGTCGACGTCTTCGGACGTCTCAACGGTCGTTTGTGCCGCGACCCCCACATTCGTGACGAGCACGACGTGCACGGAACGGACGTCGATCCAAATAAGCTGCACGTGCCTGTACGACTGACCGTCTAAGCGGGGAGCAATGGCAAATGCGATGTGTTTCGTCAGGTTGGAGAGCACGTGCGAGGCATGATCGGCCGCGGAATCGAGCTGGCGGCTGGCCCGGCCGACCTCGGTCTTAATGCGGTCACGCTCCTCCTGAGTCACCGTCTCCGGCAACATCAGGCGGTCGACATAGTACCTGTAGCCGAGGTCCGAAGGCACGCGACCGGCGGAAGTGTGCGGCTGGTCCAGATAACCTTCTTCTTCCAGGTCTGCCATCTCGGCCCGCACGGTCGCCGGACTCACTCCTAGATTGTACTTCTGGGTCAGCATCGCTGAGCCCACCGGTTCGCCGGTGGCGATGTATTCGTAGACGACCGTCGCGAGGATGGAGGTCTTGCGGCGATCCAGCCCGATAAAGGCGGCATCCGGCGTACCGCCGGCATCGGCCGCAACGGCAGAAAAATCCACGACCACTCCGACGTCGCCGAAGGGCCGCCGCTTGGGAGGTACGCGTTGACTTTCTCTGGTGCTCATTAGCAGTCCTGACCTTTGAGTGCTAATCAATTCTTTACGCCGCCTCGAACACTTGTCCCTGTCGAGGAGCGCTCTGGTGCAAGCGCCAAACCGCAGGACCGTGGTCGCCGAGAAGACTCCCTCAAACCGGGTCGCCCTAGTCACCGGCAGTGCGACCGGACTCATGCGGGGGGTCTGCGTCTCTTTGGCGCGGCGCGGCTACGCCATTGCGGCGAATTACCGTCCCAGTAGAGGCCATGCCGACGAAACTGTCGAGGCTGTGCGCGCGGAGCGCGTTCCGGTCGCCGCTTTTCCAGCCGACGTTTCAGTGCCAGCGGAAGCTGCAGCCTTGGTAGCTGCGACCTTCGGGCGTTTTGGCCGCGTCGATGTGCTCGCGTGCGGTGCCGGCCCGCTGCTGATCAAAGATCTTTTCGAGACGACCGTGGACGACTTTTACGCGATGGTGGCCGGCAATCTCGGCTCGGTGTTCTACTGCGCCAAAGCGGTCCTTCCGCTCATGCGGGATCAAGGAAAGGGAAGGATCATCGGCTTTGCGATGACGGGCAGCGAAACGACGGCCGGCTGGCGTCACATGGGCGCCCATGCCGCGGCGAAGTCGGGCATGGTCGCGCTGCTGCGTTCTCTTGCTCTAGAAGAAGCATCCTTCGGCATCACGTGCAACGCGATAGCCGTCGGTGACATCCGTCAAAAGAAAATCGACCGCCGAGAGGCGCTGCGACGGAGAGATCCTAGTAACCCGACGCGGCGCTCGGGCAGTTGGGAAGATGTCGGCGACGCGGTGGCCTATCTCGCGAGCGATGAGGCGTCGTACGTCAACGGGGCGGTTCTTCCGGTCAACGGCGGCTGGCAAGGTTTCCTTCACAAACACGCGGCGTGGACGTGAGAACCGCCGCTCGCCTTTTTTCTTCCCCGGTCGTGGCCACGGCGCAGGCAAGGCGCAAGGGCCTACTTGTCGCCGGATTCTTCTAGGGCGGGCGAGATCACTCGCACGAGCCGCCATCCGGCGCCCCGGTGATGTGCCGGCGGCAACGGCCTATCGCGCGTATCGCTCGACCAGTAGTGATTGCATCCCGGTTCGCTGCACTTATAAAGGCCGGCCGCAGGCGCGCGACTGCGACATGGAAAACGGTCCCCTACCGCGATTCTCGTCATACGCACCTCGGCATCATTGTATGCATCCGGTGTGACAAATGGAGAACAGCGCGGTGGGCTATCCCAAGCGGCTTAGCGCCGGCCGAGCTGCCGGAACGGGTCACATAGAGGCCCAAGCCGGGAACAGGAAGTGGGAAAAGTCCCAACCGACTTTTTGGTTCTTTTGTCAAAAGGAGGTACGCGATGAGTGGTTCCCAAGTCGATCGGGCCGCGTTTTTGGCCATCGGGGGCGGCGCAGCTGTTGCCGCGATGGCGCCGGGAATGGCCCAGGCCGATACGGCGACGCCCGGCCCCGGGATGCCGGCCATGCCGATGATGAACATGAGAGTCGACTACATGACGATGTACTTGACGACGAATCCGGCGACCAACAGAATCGACGATGAGTCAACGGGACGGCTGAATTCGTATACGAACAGCGGTTGGCACGTCGCGGCGATGTCGCCTGACGCGGTGGAGTATATATCGAAGGAGAACGCACTCCGAACGTCCCGCGTTATGTCCTACCTCGTCGTGCTGATGCGCCCCAAGCCAAACGGCACGTAGGTCGCAAAGCGCCGGCGACGTGCCTATGCGGGGACGCTCGCCGGCGTGTTCTTCTACTCTGACGCTAAGACATCAGCATCGCTGCGACAGAATCGAGCGAATGTATCCGACGGGCAGGCGGCAGAGCCGCTATGATGCGACGCCCGTAAGCCTTCGTCTCCAGGCGGCCGTCCAGAACGCACATGAGGCCTCGGTCTGCCGCGCTGCGGATCAGCCGCCCCAACCCCTGCTTGAGACGCGTGATAGCCGCAGGCACCATCAGTTCGGTGAACGCGTCCATCCCCGCTTCCTCGAGCAGCTTTGAACGAGCCGCGACGATCGGATCATCAGGCGGCGGAAAAGGTATGCGATCGATCACGACGCACGAAAGCGAGGGGCCGACGACATCGACGCCCTCCCAGAACGAAGCGGTTGCAAATAACACCGGATTCGATTCGGCGCGAAACCACTCTAAGATCAGACCCTTTGGGGCTTCGCCCTGCACCCGATAAGGAAAACGCAATCGCGGGCCAAGCGCCGCGGCGACTGCCCGCATGATCGCGTGGGACGTGAACAGCACGAACGCACGTCCCTGGGTCGCCTCTATGACTTCCTCGATGATGGGGATCGCCCGTTGCGCGAAACGTGGATCTCGCGGATCCAAATGCTGCGGGGGCAAAAAGAGCGCGGCCTGGGTCGGGTAGTCGAACGGCGATTCAAGGACCAGTTCCTCAACCGGTATGTCGTCGATGCCCAACCGTCGCCGCGCGTAGGTGAAGTCTTTCCCAGTCGCCATCGTCGCCGACGTCAGCACGACGCTGTGCGCCCTTTCAAAGAGGCGTTCGCGAAGCAATGGAGCGACCGACGTCGGCGCGCAGCAAGCCGCCATCCCGTCGGACTCCGGCCCGTCGCGTTCCGCCCAGCGTATCCAGCTATCGTCGCTAATCCGTAACCGTTCGATCGTGCGCGTGTGCGCGACCACGCGTCCGATCGCTAGATCGCGCTTGCGCTCTAATGCCGCTTCCCCCAGATCGGGATAGCGCGCCGCGCGCTGCCAATTTTCGGCCAGCCAATTTTCGATGCGATAGAGCGCTCTTTGCAGCGCATCCATAGCCTCCAGCGCAATTTCGTTACGGTCGAGCGGATAACGGGTCAGAGGCACCGATGCGAGCGACTCGCTAAAGGATGCGGCCGCTGAGCTCGCCTCAGCGGTCAGGGAAGAATCTAACTGATACGACCGCGCGATCTTTTGCAGGGACCGGCTGACGCCGGCTTTGGATAGCGTCGAGGAGAAGGCAGCCGTCGCCCATTCTTCGAGCTGATGCGCCTCGTCTAAGATCGCGTATTCGTATGGAGGGATGAGGCCGCCGCCCAGGGCTAGATCGATGCAAAAGAGCGCATGGTTGACGACGACGATATCGGCGTGGCGTGCCGATTCTCTCGCGCGCATGTGATGGCAGCGCTCGGGGCCGAAGAACCGGCACGCCTCCATGAGGCAATCGTCGACGTCGGTGTCGACCTCGCTCCACAGGCGCGCGGGCGGAACGAAAGGCAGTTCGGCACGATCTCCGGTATCGGTCTCCTCCGCCCAGCCGAACAGCGTCCGCTCGGCGGCCGACTGTGCGAGCACCAGCCGTTCTTTCATGTGGGCGTACTTATCGCGACAGAGGTAGTTGTTTCGTCCCTTCAAAGCAACGACGTGCGCCCGGCTCCCCAGAGCCGCGACAACGGCGGGGATGTCTTTAGTCAACAGTTGCTCTTGCAATGCGAGCGTGGCGGTCGAAATCACCACCCGCTGCCCCGCCAGCAGCGCGGGCACCAAATAGCCGAAAGACTTGCCCGTGCCGGTTCCCGCTTCGATCAGAGCATGGACATGCTCGAGAAGACTGCGGTTGACCGTCTTGGCCATCGCGATCTGCACCGGACGGTGTTCGTAGCCGGCGACGATGGCGGCAATGAAGCCGCTCGGGCCCAAGACATCTTCAATGGAGATTTTCAAATCAGGCATCGACGCGTATTCATGGAAGTATATAACGGCGGCCGTCCTGCTGTCCAGCACAAGGCACCGCATCGGTGTAGCCGGAAGACGGCAACGCTCGCGGCGGCGACTCGTGCCGTCTCTTGGAGATACATTGGGTGGCGTCTAAGACGATGCGTGCGCTCGTAAAGGAACGGGCCGGGACCGGTCTGTCTTTGCGCGATGTCTCGGTGCCGGCGCCGGGCCCCACGGACGTTCTTGTGCGCGTGCGCAAAGCTGGCATCTGCGGCACGGACGGCCACATCTGGGCTTGGGATCGTTGGGCTCAGGGCCGTCTGCGCTTGCCCGTCGTCGTCGGACATGAATTTATGGGGACGGTGGAGGATGTGGGTTCAGCCGTCGTCGGCGTCAAGCCCGGCGATCGCGTTTCCGGAGAAGGACACATATCGTGCGGCGCTTGTCTGTTGTGCCGCACCGGCCAAGCGTATATTTGCGAACGCGTCAAGATCGCGGGCGTGGACCGCGACGGATGCTTTGCAGACTACATCGCGCTGCCGGAGCAGAACATTTGGCGCTTGGACCCGACGGTTCCCGACGATTGGGCCGCGGTTTTCGATCCGCTGGGCAACGCGGTCCACACCGTTATGACGGCCGGAGTAAGCGCGAAAAGCGTCGTCATCACCGGAGTCGGCTCGATAGGCCTGATGGCGATCCCAGTCGCGCGCGCCGCGGGAGCCACAAAAGTCATCGCCGTCGACCTGAACCCCCACAAGCTCGCGCTGGCGAAGAGGCTAGGAGCCGACGAGGCGTTCGACGCCCGGATGGCGGACTTGGAAGAGACGGTCCGTGGGCTGACCAACGGCGACGGGGCCGACGTTTTGCTGGAGATGAGCGGCAGCGGCGCCGCGATCAACTCCGGGTTGCGCATGGTCCGCAACGGCGGCCGTGCCGCGCTGCTGGGACTGCCTTCGGACGATGTCAGTCTAAATTTGGCAGAGAGCATCATCATGAAAGGGCTGACGGTGCTCGGAATCAACGGGCGCCGAATGTTCGAGACATGGTATCAAACCCAATCGCTCGTCGTCGCGGGCCGCATAGACCTCACGCCCATCATCACGCACGTCATCCCACTCGAGCGTTACGAGGAGTGTTTCGACTTGCTCAGAGAAGGCGCAGCCGCAAAGATCGTTATGGAGATCGCTTGATGGAACGAACCGTCCATGAATAGCGCTTACGACAGATCCCTTGGGGACGGCTTGGCGCTTTTGCGGTCGGCCGGAACGTTCAAAACGCTCAAACACATCACGTCTCCCATGGCGGCGCACGTGCGAATGGAAGAAGCGGGCGACGTCATCGTGCTGTCGAGCAACAACTATCTCGGCTTGGCAGACAACCCGCACGTCGTTGAGGCGGGAATCGAAGGCTTGCGCCGTTACGGCGCGGGCACTGCCAGCGTGCGCTTCATCTGCGGAACGTTCGACGTCCACCGGACGCTGGAGCAGCGCATCGCAGATTTTTTGCAGACCGAAGCAGCTCTGACGTACGTGTCGTGCTGGGCCGCCAACACCGGACTCATCCCGACGGTGGCGACGGAGGGCACCGCCATCGTGTCGGACGAACTCAACCACGCTTCCATCATAGACGGCTGCCGGATGGCATCGCAGGCCAAGCGCTTGCGATACAAGCACAGCGACATGGCCGACCTTGAAGAAAAGCTGGCCGATCTTCCCGCTGACATGGTGAAGTTCATCATCACGGACGGTGTCTTCTCCATGGAGGGCGACCTGGCGCGCCTGCCCGAGATCGCCACGCTCGCAAAGCGCTACAACGGCGTCACCGTTGTCGACGACAGCCATGGCACCGGCGTAACCGGCTCGCGCGGCCGCGGAACGATCGAGCACTTCGGACTCCAGGGCCGGATCGACATCATCACCGGGACGCTCGGCAAGGCCCTGGGCGGAGCCGCCGGCGGTTTCGTGGCGGGGACCAGCAACCTGATCGAAACGCTGGTGCAAAAATCCCGCCCGCAGCTCTTTTCCAACGCGTTGCCCGCGACCGTCGCCTGTAGCGCACTTGCGGCGATCGAGGAGTTGGAGCAACACCTGGAGTTGCTCGATCGTCAGCGCGAGAACATCCGCTATTTCCGCGCCGGTTTACGAGCCCTCGGCTACAAACCGATCGAAGGAGAAAGCGCGATCATCCCCATCGTCGTCGGAGAGACTGCTTTCGCGATAAAGATGAGCGATTTGCTTCTTCGCGAAGGCGTTTTCGTCACCGGTTTCGGATATCCGGTGGTTCCGGAGGGAGCTGCCCGCATCCGCGTGCAGATGAGCGCCGCCCTGGACCGGCGGCAACTCGACCGCGCCTTGGCGGCGTTTGAAAAAGTGGGCCGCGAGCTCGGCCTTCTAAAGGCCGCCTAGAGCGACGCGGGCTCTAAGGCGCCGCGGACTGCCTCCAATAGGTCCTTCGCGTCGTACGGCTTCTCGATGAAACCCGCCGCGCCCGCTTGCAGCGCCCGCTCCCTGATCTGCGGCAGCTTGCTGGCTGTCAAAAAAATGAACGGTGTCGACCGCGTTTCGGGAAAAGCTCTCAGGCTCTCGGCGACGGAGAACCCGCTTCCGCCCGGAACCGAAATGTCCAACAGGATCAAAGCCGGCGACAGCAGTCGGGCCGTCTCAACTCCGCTGGCGGCATCGAAAGCCGTCACCACGTCGTACCCGCTGGCGCGCAACCGCGCGCAAATCGCGAGCGACGTGTTCTTGTCATCCTCGACGACTAAAATCATTCTCATGGTCAGCGCAAAGCCCACGTCCTAACGCGCAAGGGAAAATATCCGCTTCGCCAGAGGTGAGCCGTCGAAACCGTCGCCGTTGGTCATAATGACGACCGACAGGCGGTCGGCGGGGAAAGTCATGTTCTGCACGGAGAATCCGGGCCGCGAGCCGCGTTCTTCGAACGCGGGCCGTCCATCGACCGATATCCCGTTGACGCCGAAGCCGTAACCCAGCGGCGTGCCGTCGGCCAAAACTGTCCGGCCGAACAGCGATGCGCGTGCGCCTGCAGCCAAGACCTTGCCGTTCTCCAAAGCCGCATCCCAAGCCGCGAGGTCCAAGGCGGTAGAGACCAGGCCCGCCGCCGAGTATCCCCATGCGAGATCTATCGGTGTCGCGGGACGGAGCCGTCCGTTCGTGTAGGCATATCCCGTGGCGAATTCCGGCGATTGCGTGGCCGAACCGTTGTACGCCGTCGCGTTGAGGGACAAGCTCTTGACAAACCGATCGTACAGAAACTCGCCGTAAGACTCAGCGCTCACTTTCTCGATGACCAGGCCGAGCAAAATGTAATCCGTCGGACTCGGCGCGAAGCGTGTTCCAGGGGCAAAGTCAAGCGGCGCGTTGCGCACCGTGGCCAATATCTCCGCCGCAGTGACTTGATCGAGCTGCCGCCGCTTGTACTCCGCGGTGGCCGTGTAGCTGTGGATGCCCGATGTGTGGGCCAGCAGATTGCGCAGCGTCACGTCGCTCGCATGCGGAAAATCCGGGATGTATTTTGACAAGCGATCATCGATCGAGAGCTTGCCGTCTTGCGCGAGCAGCAGGATGCCGGCGGCCGTGAACTGTTCCGTCACCGCGCCTATCTCATAGACAGTCGCGGGGTCGGCCCCCAAACGCGACTCCAAATTGCGGTACCCGTACCCGTTTGCGTAGACAACGGTCCCATTGCGCGCGATGGCCAGCGACATACCCGGGAGATGGCGGCTCGCTAGCTCCCTAGCCGCCAGCGTGTCGATCTGGCGAATTCGATCCGGCGCCAGCGTCGGCGCAGGTGAAGCGGATGGCTGTATCGCGCTACGCGGCAGCGGCTGCGCGGTGCGATGTGGGGCCGAAGTGGGCGAAGCCGACGGCAGAGAGGACGCCCCTGTCGCCGGTAGCGTCGCCGTAGGCGATGGCGAAGGCGCGCTCCGGTTGCCTTGCGCGGCGCTAAAGGACCATGCGGCTGCCGGGACCGACCGCATGCCAAGCATGCAGAGCGCAGCGGCGATCGCCGCGATCCGTACCTGCCCCACGGGCGTCCTTTTATCTATAGCTTCCTCCGACGTCCGCCGCGCATTCGATCGATACTCCGGCGCAACGTTCTACGATAGCATAACGCGCTGCGGTCCACTTGGATTGCGGTTCGCCGTTGTTCAAAGGTCCAGCACTGACTGCAGCGTCAAAGCGATGACTCCGGCGTTGCGAAGCGCTTGCGCGGGTTCCACAAGCTGCGGCGTCTGGGCCTCTCGCGGCACCAGCGTGCCCAGCGGTACCTGTCCGGCCGGGCCGGTGGACAAATTTGCGACGGTTCGAAATATCAGCTCCGCATAGAGCGCATTCGCCCAGCCGAACTCGTTTCGTGTGAATTGAGCGGGATCGTTCGGATCCACGCTTTCGTGCAACCCGGCCGCCGGGCTGCCGGTTTGCTGGATCTGGGCCAGCGAGTGCGCCACCTCACGGACCGACGGTGCGGTCAAAGCTCTCATGATGAGAGCCAGCGGCCAAACCCAACCCGTCCGCGTGTGCGAGCTGCCCAGGCCGGACGCGTAGCGGCCGCTGTAGTAATATGGGTTTTGTCCGGACAACGCGAAGCGCCGCGTGTTCTGGTATACGGGATCATCGGGCGATGAATACCCGAAGTATGTCGCGGAAATCAGATTCGGCGGGTTGGCGTCATCCATTCGTTCGGAGTTGCCGCGCCCATCCACTTCGTAGGCGTAGATCCAACCGTAGCGCATGTCGTAGACGAGACCGTGCTGTTCGATTCCGGCGCTTATCTCTTGCGCCATGAGCCGAGCCCGCACGGCGAGAGCCTCATCATGGTAACCGGTCTCCTCAAGGTCCGCCAAGTCCCCCAGGGAAACCGCCGCCAGCATCTGTTGCGGAATATTGAAAGGGTACCGCACCGGATCATCGGAGGGACGGAAAGCGCCCCAAATCATGCCCGTCAGGCTAAAGTGAGCGCCTTGTCCACGGTTGGGCAAAAAAGAAGACGTATAACGAGAACACGTCGCGTGGTGCTGCTCGCAATCGTACGTCCGCAGAGTGCGGATGAAAGACCACTGCAGGCGACGCGTGAAAACGCCGGCATCGCCGGTCCGCTTCCAGTACGACCAAGCCAAGTTGATCGGATAGGCCAGCGAGTCAGGTTCCCATTTCTCCTCCCACACTTTATAGCCCGCGGTAAAGGCGTTCGCATAAGAATCGGTCAGCACGTTTTTCGCGTTGCGCTCGATGACTTCGCGCGCGGTGGGCGCAAGAGTGGGGAACACCGGCAGGAACCGCACGTAAGGCAGCGTCTGGGCCGAGGCGTCCCTCAGCTACATAGCGGGGATGTCACCCGTTTGGACGTACATCGTCCCGTCGTCTTGCAGAAAAAAGTCCGACGAAAACGTATGGAACAAGCTCTGCGCGCTGATAACTATTGCGGCCGGTTGCTGGGCCGCAAGGCTTATCCGAAGGTCATTATTCTGCGACGTTAAGACGTTCGCGCTCGCGCTCGACGCCCAAAGAACCGTCCAAGCCAGCGACGCGGCGACCGCGATCTCGCAC
>JACRUD010000008.1 GCA_014304875.1 Vulcanimicrobiota bacterium
CCGTACAAGTCGAACCGGCGGCGACGAAGTCATCGCTGCCGCCACCCAAGCGCAGCAATCGCTCGTTGGCGTGGGCGAATGCCGCCCGCAACAGTTCTCGGACGTCGTTCCCGGTCAGGCTGCGTCGCGGAAATGTCGCTCGGCGCAACTCGCGGCGCACAATCTCGCGCATCGCGTCGAGCACGACGACCGAGGCTGCCGTGCCCGCCGGTCGTCCAAAGCCGTCGGCGACGGCCAAGAGCGTGACATTCTTATGAAGCTGCTCGGCACACCAACCGTCATCGTTCAGCCGCTGCCCCGTACCGACATCGGTGGTGATCGATACCTCCATCGGAGTGCGTGGCCTTTCCTAATGCTCGCGATTGCGTGGTGAGGTGCCCAGTCCGACGAAAACCATTTGGTTGCTGCCCAATCCTATCCTGTCGCCACGCCGAACCGGTACCGTGCCTTCGATGCGGTGGCCGTTTACCAGCGTTCCGTTGGTGGAGTGGAGATCCTCGATCGTCGGCTGGCCGCCGTCAAAATGCACGCGGGCGTGCCATTTGCTGACGGCCGAATCGTCAAAAACGATCGTGCAATCTCGCGATCTTCCCAGTAATGCGTCGCCCCGCAGGCTGGCCCTCTCAGGCCGAGCGCCTGGACGCCGAATCTCAAAGAGCAGCGTGCGGACCGCGCTCTGCGGCTCTTGGCCGCGAACCATCGGCTCGGGCGCGGACAACGCCCACAGCGCCACGGCCCACGAGCCGATCACCAGCGCGACGGATTCCCAGCGCGTCGCGACGGACACCTCGAGACCGTACGTCATGCGCGGCCCACAAGCTCAAGCGCGCCGATGCAGGCTTGCGTAAAAAAAACCATCGGCACCATCCAGACCCGGGACGGTCAGGACGTAAGGGCCAACGCGCCGCACGCCAAGGCCATCGGCGGCGAGCGTCACGGTGATCGGCTCCCACTCAGCCGAAGAGGACAAGAAATCATCGACGACGTCTTCGTCTTCTCGGCGATCCGTCGAACAAGTGACGTACAACATGCGTCCACCCGGCCTTACGTGAGTCGCGGCCTGCGCCAGAATACGGCGTTGGACCTGCGCAAAGCGTGCCGGGTCCTGTGGAGCTTTTCTCCAGCGCACGTCCGCGCGCCGGCCCAAAAGTCCCAGCGCTGAGCAGGGCGCGTCTACCAGGACGGCATCAGCTTGCACGGGGACGCTCGCCGGGAATGCACTGCGGGCATCGCCTGACACGGCCTGGACGTTCGACAGACCTCGCCGGCTCATGGCCCGGCGCAGTTCATCCAACTTGCGCACATCGTCGTCGATTGCGTAGATACGTCCGGTAGGCCCCAACCTGCCAGCGATCATGGCCGTCTTGACCCCGCGGCCGGCGCATACGTCCACGACGGTTTCGCCGACCTTCGGATCGAGCAGCTGGACGGCCCACTGACTCTGTTCGCTCTGCCAAGCCGCTGCGCCGCTGGTCAGCCAGGTCTGCGAAACGCCGCCGCGCGCGGGAAATTGTCGCACGAGCAAGCACTCGGGGATTCCGTAGCGGCTTTGCGCAATCTCGAATCCTTCCTCGGTAAGCGTCTTCTGGGCACTCGCGAGCGACAGCAGTTCGAGCGACAGCCGTAAAGCCCGGCTCGGCTGCTCGTTGAGGCCCGATGCTATGCTTGCGGCGAGGGCTGGGCCGAATCTATCGACGAGGTGTGCCGCGATCCAATCGGGCAGCGACGCATGCAAGGCGAGCACGTGCGGCGTATCGCCTGGCCGCGGAGCCGGCGGCTTCACACCCTGGGCGCCGAGTTTGCGGAGAACGGCGTTGGCCAGCGCCGCCGTGCCGGCGTGCCCGCTGGCCCGAGCAAGCCGCACGCTTTCGTTCACGGCGCTATGGGCCGGAATACGCAGATACAGCAGTTGATAGGCGCCCATGAGCAACGTCCACTGCAATGGTCTCTCAAGTTCGCAAAACGGTTGGTGCAGGAATCTTTGCACGGACCACGTGAGCGCACGCCGCATCTTCAAAGTTCCGTGCGTCAGCTTGGTCGCGAGAGCGCGGTCAACAGCGGGCGGACGGATCGCCGCGATCTCTTCGCGCAGCACGCGCGGCGCATCGTTGCCGTTCAGGAGCGCCCGCAACGAAAGAGAACGGGCATCGCCGCCTAACCGTTTAACGCTTTGGCCGGTCGGGCGTCGCTGACGGAGGCCGTCTTTCGGCATCGCGCCGAACGCAAAGCCCCTCAATTCACATCACCTCTTGCAGGAACCGCGCCGGTCCGCATGTTGCGGGCAAAGGCGCTTCCCGCCATTTCGGCCTTCCCTTCGGGAACGACGCGTAAGAGCCGCAACGCACCATGGGCGGTCGCGATCAGCGGCCCTTCGCCATCGATAGCCACGACCGTACCAGGAGAAGACGGCCTGTCGAGCGATGGCTCGGCTGAAGCCGCGATGATTTTGATCCGCCTGCCCTGCATCAGCGCCCAGGCACCGGGACGGGGACTGAGCGAACGGATCAGATTCACGGCATCTATCGCCGAAGATTTGAAATCCACTTGACGGTCGGCGGATGACAACGCTTTGGTATACGTGGCCAGCGAATCGTCCTGCGGATGCCGCGCTAGACATCCGCTTCCAAGCAAGTCCGCAGCCTCGAGAACAAGGATGGCACCGAGATCCGCCAGCTTGTCGTGCAGCGTCCCGTACGTGTCAAGCCGGTCGACGGCGGCCGGCTTGGCTAGAGCAATCGGGCCGGCATCCATCTTGGACGTCATGCAGATTATCGTCACGCCGGTTTGCGCAGCGCCCTCGCGCAACGCCGTTTGGATCGGCGTCGCCCCGCGATACCGCGGCAGCAGGCTCGGGTGCACGTTCAGCGCTGTCATCGCCTCGATCTCCAAAAGCGCCGCTGGCAAGATCTCCCCGTAGGAAGCGCACACGAGCATCTGGGGGTGCAACTCAGCTATCGCATCGATTGTGGGCTGATCCAGCCGCCCGGGGGCACTCACCGGTATGCCCAGCCGCATGGCGGCCGTCTTGATGCGCGTCGGGGTCAACTGCAGTCCGCGCCCGGCGGGCCGGTCGGGCTGGGTGTATGCGGCGACCACGTTGTGGCGCTCGGCTAAGGCCTCAAAGCTTGGGACGGCGAAGACCGAGCTGCCGAAAAAAACGGTGCGCAGGGACGGCACGTACGTCAGGCTTCGATGCGGGCGACGGAGGTGTTTCCCTCTTCTTCTCGTTCTTTTTCCGGCGTTTCAACCGGCACGGCATCGCGAATGTTTTGCGCTTTATCCAGTATCAGGATCCCGTCGAGATGGTCGACCTCATGCTGGAAGCACCTGGCCAGCATGCCCTCGGCCAAGAAGCTCGTCTTCTTTCCGTTGCGCTCTAGACCGCTCACCCGGCAGCGTTCGGCGCGCGTCACATCACCGACTTTCCCGGGGATGGAAAGACAGCCTTCGGGCGCGACGACCTCTCCCTCGAAATCGGACAGCACCGGATTGACGATGGCATGCGCTTGCGGATCGTCGCCGACATGGACAACGACGATGCGCTTTGCGACGCCGACCTGGGGGGCCGCCAATCCGATGCCGGGAGCCGCGTACATCGTGGCCAGCATGTCGTCGATCAGCTGCTGGGTGAGAGGCATCCTCAATTCGAGATCGCCGACCTTCTTGGCGACCTTGTGGAGCAACGGGTCGGGTTCGATCAGGATACGCCGAACGTAGGCCTGCCGCTTCATAGGATGTAGTGAGAGAGATCATGATTTTTGATGATATCGGCAAGCCGCTCTTCGACAAACGCCTCATCGACGACAACTCGACCCGCACGCTCCGGCGCGTCGAATGACACGTTCTCCAAAACGCGCTCCAGCATGGTATGCAGACGGCGCGCTCCGATGTTCTCCGTCTGCTCGTTGACCAAAGTCGCGAGGCGCGCGATCGCGTCGATGCCCGAATCGGTGAATTCGAGCGTGACGTTGTCGGTTGCCAGCACTTCGCGATACTGGTGTGTCAGCGCGTTCTTCGGCTGCGTCAAAATAGTCTTGAAGTCATCTTTTGTCAGGCTGTCCAACTCCACGCGAATGGGAAAGCGCCCTTGCAGCTCAGGGATCATATCGCTCGGCTTGCTCATGTGGAAGGCACCTGCGCCGATGAACAGGACGTGGTCGGTGCGCACCGGCCCGTATTTCGTCATAACGGTGGAGCCTTCGACGATCGGCAAGATATCGCGCTGGACGCCTTCACGCGAAACGTCGGGGCCGAGCCGGCCGTCGCGCGAGCCGCCCGCTATTTTGTCCATCTCATCGATGAAGACGATGCCGTTGTTCTCCGCGCGCCGAACCGCTTCTCGCTTCAGCGTCTCGTTGTCGACGAGTTTCGCCGCTTCTTCTTGAGTGAAGATCTCTTTGGCTTCTGCGACCGTCACCCGGCGCTTCGACCGCCGTTTCGGCAAGATGCTCCCTAAGAGGTCGCCGACGTTTGCGCCCATCTCTTCCATTTGCGGACCGCCGAAGGCGCCCATCATCTGCGGCGTCTCTTCGACCTCAATCTCGATGACCCGCACATCGTAGAAGCCTTCTTTGATCTCTCGCTTCACTTGTTGGCGCCGCGTCTCCAGCTCGTCGGACCGCTGCACAGGAGGCGCCGGTTCGGCGGCGACTCGGCCGGCTTGCGAGCCGCCGAGCATAGCGGACAGCGCTGAGAACGGATTGCTTCCGGGCTCGTTGACGCGCGTCGAAGGCTCGATCAGGTCTGCCAGACGGTCGATGGCCAGGTCCTTGGCGAAGTCGCGCGTCTCCTCAAGACGTTCAGCCCGCACCATCCGAACGGAGGCCTCGACGAGATCGCGGATCATGGATTCCACGTCTCGCCCAACGTAGCCGACTTCCGTGTATTTCGTCGCCTCCACTTTTATGAAAGGAGCGCTGACCAGGTTCGATAAGCGGCGAGCGATCTCGGTCTTCCCCACTCCGGTCGGACCGATCATCAAAATGTTCTTGGGGATGACGTCGTCGCGCATATCGTCGCGCAATCGCTCGCGCCTGTAACGGTTGCGCAGAGCGATCGCGACGGACCGCTTCGCGTTTGCCTGGCCGACGATGTAGCGATCGAGCTCTGCGACGATGCGCTGGGGGGTCAATTCATCTGGGTTCATCGGATTAGAATTTCGCCACAGGCCAATGTCTACCCGCTGGTCACTGGCCGTCTGCGACCCAAAGACGGTGGTCCCCGTCCCTTCCGCCGACCGAAAGGCGCGACGTATGCAGCGACTTATGTGGCCGCGGACCTTTAGGTCCGTTGGTTCGGCCTACGCCGGATGGAACGTCAGCGCGAGTCCGTTCATGCAATACCGCAAGCCGGTCGGCTTGGGCCCGTCGTCGAAGACGTGCCCGAGATGGCCGCCGCAGCGCCGGCAATGAACCTCGGTGCGCGGCATGACCAACGCAAAGTCTTTGGACGTCGCCACAGCATTCGCCAAGGGGGCGTAAAAGCTCGGCCATCCAGTACCGCTGTCGAATTTCGTCTTGGAAGGGTAAAGACCGAGATCGCAGCCGGCGCATGCGTACGTGCCCGGCCTGCGTTCATGATCCAGCGGACTGCTGAACGGCGGTTCGGTTCCATGCTGCCGGAGAATATCGTATTGAGCAGGCGTCAACCGTTTGCGCCATTCCTTGTCCGATAAGTTGACCTCGAATGGTGCCGTGTCGGCCCGGACGGGTTTGGACGCGGCAAAGAAACTCTTACCGGCTGCTGCAGCGGCCAGCAGCGCGGCGCTGCTCCCCAACAAAGATCGCCTAGTCAAGATCTTTCCCTTTCACCTGTCACCTGCCGAGTATCTGTCTATAATACGGAATAAAGTGCCGTTCGGATGCATCGAGGATGGTTTCGAAGCGGTTCACTGGTTTCCGTGACGAACGTCATACCGTTGCCGTCGAGTCTCGCCGCCGCAAACGGCAACAACAGCAGCCCTGCGCCGATCGCCGCGGGCCGTTCCGCCGCAGACGCCGGCTGCCCTAGAGTGAAGCAGCCACTGCTATGGCGCACGCGAGGCCACCCGGGATCAAAAGTAGGTAGACTGCGAAGAAGCGTAGCATCGCCGCCGGTCCCCGCAAGTCCGCCCTTGCTCGAAAGACTGCATACGTCGCCACGCCGATCGCTTTAATCAGCACAGGAACGTCGTCTTGCCGCGCCGTTTGGCCCCAGGAGAGCTGAAATCTCGCCTCGCGCCGCGTCGAACGACAAATCGTCGACTGCCGTTAGTCTGCCGAACCGGCGAGTGAGCCCGTGAACGACAAGCCCGGGGCGCTTCATGAGCCGATGCCGTTCTGGCCGCCCCACGAGCTACCCTAGCCACGGCCCGCAACTTCGTCAACAATGAATTTCGCGGCGCGCAAAGATTTGGTCTCAGCCGGACGAATAGTTCGGCGCTGCGGTTCTTAGTAGGAGCGCTCGTATTGAATGTTGCCGTACCGAAAGAAGTAGCGCCTGGGGAACGACGGGTCGCCGTCACTCCGGACGTCGCCGCACGGCTGATCAAGACGGGAGCCACCGTTTTGGTCGAGCACGACGCCGGCGCGGCCGCCGGTTTTTTGGATGAGGCGTACGAGGCGGCCGGCTGCGCGATCGTGGCCGATGCCAAAGAGCTATTCAGCCGCGCCGACATCATCTTGAAAGTACAGCGCCCGTTGCGCGACCAATCGCTCGATGTCGACGAATGCGCTCGCATGCGACCCGGAACCGCGCTCATCGCTTTGTTGGCGCCGCTGGTCAATGTCGAAACCGTGAGAGCGCTCGCGGACCGCGGCATCACGACGTTCAGCATGGACGCCATACCGCGCATCTCCCGCGCGCAAGGGATGGACGTGCTGTCATCGCAGAGCACGGTGGCCGGTTACAAGGCGGTCCTGCTCGGGGCCGACGCGCTGCCGAAGTTTTTCCCCATGCTGATGACCGCTGCCGGCACGGTCGCTCCGGCCAAGGTATTGATCTTGGGCGCGGGCGTGGCCGGTCTGCAAGCGATCGCGACGGCGCGTCGATTGGGCGCGGTGGTCTCCGGATTCGACACCCGGCCGGCCGTCAAAGAGCAGGTGGAGAGCTTGGGCGCCGCTTTCGTCGCGGCGCCGGTGCATCCCGACGGCGAAGCGGCCGGCGGCTACGCAAAGGAACTTTCGGCCGAGACCCAGGCCAAAGAGCGGGAACTGATCGCCAAGCATGTCGCCGAATCGGATGTCGTCATCACGACAGCACTCGTCCCCGGCAAGCAGGCGCCGCTGCTCATCACCGCTTCGATGGTCCAGGCGATGCGCCCGGGCTCCGTCATCGTCGACCTTGCCGCCGAAGCGGGCGGAAACTGCGAGCTCTCGCAGCCGGGGAAGACAGCCGTGATGCACGACGTGACGATTCTCGCGCCATTTAACGTGCCGAGCTCCATGCCGCTGCACGCCAGCCAGCTGTACGCGAAAAACGTCTTGGCTCTTTTCAACCATCTCGTGCGCGACGGAGGGCTGCAAATCGACATGAGCGACGAGATAACGCGCTCGGTTTGTATCACCCGTGATGGTCAGATTGTCAACGAAGCGGTGCGCGCGCTGGTCGGCGGAGGAACGGCATGAGCGAAAACCTGATCGTCGAACTGACGATCTTCGTCCTCTCGATCTTCGTCGGCTTCGAAGTCGTCTCAAAAGTGCCGTCGATGCTGCACACGCCCCTCATGTCCGCGACGAATGCGGTCCACGGCATCGTGGTCGTCGGAGCGATGCTGGTCGCGGGGGCGGCCATCGGCGGCCACGCCGGGCGGGCCATTGGGCTTGCGGCCATGATTTTGGCCAGCATCAACGTCGTGGGCGGTTTCGCCGTCACGGGCCGCATGCTGCAGATGTTCCGAGCCAAGAGCGAACCGCCCAAATGACTGCAACCGCGACCGCTCTGGCGCTCGCCTATCTCGCCACCGGCGTGCTTTTCATCCTCGGGCTGAAACTGCTCAGTTCGCCGGCGCGAGCCCGAACCGGTAACTTGCTGGCGGCGATCGGCATGCTCATCGCCGTCGTGGCGACGTTGTTCGATCGCAGCATCATCAGCTGGACCGACATGCTGATCGGCGCCGCCGTGGGAGCGGTTATCGGTTACGGGTCGGCCCGCGCAGTGAAGATGACCGCTATGCCGCAAATGGTGGCGCTGTTCAACGGAGCGGGCGGCGGCGCGGCGGCTTTGGTGGCGGCGGGCGAGTTTCTGAGGCTATCGTCCGCCAACGCCGCAGCGGGCGCCGCGACGTTGCTGCCGATCATCTTGAGCACCATCATCGGAGCCATCAGCTTCGCGGGCAGCTTGATCGCCTTCGCAAAGCTGCAAGAGCTGATGACCGGCCGGCCCATAACGTATGCCGGCCAACAAGCGGTCAACGCACTGATCGCTTTAGCCGTGGTGGCGCTGGCCGTCGCGATGTTGGTCGGAAATACCGCGCCGGCGCTCTTCGTCGGTTTGGTGATCGCGGCAGCAGTTCTGGGCGTTTCGGTGGTCTTGCCCATCGGGGGCGCAGACATGCCGGTCGTCATCTCGCTGCTGAACTCTTTCACCGGCGTGGCGGTGGCCATCACGGGCTTCGTGTTAAGCAACGACGTGCTCATCATAAGCGGCACATTGGTCGGCGCCTCCGGCACGCTGCTCACCATGCTGATGGCCAAAGCCATGAACCGCAGCGTCAGCAACGTCTTGTTCGGAGCGTTCGGCAGCGTCAAAGCCGCCGGCGCCGTGACGGGCGCCGCGCCGGGAGGCACTGTCCGCAGCGGATCGGTCGAGGATATCGCGACCCTGCTCGCGTACGGGCGCAGCGTCATCATCGTTCCAGGATACGGCATGGCCGTGGCACAGGCTCAGCATGCCGTGCGCGAACTGTCGGACAACTTGGAAAAGCGCGGGGTCGAGGTCAAGTTCGCCATCCATCCGGTCGCCGGGCGCATGCCGGGCCACATGAACGTTTTGCTGGCGGAAGCGAACGTGCCCTATTCGCAACTCCACGAGATGGATGAGATCAACCCGCAGTTCGCGCACGCCGATGTCGCCCTCGTCATCGGCGCGAACGACGTCACGAACCCGGCAGCCCGCAACGTCCCGAGCAGCCCGATTTACGGGATGCCGATTCTCAACGTCGACGAAGCGCAAAACGTCGTCGTCCTGAAGCGCAGCATGAATCCTGGTTTCGCCGGCATCGATAACCCGTTGTACGAAAACCCAAAGACGACCATGCTCTTCGGCGATGCCAAGGCCACCGTCACGAGCCTTGCAGCCGAAGTAGCGCGCGTCTAGCGTCTCAGCACGATCGCTTGCGGCGGTTCCGATTAAACGGGTTGCCGGCCGTTCTTCTCGGTTAAAGCGCTTCCACGGTGATGTCTTCGTTGGTGTAGATGCAGATCTTCGCCGCGATGCTGAGCGCTTCTCGTGCGATTTGCTCGGCGGCCAGGTCGGTATGCCCGAGCAGCGCTTGCGCCGCCGCCTGCGCGTAAGGTCCTCCGCTGCCGATGGCCGCGACGTTGTCGTCCGGTTCGACGACATCTCCCGTACCGGAGAGCACGAAAAGGTGTTCGTTGTCGCCCACGACCAAGAGCGCTTCGAGGCGCCGCAGGTAACGGTCCGTGCGCCAATCTTTGGCCAGCTCCACGGCGGCGCGCGTCAAGTTGCCGCGATACTCCGATAATTTGGCTTCAAACTTTTCCAAAAGCGTGATGCCGTCTGCGGCAGAACCGGCGAATCCAGCGAGAACCTTGTTGTCTCCGATGCGCCTGATCTTACGCGCCTTGTGTTTCATGACGGTCTTGTCAAACGTCACTTGGCCGTCGCCTGCGATGGCGAGATGGCCATCCCGGCGCACCGCGACGATCGTCGTCGATCGCATCATGCGGGCTTACAACCCGGCCGGCATGACGTCGCGGGAGCTGCGCTCCGTCCGATCCAGCTCCAGGTCGGCCGCCAGTCCATCCATTATGGCGAGCGCTCGGTCGGCCATCTTGCGGCGCCGGAGCCTTTTATCGCGTACCGCACCGTCGAGCGGCGCCATGTACGCGAATGAGACGTTCTGAGGTTGGAAGTCATCGCTCGTCGAATCGCGCAGATAGGCGAGCAGAGATCCCAGCGCTGTCTGAGCCGGCGGCACGAACCGGCGATCGTCGCCACGCGCTCGACGCGCCGCGTTGACGCCGGCCACGATCCCCGTGGCGGCCGCTTCGACGTATCCTTCGCTGCCGGTGATCTGTCCGGCCAAAAAGACGTCCGGCGCCACGCGCAGGGACAGGTCGTCGGCCAGCACTTTAGGGGAATCGACGAACGTGTTGCGGTGCATGACGCCGAGGCGAATCCATTCCGCGTTCTGAAGTCCCGGAAGCTTAGCGAAGACCTCCTTTTGCGCGGGCCAGCTCAAGCGGGTTTGGAACCCGACCAGGTTGTAGGCCGTTCCGGCCGCGTTTTCGCGCCGCAGTTGAACGACTGCATAAGGCCGGACGCCGGTATGGGGATCGACGATGCCGACAGGTTTGAGCGGGCCAAAGCGCAGCGTGTCCACGCCGCGGCGCGCCATCTCTTCGATGGGCAGACAGCCCTCGAAATACGTCACCTTGCCGGCGGCTTGATCTTTTTCGAACCCATGCGGCTGGTGCTTTTCGCCGCCGATCAGGCCGCTCACGAATTCCAGGTACGTGTCGCGATCGAGCGGGATGTTGAGATAGTCCGGACCGGCTCCCTTGCCGTAGCGCGATGCCTCGAAGACGCGCGAGCGGTCCAGCGACTCGGAGGCCACGATAGGCGAGGCCGCATCGTAGTAGTGCAGGCGTTGCATTCCGCACAACCGCTCGAGGGAGGCCGCGAACTCGTCCGATGCAAGCGGACCGCACGCCGCGATGGTGACGACCCCCGGCTCGATACTGGTGATCTCCTCGCGCCGCAGCTCGATCAACGGGTGACTCGCCAAGCGGCTCTCGACGGACGAGCAGAACTCGTCTCGGTCAACCGCCAGCGCGCCGCCGGCCGGAACACAAGCCGAATGAGCCGCTTCGATGACGAGCGATCCTAGCCGCGCCATCTCCTCCTTCAGCAGGCCGACCGCGTTCTCCAGGGCGATGGCCCGCAGGCTGTTGCTGCAGACGAGCTCGGCGAGATGGCCCGTTTTGTGCGCTGGCGTCATTTTCTGCGGTCGCATCTCGCATAGGATCGCCCGTACGCCGGCACGCGCGATCTGCCATGCCGCCTCGACGCCGGCTGGACCGCCACCGACTACCCGGACCGCCTCGCTCACGCCGACCGTTTCTCGGGCCGCTCGAATTCCTCCGCGTCATCGATGCCTGAATTTTCACCAGCGCCGGCATGCGAACCATCCCTGCTGCACAACAGCCGAGCGCCGCCGCGCCCCTGCTTGCTGACTAAGAAAGCGCCGCAGATCGTGCAAGCGGAGCCAACGACAGGCGCATCCCATGCCGCGAAGTCGCACGCCGGGTAATTCTCGCAACCGTAAAAGGTGCGGCCCCGTTTGCTGCGCCGCTGCAACACGCGGCCGCCGTCGCGCGGGCACAGCACGCCCGCCTCTTTGACGATCGGCTTCGTCGTCTTACATTCGGGATACCCGGAGCAGGCCAAGAATTTTCCGAAGCGGCCCGTCTTGACGCGCATCGCCCGTCCGCACACGGTGCAGACTTCGCTCGTCTCTTCCTCTTCCATCTCCACCTTGGGAAAGTTGGCTTCGGCGCGCTTGAGCTCTTCGGAAAAAGGTCCATAGAAATCGCGCAGCACGGCGACCCAATCGGCATGATCTTCCTCCACCTTATCGAGCCGCGATTCCATCTGCGAAGTGAAGTTTTCGTTGACGATCTCCGGGAAATGCTCCTCGAGCATGTCGGTGACGATGTAGCCGATGTCTTCCGGGCAAAAGCGCCGGTCCGTCAGCTTCACGTATCCCCGCGCCTGCACCGTCTCGACGATCGCCGCGTAGGTGCTCGGCCGCCCGATGCCGCGCTCCTCCAATGTTTTCACCAGCGTCGCCTCGGTGAAGCGCGGTGGCGGCTCCGTCTCGTGGCGCTCTTTTAAAACCTCTCGCGCATCGAGCGCTTGGCCGTCTTCGACGGCCGGCAGGTGCTTCTTGCGCTCGTCCTCTTCGGTGGCGTCTTCGTCGCGCGTCTCCTCGTAAATAGCGGTGTAGCCCGGGAACTTCAGCACGCTTCCCGTCGCCCGCAGCCCGCAGCCCGCAGCCTCGACATCCACCGTCGTCTGATCGTAGATAGCGGCCGCCATCTGACTCGCTGCAAATCGCTCCCAGATGAGCCGGTAGACCTTGAGCTGAGCCGGTTCTAAGACTTTGGCGAGCGATGCCGGCGTCCGACGCACTTCGGTCGGGCGTATCGCCTCATGCGCATCCTGTGCGGAATCGGCTACCTTAAACTGTTTGCCGCTGTGATAGTCGTCGCCATACGTGTCCACGATGAAGTCGCGCGCCATGGCTTGGGCCGCGCCCGACACGCGGGTCGAGTCGGTCCGCATATAGGTGATGAGCCCCACGGTCCCTTCCGCCCCCGCATCGACTCCTTCGAACAGGCGCTGCGCGAGCTGCATGGTGCGGCGCACCCTCATCTTAAGACGGCGAGATGCCTCTTGCTGCAGCGTGCTCGTCGTAAACGGGGGAGCTGGGTTGCGGCGTACTTCTCGTTTTTTGACGCTTTTCACCGCAAAGCGGGCTTTCTCCAGCCGCTCGACGAGGCTAGTGGCGTCGGGCTCCGTCGCTATTTCCAACTTCTCAAGCTTGCGTCCATCGACGCTGACCAAGTCCGCGATAAACGTGTGCTGGGGATCGTGGTGGCCCTGCGGCCAAAGGCGCGCCGCAACGGACCAATACTGCTGCCTCTGGAATGCCTCGATCTCCCGTTCCCGATCGACGATCAGTTTGACGGCGACCGATTGGACGCGTCCGGCGGAAAGGCCGCCGCGCACCTTGCGCCACAATAAAGGCGATATCTGATATCCGACGAGCCGGTCCAAAATCCGACGCGCTTGCTGCGCGTTCACCCGGTCGATGTTTATGTCGCCTGCGGCCTTGAGGGCTTCTTCCGTCGCGCGCTTCGTTATCTCGTGCAATTCGATGCGCCGACGGTCTTGCAGTTTGAGCAACTCCGCAAGATGCCAGGCGATCGCTTCTCCCTCGCGATCGGGATCCGTCGCCAAATAGACGTGAGTCGCTTTTTTGGCGGCCGCGCGCAGCTCTTTTATGACCTCGCCCTTGCCTTTGATGGTGACGTACGAAGGGGCGAAGCCGTTCTCCACGTCGACGCCGAGACGGCTCTTCGGCAAGTCGCGCACATGACCGACTGAGGCGAGAACTTGGTAGCGAGAGCTGAGGAACTTTTTAAGCGTGCGAGCTTTCGCCGGGGACTCGACGATTATGAGGGACTTGGACAAACGGGCCTTTCATTCGGAAGCGTGCTCTGTCGATGGGACGAACGAGCGACCGCTCTCCAAACGTTCCCTACTATACACCCAGCGCCCCAAGCGTGTCAAAAGCGGGACAGCCCCAGCTTCTTGACCCGGGGCTCTTGTGTGACCGGCGTCACAGGCCGAAAGCGGCAGACCCTTAGGTCCCGGCAACGGCACTATCCGTTTGAAAATAGATTTTTTTCGCATGCGCCTCCTTGGCGGGCGGCAGATTTACCTTTCAGCAGCCCGCCCCGGTACCAGGCCGTAATCTTGTCGGACTCGAGCTCGTACGGGAGGGTAACGGTGCGGACGAAGCTGCCGCGGCGGCTCTTCCTGTCGCTTTTCAAGAACGGGAGGCAGGTAACGAAGACTACGCCGGCCGCGCTGCGGCGCTCGGCCGGATATCCGGCTGGCCGCCCCCCAGTTGTTCGACGGCATGGCAAGCGACGTAATGACCGCCGTAGTTCGCGAAGGCAGGGACTTCAAGCCGGCAGCGTTCGAACGCGATCGGACAGCGGGTATGAAAGCGGCAGCCGCTCGGCGGATTGACCGGCGACGGAATGTCGCCCTGCAGGATGATGCGTTCGCGCCTGATCTCAGCCCGGGGATCGGGGATGGGAATGGCCGATAGCAGCGATTGCGTGTAAGGATGGAGCGGGCGTTCGTACAGCTCCTCGCGATCGGCCAGCTCCATGATGGCGCCGACGTACATGACGGCCACGCGATCGGAGATGTGGCGCACGACCGAGAGGTCGTGCGCGATAAAGAGGTAGGTCAAGCCGAATTTCTCTTGCAGGTCTTGCAGCAAGTTCACGACCTGAGCTTGGATCGAGACATCCAGCGCGGAGACCGGCTCGTCGGCCACGATGAACTTCGGGTTGACCGCGAGAGCTCGCGCGACCCCGATGCGCTGGCGCTGACCTCCGGAAAACTCGTGCGGGTAGCGATTGGCATGGTAGGGAGACAGTCCCACCGTCCGCAGCAAGTCGTTGACACGGGCCTCAACATCTTTGCCGCGCGCCAGCTTGTGAATATGCAAAGGCTCGGCGACGATGTCCCCGACGTTCATGCGCGGGTTCAAGCTCGCGTAAGGATCCTGGAAGATGATCTGCATCTCCCGCCGCAGCCCGCGCATTTCCTGGCGCCCGAGCTTGGTTATGTCCCTGCCTTCGAAGAAGATCTCGCCGGATGTCGGCTCGAGCAGGCGTAAGATGCAGCGCCCGACGGTCGTTTTTCCGGACCCCGACTCGCCCACCAGACCGAGCGTTTCGCCGGCTTTGATGGCGAACGAGACGCCGTCGACAGCCTTGACGTCGGCGATGTGCCGTGAAAACACGCCCGCCATGATCGGGAAGTATTTTTTGACGTTTTGGAGCTCGATGAGAACTTCGGACGGCGCGATGTCGACGTGGGTGTTGGGGCTGTCGTCGGCCATCTATCGGGCCTGGGCGCTTTCGCGCAGCCGGCGCGCGTCCACGCGAATGTCTTCCTTATAGAGGTGACATCGGGCGACGTGGCCGTCGCCGAAGTCGATGAGCGGTGGCGGGATGACGGCGTGGTCCGGCTTGGCGTAACGGCAGCGCGGAGCGAAAGCACAGCCGCTCGGAAGCCTCAGCAGATTGGGTGGCTGTCCGTCGATCGGGACCAAGCGCTTGCGCTGCTTTTCGTCCAAACGGGGCAGCGAGTCGAGCAAGCCCCAGGTATACGGGTGTTTCGGAGCGCTGAATATCTGGTCGACGGTCCCGTATTCCACCATGTTGCCGGCATACATGACAAGCACGCGTTCGCAGACTTCCGCGACGACGCCCAAATCGTGGGTGATCAAGATGATGGCCGAGTTCAGGCGTTGCTGCAGGTCCCGCATGAGGTCCAGGATCTGCGCTTGGATCGTGACGTCGAGCGCGGTCGTCGGCTCGTCGGCGATCAGCAGCTCGGGGTCGCAGGACAGCGCCATGGCGATCATCACGCGTTGGCGCATGCCGCCGGAGAATTGATGCGGGTAGTCGTAAATGCGGCTTTGCGCCTCGGGAATGCGGACCAGCTTCAACATATCGACCGCGCGGTTGTGGGCGTCGCGCTTGTTCTTGTGCTGGTGCAGGATGATGGCCTCGGCTATTTGATCGCCGACGCTCAGGACCGGATTGAGACTTGTCATCGGGTCTTGGAAGATCATCGATATTTCATCGCCGCGGATGTGCCGCATCTCCGCTTCGCTGACCCGCAGCAGATCGCGGTCCTTAAAAACGATTTCTCCGCGGTCGATGCGCCCGGGCGGCATCGCGATGAGCCGCATGATCGACAGCGCGCTGACGCTCTTGCCCGAACCGGATTCGCCGACGATACCGAGCGTTTCGCCGGCTTTTAAATCGAATGAGAGGCCGTTGACGGCTCGAACGATTCCATCCTCAGTCTTGAAGCTGACCGCCAAGTCTTTCACGGACAACAAGGACATGAAGGCCTTTTATCCTCTCACTAAAGCCACGAGACAATTATTCGGCTGACTTGATTTTCCTACGGTCCGCCTCGGGTTTTGGGATCGAGCGCATCGCGCAAGCCTTCGCCGATGAAGTTGAACGCCACGACGGTGAGCACGATCAGCGCGCCGGGGATGAAAATGAGCCAGGGCGCGCTTTGGACGTCCGGATCCAACGCCTTCTGCAGACTGTTGCCCCAGCTGGGGGTCGGAATTTGGACGCCCACTCCCAAGTAAGAAAGACCCGCCTCGGTCAGGATGTTGTCCCCGATCGCCAGGGTGGCGGCCACGATGACCGGTGCCAAAGCGTTGGGCAACAGATGGCGGCCGATGATGCGCCCGTCATCGGCTCCCATGGCGCGGGCGGCGGAAACGAAATCACGCTCGCGCAGGCTCAGCACTTGCCCGCGCACGAGCCGCGCCACTCCCATCCAGGAAAGCAGACCGATGACAAGCATGATGACGATGAAACTGAAATTGTTGGTGAGCGCCTCGACGGTGAGAATCAAAAAGAACGTGGGAAAGGACAGCATCATATCGACGAAGCGCATCATGGCCGCGTCCACGATGCCGCCGTAGAAGGCGGAGACGACGCCGTACAAGGTTCCCAGGGTCACGGCGACGATCATCGCGGAGAACCCGACCTCTAACGAGATACGCGCGCCGAACAGCATGCGCGTGAAGTAGTCGCGACCGTCGACGTCGGTGCCGAACAGGTGCTGCGCGGAAGGCGGCTGCGCGCTGCCGATGATGGCCGGGTCGATCGCGTTCGGATCGTAGCGCGTGAGGTGGCCGGCCAAAAGAGCGCAGAACACAAGTCCCGCGACGACCGCGAGTCCGATCAGCGACAGGCGGTTACGGGCAAAACGCCGCCACACGTCCGTCGCCATCGAAAGATGCGGCGGGAGCTCCTCGTCTGCAAAGGCTCGCACGCCTTGCTGCTGCATCATCGCCATGCTGAGTTCGGCCTAATCGTACCGGATGCGCGGATCGACCGCGGCGTACGCGATATCGGCGAAAAGGTTGCCGAGCACGACCAAAACCGCCGAGAAGAAAACCGTTCCCATGATCGTGGGATAGTCGCGCTCGAAAATCGCATTGAGCCCGATGTAGCCCATACCGGGGATAGAGAAGACGATCTCGACGAAATAGGCGCCGGTAAGCAAAGCCGGCAGATACAAACCGATCAGGGTGATGAGAGGCAGCAGAGCGTTGCGAAACGCATGCTTGTAGACCACCGTCCAGCGGCCCAGACCCTTGGCCGCCGCCGTCCGAATGAAATCTTCCCCGAGCACTTCGATCATGGAAGACCGCTGGTAACGGATCCATGCGGCTAAGCTGACGAAGCTGAGCGTGGCGACCGGCAAGATGAGATGACGCACGCGATCGGCCAAATCGAACCCGGAAACGCCCAGATTGGTCAGCCCGGACGACGGCAACCAGTGCAGCCGCACGGAGAAGAGGTTCAGCAACACGATGCCGAGCCAGAAAATCGGCATGCCGTATCCCACGAACACGATCACGGTGGCCAGGTAGTCGATCGCGGAGTTTTTGTGCGTCGCGGAGTAGATGGCGACGGGGATAGCGACGAGCATCGTGACGGCGAACGAGATGCCGATCAGCTCTGCCGTGACCGGAAGCTTCTCCAGGATCTTCGTCATGACCGGCCGCCCGTCGATGAACGAATAGCCCAAGCTGTGGCTGACCAGCAAGTTCTTCAACCAGTAGAAGTACTGCACGTACCAGGGGCGGTCCAAGCCCAGATTATGCATGATGACGGCGCGGTCGGCGGGAGTCATCTGGCGCGCCATGCCGGCGAATATGGCGGCCGGACCTCCGGGCGCCAGCCCCATCATCGCGTAGGAGATGATGCTGATGCCGAACAGGAGCGGGACCAGACCCACCAGCCGCCGTGAGATGTAACTGCTCACCGCAGGAACCTGCCGCTCATCGGGCGCCGAGTCGCTCGTACCGCATCCATGCGGCTATTGGGCGATGTACCAGATCGGTTCGTCGTACATGGTCGCGGTGAACTGAGAACCGGAGTGGGCAGGATTGACGCCTAAGATCCGCTTGTTCATCACGTTGCGGTAATAGGGCGCCGCATCGAAGAAGTCAGGAACGTCGTCCACGACCAGGCGTTGGATTTCGAAGTACAGCGCCTTGCGGTGCGCCTGGTCCGATGCGGTCCGGGCTTGATCGATGAGCGCATCGAGCTTCGGGTCCGAGAAATGGCCGTAGTTCAGGCCGTTGGGCGGCCACGCCTTGCTGCTCAAAAAGATGAACGGGTCGGGATCGCCCCCGCCGCCAAAGCCGCCGTTATCGACGTCGAAGTTTCCCTTTTGCTCGTCGTTGTAAAAGGTGTTGAATTCGGTTTGCCGGGCGTCGGTTTTTATGCCCACCGCTTTCAAGTTCGCCTGCCACAACTCAAAGCTCTTGACCGAATTCGCGCTGCCTTGGATGAGCCCCGATCGAAAACTCAGTAATTGACCGTTCTTATGGCGGTAGCCGTCCGGGCCTATTTTCCACCCGTCGTCTTCGAGAATTTTCTGCGCCTTCGCGGGGTCGTACTGGTACGCGTTCTCGGTCGATGGGTCGAAAGCCCATTTCTGCGCCCAAGGAATGGGCGAAAACGTCGCCACATCCTCGTGGTGGAACAGCTTCTCGACTTCGGTCTTGCGGTCGTAGGCGTACATGACTGCTCTGCGCACGTTGATGTCGGCCAAGATAGGATTCTTCATGTTCACCACCCACCAGTTGAACTGATCTGCGGGGTTGTGGATCAACATGAACCGGGAATCGCCTTTTAAGGATTCCCACATCGCGGTGGTCAGGAAGTACGCGGTGTCCACGTCCCCGTTCTGCAAGGCGAATTGGACGGGCTCGTTGCCGGTATACTCCTTGATGTAGATCTGATCTATGTAAGGACGGCCCTTCCACCAGCGCTTGTTACTGGTCAGCTGCAGATGATCGTCGTGCTTCCACTCGCTTAGAGTATAAGGTCCGGAGGTGACTAGATTTTTTGAAAAATCCGCGTGCGCAAGCTGCGAGGGCGGCACTTTGCCATACACGTGCACCGGCAGCGGCACGTGGGGAAGCGAAGCCGCCACACTGGAAAGAAACGGTGCATCGGCCTCCTTCAGCGTGTAGACAACGGTATATTTATCAGGCGTTGCCACCGATTTCACGACGTCGTAATCGCTTCTGTACGGGGCGTTCGAAGCGGGGTTCGTCGTCAGATCGTATTCGAATTTGACGTCCGCGCTCGTGATCGGGACGCCGTCGCTCCACAGCGCGTTACGCCGCAGGTGAAAAGTGTAGATCTTTCCGTCTTTAGATATGGTCCAGCTCTGCGCCAGCCACGGCACGACGTTGAAGTTGGGGTCCTGGTTGACCAACCCGTCGTACAAGAACGAGAGGTCGTTGCCCGAACCTTCGCTGTGTGCGTAAAGCGAAATCACGGTGTCCGCAGCCGCCTCCGCCCCGATCTTCAGCGTGCCCCCGTACGTCGGCTTCCCGCTGACTGCGTTGGGCCCGGATGCGGGAGGCTGCGATGACGTCTGCGTCGATGACGTACACCCTACTGCCGTCAGCGCAAAGAGTGTCAGCGCAGCGAAGATCACCGTGAGCCGCATGCGTAGATCCTTTCCCTCAGTCGTAAGCAAACGAAGGGCGCAGTCAACAGCGCCGCGACGGCGCACCGACCCGCGAGCTAACGGGAGATGAAGAAGTTTACGATAGCCAGGACCATGAATGAAACTCCGACCCCCCCGGTCAACCGCGCGAGCTGCTCGTCCAGACCGATCCGACCCCGGTAGGCAGATTCGCTACGGCCTCCGATGCTGCCCGATAGCCCCTCGTTCTTGGTGGTCTGCACCGACATGAGGATGATAAGCGCGACGGCGCAAACGATGAAAAGAAACTGGATCGCTCCCCCGACGAATGGATGCTGGCCGCCCCACGTCGGCTGCGTGAAGACGTTGGCGGGCAATGCCAGAGGCGGCGGGCTCGCGCCTTTGAACGGCGGGAGGGTGGGCTTCGCGGCGAAAAGGGCAAGGGCCGTCATCATCGATATCATGGCGTCGATGACGGTTCGTCGCAGCCCCGCACGCCCCTTCGCTAGTGAGCTTGCGCCCTAGCTTGGGGCCATCGCCTCCGCTTCGGCGAGAAACTGCAGCACGTCTTGCTCGAACAGCGGCAAGTACTGGGGCAAAGTCAGCAAGTGACGGCCGCGAGTGAGGATCTTGAGCCGGCAAATGCTGCTGGAGACGTGGTCGCGGATGTAACGCGCGTTGCTCACGGGCGCGGTCGCATCCCGAGTGGAGTGAACGATCAGGATCGGCGCATTCACCCGAGCGAGCTCCGATTTGACTCGTCGCAGAACATCGGCGACCCTCTTCAGCGCCGAGATGGAAGCGCTTTTGTAGCCGATGACGTTGCCTTGCCATGCCGAGATGTTGGCCGGCGCATAGGCGTTGGGAACCCATTGATGCAGAATCGGCAAAGCGGTAGCGACGAGCGGCGATAAGAACACGGGAGTCGATATCAGGATGGCTCCGCTCACGGGTCGCGTCGCCGCCAAGTGCAGCGCCAGCACGCCACCCATCGACAGCCCGGCAACGTAAAAGCGGTCGAAACGGCGGGCCGCAGCGTCGAACGCCTCATCAGCGGCCGCGAAATAGCGCTCGCTCGTGATCCGGTTCAAGTCGGTGTTGACGGTCGCATGTCCCGGCAAGGCCGGCGCCATGACGCCGAATCCCGCGCGATGGAGGGACTGCGCCAGCGCTCGGATTTCGTACGGGCTGCCGGTGAAACCGTGCAGCAAAAGGACTCCGACTCCGCCGCCGTCTTTCCCCAGGTGAAAAGGTTCGCCGCCGACCAGATATTTCAAAGCGCCGCGGGGACAGCTCCCAGCGCGACGTCGGAGTTCTGTTGCGTCCCCGTCGAGCGGCAGACGGAGCGGACGCTGCGTGCGATGCCGGCCGCGTCCAAACCGCACTCTGCTCGCTGTGCGGTTTGACTCGCATGCGCGACGGTGCGATCGGCTATCCCCAGGCGCACCACTTGGATCTTTTCGTTACGGTCGGACAGCGCCTCGACGACCGCAGAACCAAAGCCCGCCTCGAGACTGTGTTCCTCGATAGTGACCAACGTCCGATAGCGACCGGCGAGGGTCGACAGCAAATCGGTGTCGAGCGGCTTGACGAAGCGAGCGTTGACCACCCCGATGGAGACGCCTTCGCGTGCCAGTTCGTCGGCCGCCCAAAGCGCCGCGTCGCAGCAGATGCCGAGCGCGACCAGCGCGACGCCGCCCGCCGCTCCGGTCCGCAGCACGTGAGCGCGGCCCATGCGGATAGGATCGGCATCCGGCCTTGCTTCGATGAGCGCGCTTGCGCCGCGCGGGTAGCGGATCGCGATCGGACCTTCGTGCTCGCCGCCATCACAAGCGCGGCCATCGTGCACTGCCTGCGCGTACTGCATCATGGCAGCCAGCTCCACTTCCGTCGCGGGAGCCATGACGACCATGTTCGGCAGCGTCCGGAGGTAGGCGACGTCGTAAGCGCCTTGATGCGTCTTGCCGTCGTCTCCGACAAGCCCGGCGCGGTCGATGCAAAAAGTGACCGGAAGCCGCTGGAGACTTACGTCGTGGACGATTTGGTCGTACGCCCGCTGCAGAAAGGTCGAATAAATCGCCACGAGAGGCCTTAACCCGGCTGCAGCCGCGCCTGCTGCGAAGCAGGTTGCGTGCGCTTCGGCGATGCCGACGTCGAAAAATCGCGCGGGGTAGGTCTTGGCGAAGTCCTTCAAACCGGTTCCATCCGGCATCGCGGCCGTGATGGCGACGACTCGCTCATCGTGAGCGGCCAGCCGGATCGCTTCAGCGCCAAAAGCTGACGAAAACGTCGCGCCGGCCTTTTTTGCAAAGGCGCCCGTGACCGCATCGAACGAACCGCAGCCGTGAAAGGTGCGGGCGTCTCCCTGGGCCGGCTCGTAGCCCTTTCCTTTAACCGTGACGGCGTGGAGCAGCACCGGGCCTTCGACTCGTTTGGCCGCTTGCAGTGCGTCGATGAGAAAATTCACGTCGTGGCCGTTGCACGGCCCGATATAGCTGAACCCCATCTCCTCGAAGATCACGGTGGCTTTGGGCAGCGCCGAAATCGTCCGACGGGCCGCGCTCTCCGCGGATTGAATCGCGCGCGTCGCCGCTCCCCCGAAAGGCACCCGGCGCAGGACTCTTTTCGTGAAATCGGCCGTGTGCTGCACCGTTGGATGGGCTCGCAGCATGCCGAGATAGGCGGACATAGCGCCGACGTTGGGTGCGATGCTGAACTCGTTATCGTTCAGGACGACGATAAAATTGGTCTTCAGCTGGCCGGCGTTGTTCAGCGCCTCGTATGCTAGGCCGCCGCTGAGGGCGCCATCGCCGACGACCGCGACGATGTGCTCGCCGCGACCCGCCAGATCGCGCGCCTGGGCCATACCGAGCGCCGCTGAGATCGACGTCGACGCGTGCGCGGTGCCGAAATGATCGTGAGGGCTTTCATCGCGCTCCGGGAATCCGGCGATTCCGCCCTGCTGACGGAGCGTTTGGAAGCGATCGTTCCTGCCGGTCAGCAGTTTGTGCGGATACGACTGATGGCCGACATCCCAGATGATCTTGTCGTCGGGCGATGAGAACACGCTGTGCAGCGCGATGGTGAGTTCGACGACGCCCAAGCTAGGAGCGAGGTGCCCGCCATTGCTCGCGCAGACCTCGATGATCCGGCGCCGTAACTCGTCGGCGAGGGTCGGGAGCTCTGCGCGCGACAGCGCTTGGACGTCCTGGGGTCCGTGGATGCGGTCGAGCATTGCGCTGTGTTTTCTCCTCAAAGGGTTCTTTCTCGTATCCTTTCACCGGCCGGACGACCCGGTTCCCTCTAGGCTTGCGCCTTTACACCCGCCCCGCGCTGGCTTATAATCTCTCCAAGTGCGCCAGCCGCTTAGACTTCGGCCCCCCAAACCCCAACAAGCCGACGTCATTCTCATCCGCGAACACCGCGCGGCGGCCGAATTCGCGCGCGCCGTCTCGACGATATTCAATCCGTTCTTGACGGCCACCGCTCTTTTCATCATCGTCTCCCATGCGGTGACACGCTCCACGCTGGCGTTTTGGCGGTTCTCCATATCCGGTTTGCTGTTCTTCACGGTCGCGCCGCTCATCGTCATCCTGTATCTCTATGTCACTGGTCGCATCTCGGATTTCGATATGTCGGAGCGGTCGGAGCGCGAACGCGTCTTCGCGGCGTTCGTGATGCTGTATTTCGCAGCCGCGGTCTCATTGTCGGCGACTCACGCGCCGGTCCAGTTGCAGGCGATCGCCTGGGGCTACTGGTGGATGGCGGTCGCGACGATGTTGATCACCCGCTGGTGGAAGATCAGCACCCATGCCTTCGGAATCACGGGGCCGTTCGCGGCGATGCTGCTGCTCTACAAATCGCAGCCGCTGCCCTATGCGGTCGTCGTACCGCTGGTCTGCTGGGCGCGCGTGTACCTGCGCAGCCATACGTATTTGCAAGTCTTTGCCGGCTTTGCGCTCGCGGTTGTCTCCACGCTCGCGATCTTCAAGCTGTTCCACTTGCTTTGAGCCGACCGCTGAGTTGGATATGGCGCAAGCCGTCGATGCGTATTTCCATAAGGGCATGCGCGTTGCGGGCGAACTCTTGAGCACCGCCGCTCACGAGAAACGCCGTCCGGCCGGTTGCCGCACGCATGGGGCGAAGAAGCTCGGCCGCGGCCGTCGCGCAGGCGAAGCCCGGGTCGACCAGCTCGACGCCGGTCTGCAGCGCCGCTTCAAACCATTTCCGCAAGTGCGGAAAATGAGTGCAGCCCAAGATCACCGTATCGCAGCCGGCTCGCGCGAGGGGCCGGCAAGCGCCGGCGACCGCCGTGCGAGCAACGGCGCTCGCCCAGCGCCCCGACTCGACGATCGGGACGAGCGTCGGCGCAGCGACCGAACAAACCCGTGCGCCCGGCGCTAAGGCGACGATCGTACGCTCGAAGATTCCGCTGTCGACGGTGGCTTGGGTCGCCACCACCCCGATGCGGCCGTTACGCGTCAGGTCGATAGCCGCCGCCGCACCGGGCGTCACCACGCCGAAGAGCGGAACGTCAGCTCTTGGCCAGCCGTGAGCCTCGAATGCGGCGCAGGTGGTCCCGGACGCCGCCACGATCAGCGACGGCTGCGCTTTCAGCAAGTGCTCGACAGCCGCGTACCCCAAAGCCGCCACATCGGCTAGGCTTCGGTCGCCGTACGGAACGTTGGCCGTGTCAGCGAAATATTGAACGTCGACGCCGCCGATCGTTGCTCGCAGAGCCGCAAGGACGGTGAGGCCGCCGAGTCCCGAGTCGAGCATGGCGACGCGCCGCGGTACCACGGGTATGACGGCGTTTCAGCTGTTCGGCGGACGGGCCGAACGACTTTGGCCGAGCGGCGTTTGGGGACCGCCGGTATATTCACTGATGCCGTGCACGATGCCCGCGACGATCCTGTCGATGAACGTGGACTGGGCGAGGAGAGCGGCATCGCCTGGATTGCTCAAAAAGGCGGTCTCGATGAGGACGGAGGGCATGTCCGTGT
>JACRUD010000060.1 GCA_014304875.1 Vulcanimicrobiota bacterium
GCGTCAGTCCAGGTACTGCGGTGACCGGATTTAATGCCGGACATGGAACCGGCACGGTGACCGGCGGCTCGATACATGCCGGTGATCCTACGGCCGCGCAGGCTCAACTCGACTTGACCACCGCGTTCAACAACGCTGCCGGACGTGCCAACCCGACGGCCGTGCCGTCTGATATCGGCGGGACGGTCATTCCACCCGGCGTGTACAAAGCACCCGTGTCGCTGGCCATCACTGGAAACGCGACCCTAGACGGTCAGAACAACCCCAACAGCGTCTTCATCTTCCAGGTGGCATCAACCCTAACCACGTCGACCAACAGCGCGGTCACCCTAATCAACAGCGCCAACGCATGCAATGTCTTCTGGGAGGTAGGCAGTTCGGCGACTCTCAACACGGCCTCAATTTTCAACGGGAACATTTTGGCCCAGGCATCCATCTCGCTAGGCACCGGGGCAACTGTGAACGGAAGAGTGTTGGCGCGAACCGGGGCGGTCACGTTGCTTAGCAATACCGTAACGAGGGCAGGCCCGTAAAGGGACACGCGACCGTAACCTGATCTGGCCAGTTCTACGTCACGGTGCCCCCAGCGGTTGAATTTCCAGAGCTGTGCCCTACCGACTGAGCTTCTATAACCTGTTACCGAACCGCCGGACCCATAGTCGCGCGGCTCTAAAGATCACGGTGGTTAAAAGTGAGCACAGCGGCGCTCAACACGACAGCCGTCCAGCCGAACGACCACAACAAAAGAGCGGTCGACGGCGGAGCCGAGATACCAAACGGAGTGTTGTCAGCGGCGGACCGGCCCGCGGCGTTGGCGGTGGCTACGACCGCTGACGGCTCCAAGCTGAAAACCGCGCCGCGCCAAAATGCGTCGGTCGGCAAGAGAAGTCCGACTGCGGCCGTGGCCGTCTCAATCGATTGATTATTGAAAGCGATTGCGATTGTTTGGACCATGCCCGCGATCCAGGCGACGCCGAACAGGGCGATTGCGATGATGCCACCGGTCATCGAAGCAACGCGAGTGCTCGCAAAAAGCGCTAACGTCATCAGTACGAATGCTTCACCCATAAGGTACAGGGCGGCTGCTATCGGATGCGGGGGCAAGTAACCCGTCACCGCTTTGATCGTGGCGAACTCCAGAGCTGCCGTCAAGGCGATGTATGCTCCAAGAAGCAACGCTAATCCCAGCCATTTCCCTAGGACGAAGTCACTGCGTCGGATCGGCCTGGGAAGAACCGCCAAGATCAAACCGGTCTCGACCTCGGACGCGATCGCGGGAGCGGCCAAAAAGGCGGCTCCGACCGCGAGCACCATGCTGAAGCCCCAGGCCAGCAAAATGACGAAAATCGACGCGTGCAGCGCCACCGTACTGGGCGACTTCCAGGCGTCGTGCAGGGAGACGAGGCGAGAGACGCTCCAGCCGGTCAGGCCAACGAGCACGATCGTGAGCGCCGCCGCGGCGGTCAGTAACCGCCTGCGCGCCGCCTCACGGACCGCCAGCAGAGCGATCGTCAGCAGCGCCATTGCTTGGTCCCCTGAGGATTTGCAAGAAACGCTCTTCCAGCGTTGCGTGGTGCGGTTCGACTGCATGGACGCGCGCGCCGACAGCGACGATGTCCGCCACCAACGCCGGCACGCGATCTTGGGCGATGCCGTGAATCACGTACCAGCCGTCGTGGAAACTGACGCGCCCGTAGCGCCGCAGCGAAGCATCGACCTGCGGGGACGTATCCGCGACGCGCACGCGCAGTTCCGTCGCCACCCCGATGAGCGAGGTAACCGAACCGATTCGGACGATCCGCCCGCGATCGATCATCGCCACTCGATCGCAGACGTGTTCGACCTCCGTAAGCAGATGCGAGTTTAAAAAGACCGTCGCACCGCGCCGCTTCAAGGCGCCGATTATCTCCCGTACGTCATGCCGTCCGACCGGATCGAGCGCCGACGTGGGTTCGTCCAAAAATACTAGTTCGGGAGTTCCTAACAGCGCGACTCCAAGTCCCAGGCGCTGCTGCATGCCCTTGGAAAACGTGCCGACCCGGTCGTCGGCACGCCGCGCCAGTCCGACGGTGTCCAACGCATGCTCCACTTCGGCGGCGCGGCGAGCGGTCGGCATGTCGGACAGCGCGCAGTGGAGTGCGAGCACTTCGCGGGCGCTAAGCCAATCCTGGTAGCGAAAGAGTTCGGGCAAGTACCCGATGCGGCGTCTCGCCGCACGGGCTCCGAGATCTTCCCCCAGCACCCAACCGGACCCAGACGACGCGGACGCAAGCCCCAACAGCAGCTTGACGGCCGTGGTCTTGCCCGCACCGTTGGGCCCCAAGAAGCCGAACACTTCTCCGCGAGACACCGCCATCGTCAAGCCCGCCAGGGCGACGGCATCGCCGTATCGCTTGACCAGCTCGAAGGTCTCGATTGCCGGCGTCGCCTGCGGATTCACGAGCGTCAGCGCAATGAATCGGCGATCGCCAAAATCTCATTCAACGGCATGGTTCCTGCGACGCCATAGACCATGCCGCTCTTCTGCCACATCACGCCGCTGCCCACGCGCGTATTGTCGCCGATCGCCAAAGCATTGACCCCTTGCACTTGCACCTGCATAGCGCTGGCGCGGTCGATCGGAATCGGGATGGGAAGCGTGGTGCTCGGATCCCGTATCGCTTCGATCTGCCTCGCCAGACCGGCCGGCACGCCGGGCTGCTCCGCAAGGAAAGCCACGATGTCCTGCACGGTCGCCCCCGTCGACGTCACGCGCGGGGCCACGCCCTGCGCGATCACGAGGCCGGCAGGCAGCGCATCTTCATCGGATCTGCGCTGCCCGGCATCTTTGCTCAGCGCGCGTTCGCCGAAGGTGATGACCGTAGCAGGGCCGAGGACTATTTGCAACGTCGTTCCGTCGAGCCTGGCCGGCATCGCGCGATATGCGCGGTGCTGCTGGGCCGCAGCTCGCGCGGCTTTCGCGGCACCGAAGGTAAAGGCGGCGGCTCCCTGGGTCATGACGCGATAGCGGATGTCGCGCGGCACGTCGACCGGCATGATGGTAGGCACGCGAAGCTCCATGCGGCTGATCCGAGCCGCGGATCTCACATCCGCGACCGCGATGTTTTGCGGCCGCACCAGTTCGCGCATGGTTCCGTAGCTCTGCAGCCCCTCGAGACCGCCCAAATCTTTCATATCCTGACGCGTCAGACCGACAGCGACGAACTGCCGGGGCTCGAAAATCGTCAGAAAGCTCTGCGCCATCGATCCGAGCGGCGTAAAGGCAAAGCCCGCTAATACAATGGCCGCCGCTGCCAGCGCGGCCAGCGGTTTCACCAATGCACCGTTCACGTTCACAAAGCTTGCGCGAGCCGTCTTCGCTGCGACGGCGCTGACCGCGCGCTGCTGAGCGGCACGCCGCCAGGCCATAGCTAGATCTACGTCCGCCGCATCGAGCGCAAATGCCACACCGGCGGCATGCGCGTTCGCCGCGATCGAGCGATAGCGATCGCCGCATAACGCGCAGGACTCGATGTGCCGGCGGGCCGTGACCGCTACATCTTCGGGCTCGTCGATAAGGCGACGCATCAATCCGTCTTCAAGGTGTTTCATCGTCCCATTTCCTTTCGAAACGCAGCCTCGGCGCGGGCCAGCAGAGTGCCGACTTGGCCGACGGCCACGCCGAGGGCGCCGGCTACTTCGGCATAGCGCAATCCACCGTAACGCAATGCCAAGACCGCCGCAGCCTTCGGGGGCAAGCGTGCCAAGGCGGCACGAACGGCATCCCGTCTCTCCTTCTGCTCGACGACCGAGTGTGGATCAGCCGCCAGCCCGCTGCCCGTTCGAAGTGGGCTCGTCGCTCGAGCGTCGCTGGCTTCGCGTCGCTGACGCCGGCGCGTCGCGCGCGCGGCATTCAATGCCGTGTGCGCGGCCGCGGCGTACAGCCATGCCGAAGACGGCCGGCCAGCCGCATGACGCCTATGCAAGGCGGCAAAGACGTCCTGCGCGACATCCTCGGACCTTTGACGATCGCCAAGGATTCGCTGTGCTATGCCGACGACTTTGCGGTATTCGGCCAAGAAGAGCCGCTCGAAATCATCGCCGGGCGTCAAAACGAGGGGAGCCTCGGTTTTCTTCATGAGCGCTGCCACCGCGTCCGCCGCCTCCTTGCCGCTGACCTCTTTGTTCTATAAAGCACCGCCGGGCCGGAAAATGTGACACCATGATAAGTGCCAAAAATCGCTTTTCTTCGGAACCTGGCGAAGGCAACACCGAAGCCGCCGCCAAACCGGCGTTCCATCGGCCCTTTTGGGGCCCATGTCTAGGGTGGGTTATCTCATCCGGAGGTGCTGCGCGTGCCCGAAGAAGCAACCGCAAAGGTGTACCAGGATCCCGGCACGCCCGAAGAAGTCAGCCGCAGAACCTTTCTAGGCAATGTCACCGTCGCGCTGGGAAGCCTAGTCGGACTCGGCGTCGCGGTGCCCGCGGTGTTGACGCTCATCCCTACCGAAAAGGTGTTGGCCGGTTCGAAGAGCTGGTGGCCATTGAACGAAGCCGAACTCCATCAAATGCAAGCCGATGCCGCTAAGCCCCTTAAGGTGTTCTTCAAACGCAAGATGACGGACGGGTATATCGAAGAGGAAACCAACGACTACGTTTACGGCGTCGCGCTGAAGCCCGGCGAAGAGCAGCAGATGCGGGCGGAACGGCCGGACCTGTTCGTCGATAAAAGCGGCGAAGTGCCGTATCCTGTGGTCACCATGAATTTCGTGATGTTCAGCCCCATCTGCCCACACCTGGGTTGCCACTACGATTGGAACGACAGCGCAAAGAAGTTCATCTGCCCGTGCCACGGTTCGGTGTACACT
>JACRUD010000196.1 GCA_014304875.1 Vulcanimicrobiota bacterium
CGACAGAGCGGCCATCGACGCATCGGGGTTGCGATAGCTGATCGCAAAAGTTTGGAAGCCATGCTTGACTGCCCACTCGACGAAAGACCGCCCGGGCGCGAGATCCATGATGTAGTACTTATTGATCCACGGCGGGCTGCAGAGCAACGGCTGCGCGTAAACCTTGGGCGTCTGCGGCTCGTAGGCGATCAGTTCGATGAGCCGGTTGCGCATCACGACGCGGCCGGGCGTCGCCGCAAGGTTTCGGCCGACCTGAAAACCGGACGCATCGACTTGGCGCGGCCGACCGCCGTTATGCTCGAAATCATCCAAGAAGTTGCGCAGGCCGCGGACCAAACTGCCGCCACCGCTGTCCAACGCCTCTTTGATGACGGTCGGATTCATCCACGGGACGTTGGTCGGCGCCATGGCATCCATCATCAGGCCGATGGCGAACTTCGCTTTGCGGCGCGTGACTTCGGGCACCCGGGCCGAGTCCACCAGCGAGTGTGCCGCATTCAGCCGCACGAAGTACTCTTCAACCGAGCCGTGTAAGAAAGGATTGTGTTTCCAGGCGTCGTCGGCAAACCGCTTATCGCCGGGCGCCGGACCGGCCACAGGCTGCGGTTGTTCGCCGCTGAGCCTGCGCAGCATGTTCAGGCCGACCGCCTGCTGGGCGGCGACGAAGCCGGCTAGCCAAGAGCTCATGCGTGGGATGTCGAACATCGCGTCCATCGCCACGGCACGCAGCGACTCCCCGAGCGAAGCCGGATCGAGCCCCGCCATGTCGACGCCGTAACTGAACTCTTCTACCGGCATCGATCCAATCACATGTAAAAGCCTCCGTTGACATCGTAGACGGCTCCGGTGATGTAGCCGGCGTTGTCGTCCAGCAAAAAACGGACCACGCGAGCGACTTCGTCCGGTTTCCCGAGCCTGTGCTCGGGCGTCCGCTGAATGGCCGACTCGACCGCGGCCGTTGGCATGGCGCCAACCAACTCCGTGTCGATGAATCCCGGGGCGACGCAATTGACCGTCACACCGCGGTTTGCCATCTCGAGTGCGACACTTTTCGTCAGCCCGAAGAGACCTGCTTTGGCGGCCGCATAGTTCGCTTGTCCGATGTTGCCGGTGTGACCGATGACCGAGCTGATGTTGACGATGCGACCGTAGTTGCGCTGCACCATGCCTTCGAGAACCGCCTTGATCATGAAGAACGGCCCGAATAGGTTCACGCGCAGGACGGTCTCCCATTCTCGCAGACTCATCTTGCGCACCGTGCGATCGGCCACGATGCCGGCGCTGTTGATCAAGAAGTCGATGCGTCCAAGGTCATGCGTTATAGTTTGTGCCGCATCTTGGCAGGCGTCGAATTGGGCGACGTCGACTTCGTGGAACGATATCGCAGTTGCCCCGCCGTTCAGGCCGGCGAGTAGACGTTGGCTGCGTTCACGGTCGGGGGCCAGCCCCAAGATCGCGACTTTGGCACCGTCGTTCACAAGAGTCGACGTGATAGCGGCGCCTATACCGCTCGCACCTCCGGTCACGATGCCGACTCGGCCTGCGAGCGAGCCTGTGTTCATCTGCTAAGTGTACCTAGCGAACGCTATGCCAGTCAAGGCCCGTGTATTAGGGACGACGTATATAACCGTGACGTATGTAGCCATGACGTCTGTAGCTAGGGATCCTTTGGGTCCATCCGCAGCGCTACGAGCGGGCCGCCGCTTTGCCGCTTAGATTGGCCGCCATGCAGCGAAAAAGAGCGTGCGCGCCGACGGTCCGATTTGGGTCGCCCTCACGGGACGCAGGATCGCCGAAGGCCATGGTATATGCCCAGGCGGCACGCTCGGGGTGCGGCATGATTGCGAGCACGTTGCCCTGCGAGTTGCAGATCCCGGCGGCGTCGTGCATGGCCCCGTTGGGCGCCCGTCCGTCGTAGCGCAGCACGATGCGGCCGTCTTCTTCGAGGCGATCAAAAAATGAGGGATCACCCCGAAAACGTCCTTCGCCATGCGCCAGCGCCATCCGCAGCCGGGTGCCCGTCTCGAGCCCGTTTGTAAAGGCGCAACGCTCCGCACGCCCGTCGACGCGAACGTCGACGTAGCGACATTGAAAGTGGCGCGCCGGAAGGTTCCGGCCGATGGCCACTTCGCCGAGCAAGCCGCTCTCCGCTAAGATCTGAGCGCCGTTGCAGATACCCAGAACCAGCTTGCCGCGCCCGGCTTCTTGGACCAGGGCGGATACCATGGAGCTTCTGGCCGCAATGGCTCCCGCTCGCACGCGATCCTCATGGGCGAAGCCCCCGGGCAGAACGAAACCGTCGTAGTCCGTCAGATTTTCGGGGGGCTGGTTCCAGTTGATCAGGCACGCATCCATGCCGGCATCAGCGCATGCCGCGACCGTTTCTTCCTCTGAATTCGTACCGGGAAAGACGAGGACGGCGACTTTCATCGGTACAGCTCGGCAAGCGTCCTCATCCACGCGTCGCGAAGCCGGTCAAGCGACACGTCGCAGGTCTCACCCAACGCGAGGCTGGCGCCTCCCGTCGTGCCGAGCTCCACGCACTCGGCGCCTTCGGCTTCGCAGATAGCCTGAAAGCCGATGACGCCCTCCGCCGCCACTTCCACCACCATTCCGCCGACCTCCCCGAACAGCGCAGCCGTCGGATTGAGCCATGGAGCCCACTCATAGGTGTCGAGCAGAACTGCGCCGACTTGTCCGCCGCCGTCACCTCCAAGGCACATCTCGGCGACGCAGGCCGCTAGACCGCCGTCCGAAATATCGTGGGCAGCCGACACGAGGCCGGTACGGATGCCGTCGATGACCGCACCGATCGTCGCCCTCGCTTCCGCATAATCCAGCGGCGGCAAGGCGCCGCCGTCGACAGCATGCAAGGCGGCCAATACCGAGCCGCCCATGTGGGCCGTCCGCGGCCCAAGCAACAGCAATCTTTTGTCCGCGCCCGTGAGCCGCATGGTGACGACGCGGCCGATGTCATCCACTCGCCCGAGGCAGGCCACAATGGCGGACGGCACGACCGACATGCCGCTACGGGAATGGTTGTAGAGACTGACGTTGCCGCTCACGAACGGCAGCGGTTCGTCGCGCCCTCCAAAACGCAACGCCTCCGCGGCCTCGGAGAGACCTTCCACGCCATCCATCAGCGCGCGGTACGCCACTGCATCTTCCGGATCGCCATAATTTAAGCAGTCGGTCAACGCGATGGGCACCGCGCCGACGGCTGCGACGTTGCGGGCGGCCTCAACGACGGCGTGGGCCGCCCCCATCTTGGCAGACAGCGCGCCGTAGCGTGCATTGCCGTCGACCGTCAGCGCGATTCCCGCGCGCGCCCCTCGCTTGACCGAGACGACGCCCGCGTCCGCATAACCGGACGGGATGACGGTCGCGCCCCGCACGACGGTATCGTAGTGTTCGATGAGCGGCCGGCGGCTGCAGACATCGGGGTGTGCAAGGACGGCCAGCAGCGTTTCCGCCGCGTCGCGCACCGTCATGGGCACGATATCGTCGCGTTCGAGCACCGGCGCGGCGGCCTGCTGAGGCGTGTGGACCGCATGGATGAGGACGTCGATCGGCAGATCCGCGACGAGCCGGCCGTCTGTGCGCAGCTTGTATCGCTTTTCCGAGGTGACGTGGCCGATGACGGCTGCGCAGGCATCGCGAGATATTTCGCCCAGCGTGAAGCGTTCGTTGTACGTCTCCAAGACGACGTGGGTGAATGCGGGCGGCACCGCCCAGAGCATGCGCTCCTGCGTCTCGGCGCAGGCCACGACGAAAGGCGGCAGGTCCGGAAGCGCCTGGGGAACCGCGTCGATGTCGATCAGCGCGCCAAAGCCGCCAGCGCCGCACAGCTCGCTCGAACTCCCCATGATTCCGCCCGCGCCGAGGTCCTTGAGGGCTACCGGAACGTCACGGGTAAACGCCTGATCCACAACCGCGTACGTCGCGCGCATCAGGACGTTTTTCAAGAAAGGGTCAGGCACTTGGACGGCGCTTTTATTCGCTTCGGCGTGCGAGGCGTCGAGCGCCACAGACGCAAAGGCCGCGCCGCCAAAGCCCGATGCGTCCGTCGCCTTGCCGACCAGGATCAGATCGAAGCCAGCTCCGCCGACGGGTATCCTGCTGGGGACGATGCGGTCGCTTCGCACCACGCCGAGCGCGACCACGTTGACGAGGCAATTATCGGCGAACGATGGATGGAAATAGACGTCGCCGGCGATGTTCGGCACGCCCACCGCGTTGCCGTATGCCGCGATGCCGTCGACCGCCGCGGCCGCAACGTAAGCGGCGTGACTGCCGGGCTCGGGCAACCCAAAGCGCAACGGGTCGGCGGTTGCGATGACGCGCGCGCCCATGCAAAGCACGTCTCGCAAAATACCTCCGACCCCGGTCGCAGCTCCCTCGAAAGGAACAACTTGCGAGGGATGATTGTGGCTTTCGTGAGCGATGACGGCCCCGTATTCGCAGCCCTCAATGGTGGCGATACGGACGACGCCGGCGTCTTCGCCGACCGGTACGATGACATCGCGGCTTTTGGTCGGCAACCGCCTGAGCAGCGCTCGACTGCTCTTATACGAGCAGTGTTCGCTCCACTGAATCGCAAGCGCGTGAGCCTCCGCTCTCGTCGGGTCGCGGCCGATGGCCGTCCGTACGGTGCGGAGTTCTTTCGGACTCAGCGTCAGCGATTCGGCTCGGGCGAGCGCCAAGAGGTCCTCGTCCGAGCCCTGTATCGCAAGGCTTTGGGCCGCGTGCTCTACCGTCGGTGGACGCGCGGCGGCCGCGG
>JACRUD010000211.1 GCA_014304875.1 Vulcanimicrobiota bacterium
TGTATATGACGAATCGCTTGTCGATTTGTATATACACCGCCCTACCCTGTCCCCTTCGTTTTCATCGCCATCTGCAGTAAGGCAACATCAAGCGCCGCGGTGTCCCAGTCTATCCTCTTTCGAAAAGAAGGTAGACTGTATGCCGAAATGTCGGGAAGACAGTGTGTCGCGGGACCGGGCCGGCTGATAAAGAGCCACAAGGCCTCCGCCCGCGACGCCACGTCGAGTCAGCGAATAGCGGTAAACGACGAGGAAACCAATCGCACACGGAATGGCGACCTTTAGCGAAAGGCGATGAACAGTGACCCGCACGACAGCGACTCATGGCCGTATGTTTGACCAACTCGAAAGGTCATCCACCGGCAGTTCGCGCCAAGTGGAGCGCCGAATCGCCAAAATGCACGACCCACGCGGCGCTGACCCAAGCACGCGGCGTGTTGATTTAAGTCCTTTCATGTTAACCGTAAAGGAAGTCGGCGTGCTTCTCAATATTAGGCAAACGACGGTTTACAAGCTCATGCGAAGTCGACAGATCCCTTTTGTGAAGATCGGTCGGTGCACCAGAATCGAACGGGAGGCGGTTCGCGCGTACATTGATCGCCAAAGAATAGGCAACAAACCGCGATGGTGAACGGGCAACAATGAAGCCTCGGCGCGACTTTGGGTCCGGAACGATCCGAAAACGCAAGGACGGGAGGGTAGAAGGCCGGATCAGCCGCCCATATCTGCCCCCATTGATCGTGTACGGCAAGACTGAGCGGGAAGTAAAGGAAAAATTACTGCGACTACAGCGCGCCCCCCTATCTTCCAGTCAACCTACGAACATCAGTTTAGGGGAGTGGCTAGACCACTGGCTCGAGGACGCGAAGTCTGAACTCAAACACAATACCTACGTTTACTACGCCGACGCTGTTCGGAAGCACCTTAAGCCCTACGCCGGCCACTTCAAGCTAGCCGACCTAAAGGTCGCTGACATAAAACAGTTGTTATCCGATCTCCGCAGAGATGGTGTTGGAGGCCGGGCTCGACAACGAGCGTATCAAGCGTTATACCGTGCGCTGAATGTCGCGTTCAAAGACGAACGCATTCCACGCAACGTGTGCGTCTTGGTGGAGCGGCCCAGGCATCAAGCAAAGGCCAAGGCCGTCCTCACGAACGAGCAAATTCGTGTTTTCCGGGAACCTGTGGCCAGGAGCTCGCATCACGCTCTTTTCATCCTTGCGCTGGATTCCGGCATGCGTCAGGGCGAACTACTCGCCCTTCGATGGGAGGACGTAAACTTCTCCAATCGCACAGTTCAGGTTCGGGCTTCACTAACAAGGGGCGAAGCCGGTAAACTCGTCATACAATCGCCGAAAACTATGGCAAGCGTGCGCATCATACGTCTGCCGAAAGCGACATGCGATGTCCTGTGGGAGCACCGAAAGAGAGCCCTGAGGACAAATCTCGGCTCATCGCCGTGGGTTTTCGCAACAAGCGTCGGCACACCGATCAACAAGGACAATCTCAATCATCGCCATTTTAGGCCGCTCTTACGAAGAGCCGGCCTACCTCCGATACCTTTTCACGCGCTTCGACACACCCACGCGACACAACTTGCCATCAACGGCGTCAGCCCTAAAGCGATTCAAACTCGACTCGGCCATGCGTCGAGTCGGATGACGCTGGATGTGTACACGCATGCCCAACCGGAAATGGAAGAGCAAGCGATCGCCGCTTTGGATAAGATGATCGCAAATTGTGGTCAAAATTGTGGTCAAAGCCGCCGTAAGCGATCAGATAGTCGCGCCTAAGAAAGCGCAAAACCCTTGCAGCATAAGGGTTTCTCGGATGTGGAGGATAGCGGGCTCGAACCGCTGACCTCATGCTTGCAAAGCACGCGCTCTACCAACTGAGCTAATCCCCCGACGCCGACATTATACTGGTTCGGCGTACCGCGGCGCAATGCCGCCGACGCAAGCCGCTGTACTGGGACGGTAACGCTGTGTCCAATGGCCGCTGTCCGGCTACTTCTCTTCGCGTGGTTCGCGTCGCCCGTCTGGGCGAGGGCGATGCGCAGGATGGCGCAACTGATCGGGCTGCCGGCAGCGCTGGCAAATAGCGAGGCTGTCGACACGGAGCAAGTTCGATGTAGCCTTACCACAAACGTCGCAAGTCATAGAGAAGCTTTCGGCCGGCGGTTGAAACTTTACCCCGTGACGCGACGCACAAGACCATCTTATCGGGTGTAACGCACACATCGGCCGACGGCGCTGGGGTCCATCGCCGAGTTGCGGCAGGTTACACCACAACTCTGACGTACGGCAGGTCAGACGGAACATCGGCCTACCCGCTTTCGGTTTCAGGGCGAATGAGCGAGACGCATATCCGGGTAAAAAATACAGTCACGATGATCGGTCTCCCGACCGACCGAAACTCTTCGTACTTACGCGGACCTGCGAAAGCCCCAAAGGCCATCCGAGCCGCTCTTTTCAGCGATCAAGGAAACGCTTTCACCGAATTGGGTCTGAACCTCCAAGCCGAAGGCGTTTTGTCCGATGCCGGCGACCTGTCCCTGACGGAGTCGCACGCAGATGCCGAAGTCATCGCCTCCGCCATTTCGTCCCAACTGGATCGAGACCACCGCGTCTTATCTTTGGGCGGCGATCATTCGGTGACGTTTCCGATCATCCAAGCGTATGCGAGGAAGTATGCAGGTCTTCACATCGTGCAATTCGACGCCCATCCGGACTTGTATTTAGATTTTCGCAGCAATCCCAACTCGCATGCGAGTCCGTTCGCGCGCATCTTGGAACATGGGTTGGCCCGCGCTCTGGTGCAGATCGGAATTCGCACCATGACTCCGCCGCAGCGCGTAGTGGCGGACCGCTATGATGTAAAAAGTTTTGGTTGCTACGAACTCGGTGCAGCGGCAAACGCTCTTCCGGATGGACCGGTGTACGTCTCGATTGACATGGATGCGCTGGACCCCGCCTTTGCACCCGGAGTATCGCACCGAGAACCCGGCGGCTTGTCGGTTCGCGAGATTTTGGAGTTGATCTGGAGGCTGCCCGGCGATATCGTCGGCGCGGATATCGTTGAGCTCAATCCCGATGAAGACTTCCGCGGAATGTCAGCCGCGGCGGCCTCCAAGTTTGCCAAAGAATTGATCTATCGGATGGCTACGTAGAAAGCGCGCGAGCTGGTTTCTTAGCTCCGTCGTAAGCGCTAAGGCGGAAGCGTTGCATGGACGGTCTGCAACAGCGCAATCGAATCGCAGAAGAATTGTCCTTTCGGAGGAGTAACACCGAAGGGGTTGATCCACGTCACGGTTTTTGCGCGGCAAAAATATCGGAGGGAGCATGTCTATTCGGCCGGTTAGGCGGCTCATCACATCCAAGCCGACGCTTGAGGGCGCCGGCGTTCACCTGCGCCGAGCCTTCGGCTTCGACAATACGTCTGAGTTCGATCCCTTTCTTCTCTTGGACGATTTCCGCAACGACATTCCGGATGATTATCTTGCGGGGTTCCCTTGGCACCCGCATCGCGGGATCGAGACCATAACATACGTCCTGGCGGGTACGGTCGAACACGGCGACAGCATGGGAAACAACGGCATCATCTCCAGCGGAGACGTTCAGTGGATGACGGCCGGTAGCGGCATCATCCATCAGGAGATGCCGAAGGGCGACGCGGGCGGCAGCATGCACGGCTTTCAGTTGTGGGCCAACCTACCGTCATCTCTCAAAATGACGAAGCCCCGCTATCAGGAGGTCAAGGCGCTCGAGATCCCCATCGTGACCGATGACGACGGCACGCAGGTGCGCGTGGTCTGTGGAAATTTCTGGGGGAAAACCGGCCCAGTGGACGGGATAGCCGCCGACCCGATGTATTTGGATGTGTCCGTCGCTCCAGGCCGGAGAAAGACTCTCCCGGTCGAGACGACTCGCCACGCCTTCGCATACGTCTTCGCAGGTTCTGGGAAGTTCTGCAACGCTTCCGAGCCGCTGGCGGTGCCGACGGAGTCGGTCGGATGGCTGGACACGACGCCTCCAGCTGCCGCGAACAATCGGTCGTTATTGCTCTTTGATCGGGGCGACGAGGTCATCGTGCAAGCCGGAGACGATGGGATCCGCTTCCTTTTGGTTTCCGGAAAACCGATCGAAGAACCCGTGGCCTGGTACGGCCCGATCGTGATGAATACTCAGCAACAGCTTCAGCGAGACATTTGAGGATCTTGAGCGAGGGACGTTCCTGAACACGCAAAGCCGCAGGTGACCTGGCGTCCCCGAGGTTGCGCGAGGAGGAACTTGGACGTTATCGTTCTACGGTTGCCAATATGGCTACCAAGCGTCGTCCTGATAAGGGCTACGTCTTTTGCTGTTTACGGAGGGCGTCTATTGAAAAAGTCTATCAGCGCATTACTTGCCCTTAGTGCCTTACTCTTGGCTGGTTCCATGCTGCCCCACAAGTCCTGGGCCGCACCGAACAATGCGCCCACGCCGGTCCCTGTTGCCCATCCCGACTTTTCATCCATGCAGATATTTCTCGGCACCTGGACATGCCGCGCACGAGTTCGAGGAAAAGATCGACCTGATACAAGCACGACGACCATGGGCTTGGATGGAGAATACATGGTTACACGCGATGTAGCACCGGTTTTTGACAAGTATCGCACTCGAGCCCTTAACTCGACCTCGTACGTGACCTTCAATCCCCGAACGCGTCAATGGGTAACGATAAGCGTTCATAACCTTGGAGGCTATGGCGTGAGCACGAGCCCCGGTTGGAGT
>JACRUD010000174.1 GCA_014304875.1 Vulcanimicrobiota bacterium
GCGCCAAGCAGCGCCGCGGCTGCAGCCGCGAGCAACACCGTGACCTCGAGCCGATAGCGCGGATTAGAACAGGTCACCGTTGTTTGCGACGCGTCGAAACGCCCCCGCACGTCTCGTCGAAATACCCAGACCAGCATCGCGCCGGTGAGCGAGGTGCTGACGATCGCCGGCAGCCAGAGCAGGCGAAGATAGTCGAACAGGTGCAGCCCGGCGGCTTGAGCGATGATGAAATTCACCGGATTGCTGATCGGGAGAGCGAGCGACGCGCCGTTGGCGATAAACGTGCACGCAAAGGCAAACGGCATGGCGCTCAAGCGCATCGTCCGTGCGAACGCGTAAATCAACGGCGTCATGACCAGCGCAGCCGCATCGTTGGTCAAGAACGCGGCTACGATCGCCCCGTACGCGATCACCGCGAGGAATAGTCTTGACTGCGACCCGCGCGCCGTCAGCGCGGCGCGATATGCAATCCAGCCGAAAAAACCGGCTTGTTCGGCGACCGCGATGATCACCATGAGCCCGGCGAAGAACAGCAAGACGTCGTATCTCGCCGCGATCGCCCGCGCGGCGAGTTGAACCGGCTCCACGCCCGCGAAAATCATAAGCACAGCCCCGGTTACAGCCCAAACCCATTCCGAAGTCCCGCGCGGGCGTACGACCATGGCGGCAATGGTCCCGATGAATATGACGGCCGCGATGACCTGCGGCGGCGTCACGGCCGTCTCGCGCCGTCAGCCGGCGGTAGCGTTGCGCTTGGGTAACGAGAGCGGAAAGCGATCTGCCTGAAGCTTGGCGCGCAGCGCTACCCAAGGAGTAATGTCGGCGAGCAAACGCGAGGCGTCGTCGAACGACAGGGCCTGGACTCCGTCGCATAGGGCCGCCGCCGGTTCGGGATGGACTTCGACCATCATGCCCTCGGCGCCAAGGGCGACGCACGCGCGCGCCAGCGGCGCGATGATGTCGGTGCGGCCGGTGGAATGCGACAAGTCGACGATGACCGGCAGATGGCTCATCTCCCGCAACAAGGCGACGCCCGAGAGGTCCAGCATATTTCGCGTCAAGGGATCGAAGGAGCGCACGCCTCGCTCGCAAAGGATGACCCGCTCGTTGCCCTGCAACACGTATTCCGCAGCCAGCAAGAACTCTTCGATGGTCGCCGCCATGCCTCGTTTCAGCAGCACCGGCTTGCTCTGCTTGGCCAGCGCTTTGAGCAACGAATAGTTCTGCATGTTGCGCGCGCCGACTTGCAAGATGTCGATGTAGCCGGCGACCAAGGGCAACGTTTCCACGTCCATGACTTCCGAAACCGTCAGCATGCCCATCCGGGCCGCGGCGTCCGAAAGCAGCTTTAGGCCGGGTTCGCCCAAACCCTGAAACGAATACGGCGAGGTGCGCGGTTTGAACGCGCCTCCGCGCAAGATGCGCACCCCCCGGCCGGCCAGGTGCTCGGCCGTCCGGTGGACTTGTTCCTCCGACTCAACGCTGCACGGTCCCGCCATGACGTGGAAGCCGCGGCTGAGATTCACCTCGCCGATGGACAAGCCGGCGTTGTATCCTTTGCGCGCGCCGTACAGCGCCATTATGTTAACCTCTCAGCCCCTGAGCAGGGTCGCCCCTGCTAGCTTCATCCCTCCAGGCGGCGCACCATGCCTCGGGTGCCGGCCGCTTGCGACAGTTAGCGCACCGGCGGCAACGCGCCGCTCCAGCGCTCGAACATGTCGTTGGAAAGGCCCACCGCGTCCAGCGCTTTACCGACCGTATGATTGACGATGTCGTCGACCGTTCGAGGACGGGTGTAAAAGCCGGGGCACGGCGGCAGGATAACGGCTCCCATCTCGGAGAGCCGCACGAGCGTCCGCAGATGGCCCAGGTGCAAGGGAGTCTCGCGAACGACTAAAACGAGCGGCCGCCGCTCCTTCAAGGTGACGTCGGCCGCCCGCACCAGCAGCGTATCGTTCATCGAATACGCGATTGCCGATGCGGTCTTGACGGAGCAAGGGGCGACGATCATCCCGCTGCTGCGAAAAGATCCGCTCGAGACGGGTGCCGCGAGATCGCGGGCGTCATGGACGACGTCGGCCAGGGCCGCGACGTCCTCCACGCGGCGTGAGGTCTCTAGTTCGATCGTGCGGGCCGCGTTCGGGCTCAAGACGAGATGGACTTCGGTGTCCGGCATCGCCTGAAACGCCTCAAGAGTCCGGATGCCGTAGATCACCCCGCTCGCGCCGGTGATGCCGACGACGTACCTCGACACTACAGCTCGCGGACGGCCATCTGAACGCGTCGATTGAAGCGCGACGGCGAACAGCGGGCGCACGAAACCGCCGAACCTGGCCGTTGGCGGCGGAGCAGCTCGACTTTGCAACGCGGGCAGGACAGCACGTAGCGGCGACGGCTGCGGCGGCTTCCCACCGGCATCGAGTGGTAGATGCTCCCTAGACCGACCTCGCGCATCTTGCGCTTGAATTGCATTCCGTGTCCGCTCGGCAAGCGATTGAGGTGCAGCCAGGCATGCACCATTTCGTGGAGCATCGTCGCTTCCACGTGGTCGGGATGCGCGGCGAGCAGAGATGACGACAGTTCGATGAGCGGCGGCTTGTACGCGATCCGCCCGGCGACCGACGTCAGCCGGGCGTTATAGACGATACGGTAGCCCGGCAACATCCCGCCGAAATGCGCGACGTTAAGCGCGGAGAACAGGAGCTGAAGGTCGCTTTCACAGGGCAAGGGAGAGGCGGATTCAAGAGCGACCGCGGTGATACTCACTGGGCCGCCTTCTTCGCATCATCGATGACGCTTCCTTGGACCGTGAAGGGACCGAAAATTAGCGTGCGCAAACCGGACGGATGAAACTTTACATCTCAGCCGACATGGAAGGCATCGCGGGAATACTGACCGAGGAACAGACGAACCCGGCGCGCGGCACGGATTATGCACGAGCGTGCGGGCTGATGACGGGCGAAGTCAACGCCGCATGCGAAGGCGCCGGCAGCGGCGGGGCGACGTCGATTTTGGTCAACGATTCGCACTGGAACATGCGGAACATCATGCACGAACAACTGCCGCCGGCAGTGCGGCTGATTCAGGGAATCGGGAAGCCTCTCTCGATGAATCAGGGACTGGAGCCGTCATTCGACGCGGCGGCGTTTATCGGCTATCATGCGCCCATCGGAATCCGTGACGCGGTGCTGGACCACACCTACTCCGATGCCACGATCTACGACGTTCGCATCAACGGCGATCGCTGCAGCGAGGCGCGGCTCAACGCGGCCGTCGCAGGACATTTCAACGTGCCGGTTATTTTTCTGTCCGGCGATCAAAACGCGTGCGCCGACGCGCGCAGCTTTTTGCCATGGGCACGGACGGTCGCGGTCAAGGAAGCGATCGGGCGGCATGCCGCGGCATCGTTGTCCCCCATGCGCGCGCGCGCAGAGGTAAGAGCGGGCATGGAGCTGGCGGTGCGGGCTTTCCAATCCGGTGATGCGAAACCGTACGGTTTCGCAAAACCCATACACTTGGAATTGACTTTCACCTCGACGGCAAAAGCAGACATGGCCGGTCTATTCCCCGGAACGCGGCGCGTCGATGGGCGCACGCTCACGCTGAGCGACGACGACTACATGGCTGTCTTCAACGCGTTCCGGGCTATGACGGCGCTCGGCGGTTGCGCGTAGCGGAAGCGAACCTCGTCAACGAGGAGACGGACCTAGGAGGCAGACGCCGGCTGGTCGGAAGCCTGACCGTCGGAGACGGCTTCTCGGTCGGTGTCTTTTTCGTGCGACTCCTCCGACGCATGCGCGCTCGCCGCTGCGGGCGCCTCCTCGCGTCCCTCCGCGTGTTGCAGACCGTCGCCGTCAGCCGGTTCGGGTGACTCGCTTCGGACGGTGGGGGCCGGTTCGCTGCGATCCTCCTGCGGCGCCGATTCATCCCGCGACGCTTGGGTGTGGTCGGCAAGCTGGCCGTTGTCCGACGCTTGGCCGGGTTCACGAACGGCCGCCTCAGCCGCAGGCTCCTGAGAAGCTCCGGCCGGCGCGGCTGATTCCGCCGATCCTGCCGTCGGCTGAACGGGCGTGGGCGGCTGCCAATCGTAATCGCTCGTCGCGACGCCGTACTGTTCCGGCTTTAGCGCGAGCTTATGGATCCAGTCCAAGGCGAGATAGTAGTGCCGCTTTGTCCGGTACGCGAGCCACCGGCGACGCAACGAATCGTCCTCATCGACCGCTTCCCGGAAGCGGCGGAATGCGCCCTTTCCGGAAATCGCCGAACGCAGCCGGCCGGCGATGTTTATGTCCTCGACCGAACCGATGAAGTCAGACATGATCCCGTAACGCACCTCGGTCGTGACCGGAGAGATCTTTTTCAGATCGGGATTGGCGCCCGCCTGCGCTATCCGCTCGTTTTCCTGGTCGCCCAGGTTATGCATGTAGTGGTCGATGGTGCCGTTCTTCGTATTGAAAAACGCCACGCTGTCCACGTCGCCGCCGGTCAGCGCTGTGCCGAGCTCATCGAGCAGAGCGTTGCGCTTCACCGGGCCGGCCTTGACTGATCGTGCCGGCGGTCGCGGCGTCTGCACGGGCGGCGCGACGTCGAGGCCGAGCGCTTTCCGGATGTCGCGCGGGTTGACCCCGGGCAGACCCAAGTTCGTGATACGGACGTAGTGACCGGCCAGCTCGGTCATGATATCGTCGAGCTGTTTGCGCCGGCTCGGATCCGAAGCCGCTTCCTCGGGCGAAATGCCGCCAAGGTCGGGCAAAGGGCGGCGTATCCATTCGGCGGTGATCTGCGCGGCATTCGTTGAAGTGTCGCTCATCGTAACGTCTCTCTGTTGGATCGACGCGGGATGTCTCCCGCGGCTACATGCTGAGTTAGTGGATCCCGACGGCGGCGGTTCGCGCACCGATACCTTCGGCGATGCGCACGACGTCGTCCTCGGTCAAGCCGAGATGGTTCACGTGTTCGTAGTACTGCGCCACCCCGACGCTGCCTTGACGTGCTTGCGCGCGCTCCTCCCGCACGCGTTTGACTTCATCTAAGACGTGCTTGCACAAGTCACGGTCCACGGCGACTCCCCGTTCGCCCAGGCGAGCGGCATTCTTCGCCAAAGCGGCTTCGATAACTGCTAACCCACTGTGTTTGCCGTAGACAAACTGCATTTCGGCGCCGACCAAGGCGGCCGGCACTGCCTCGTACATCCGCCGGTCGATGAGCATAGCATGGGTATGGATGCCCGATTCGTGGGAAAAGACGTTGGCCCCGATGACGGGCTCGTGCGCCTGCACCGGCATGCCCGAAACGCCCTCCATAAAACGAGCCAAGTCGCGCAGCTTGTGATATTTGAAGCCGGGTATTTCGACTCCGTACAGAACGCGCAGAGCGGTCACGACCTGATGGAGCGGGACGTTTCCCGCTCGCTCTCCGTATCCGTTAGCGGTGACGGTAAAGGCCTTAAAACCGCAGGAAAGCGAGGTGATGCAGTTGATCGTGCCGAGCCCGTAGTCGTTATGGAAGTGGTTGAGCAGAGTGATGTTTTTGGGCATGGCATCGACGATTCGACTTGAAAACCAGCGAGTCGCTTCAGGCGTCAAGCAGCCGACCGTGTCGGGCCACGACGGCCGCGTGCCGCCCGCCTGCAGACCGGCGTTGAAAAGCTCGATGAAGTAGCCGACGTCTCCCCGACTGCCATCCTCGCCGCCGAATTCTATTTTGGTCACTCCCTGCGAGCGGGCGTACGAGATCGCGTCGCATTGCATGGCGACGTTCGCGCGCCGATAAAACGACAAGGGCAGGTCCAGCCACTCGGACTCAGCCTTTCCCTCGCGTGCCAGCAGCGCTTTGCCGATCTTGTACTTCATGTGAAGGTCGCTGCCGGACGTGAAAATGAAGAACGTTACTTCGCTCGGAGCCACGTCGATCTCCGCAAGCGCGGACAGGGTGGCATCGATGTCCTTGGTGTTGCTCCGGCACATGACCACGATGTCGAGATCCGGCCGCACTTCGCCCTTGCGCTTGCCTTGCATGATCAATTGCAGGGCGCTTCGTTCGTCGGCCGAGACAGCGGGAAACCCGACGTCCATGATGTGAACGCCGATATCCGATAAGCGCTTGCATATCTCGTACTTGTCGCCCGGCGTGTAAGCGACACCGGGCATCTGTTCGCCGTCGCGCAGCGACGTGTCGTAGATGCGCAGTTCCGCGGCCGGCGGAAACGAGACGTCGCGCGTGAATTCACGCGGATCGCGGATCAGCTCTTCTATCGGCTCTTTGAAATCCACGCCCGCTCCTTAGGATCGGTGACCGATGCAATGGACAGCCGCGGCTCTCGTCGCCGCCGTACCGCAAGGAGTGCCGGGAAACCGTGGCCCTGTCTTGGCTTGCATCGTCTCTGTTTCAAGGGCGGGTCGTTTTCTGTGCTCGCTTGAGACCGCCCTGTGGTCAAAAGCGATGGCGGTCACACCGCCGTCGCAATCGTAACATCGGCTGCCTGGGCTCATCGTACGGCTATGGGGCAACTGTGTCATTTCGCCGCGCGGGCGGCGGGTGCGGGCGACCGCAGGACTCGCAAGGATAGACGTAAGGCGCACGATTGCGCGCCGTCGGCGGCGTTTGCCACGGGCGTAACAGGGCCGCGTCACGCCGCGGCCCTGTTAGACGAGCGCTCCACCGGAGCCGGAATCATACCGCTTGTCTTGACGGGCATCGCCGGAGGCGCGTTGACATGGGCGGTTGCCTGCGCCCCTCATGCGCCCTACGGCCTCGCGGCACTGCTGGCCGTGGTCTTTGTGCTTGATGTGCTCGCTTCCGACGTCTTGAGTTCAGGCCGGCGTGTCGTCGGACCCGGCCTAGTCATCGTCGTCGCGGCTTTCGTTTTATACGGCACGCCGGCCGCCGTGCTGCTCGGACTCGTGCGTGGCATCGTGCGCGCCTGCGTTCCGCGCCCGCGCACTCTAACCGACGGGTCGACAACCGCCGCTATTTCGGTCGTCGGACCACTGCTCGCCGGCTTGTCCGCAAGCGCCGTCGGCCTATTGTGGCCCCACCCGGCTATCGTCGCGGCCGTGTACGTGGCATGCGCATACGTCGTCGAGGTGGCCGCCGCCACTATCCTGCGTGCCCGGCTCTCGCAGCCGTCCTTGCTTGACGGCTGGAAGCACAACGCCGCTTGGACCATGCTGCACTTTGCCGGCCTGGGCGCCCTCGGAGCCTGGCTGGGGAACGACCTTGCCGGGGGACGTTGGATAGGCATTCTCTACTTCGCGGTCCCGCTCATCATCGTGCGGCACGGCTTCGGAATTTTTCTCACCCGTTCGGAACGGTTCGTCGCCGCGCTCGAAAATCAGAACTCGGCCCTCTTCGACAAGCTAGGACAGCTGGACCGCCAAAACGGAGATCTAATAGAAGCGCTCGCTATGGCGATCGATAGCAGGGACGGAGGCGACTTAGGCAAGAGCCGGCGCGTGGCCCAGATCTCCGCAAGCGCCGGAGCAGAGCTTGGCCTAAGTGGAACGCGCCTCGAAATACTGCGCCGAGGAGCCCTCTTACATGACGTGGGGGAGCTCGCCATGGCCATGCCCGCAACGAGCGGGACTCTAGACGTCGTCGAAAGCCGTCAGATGCGGCTGCAGTGCGACCTCGGGGCCCGATTCGTCGCCAAGTGGCGGGATTGCCGCCCGATGGTCCAGATCATCGAACAGCACCACGAGCACGTAGACGGCAGCGGATATCCGCACGGACTCAAAGGCGACGAGATCGCCCTGGAGGCCCGTATCGTCGCGGCTGCGGATGCCTACGTCTCGATGACCTCTCATAGCCCGCACTGCCCAACTCTGTCGCACTACGAGGCCATCGCGCAGCTGCAAGAGCATGCCGGCACTCGCTTCGACGAAAGCGTCATCGCTGCCATTGCCCAGACGGCCGGTGCCCGCATCGCCGACGTCCTTCCGCTCGCTCCGCGCCTTCGTTAGCCACCCCGGACGACGGTTGGGTATGCGGAGCACCACGTGCTTCCGGAACCATCCTTCTTTGCTCTGCGTTTCATAGGTGGCCGTGCGCAACTCGGCCGCCTATGGAGGAAAAACATGCGCAGACTTTCTGTACTCTTCTCTACCATCGCGCTGCTCGGCGCCGTTCTATTCGTGGGCCCGCTGAGCGCGCAAGCCAAAAACCCGAATGTTTTCATCGGGCGAGTCGATCACGTGTCGACTTCGAACATCAAGGTGACGTCGGCGCGCGAGACGCTCAGCTTCACGCTGGTGCCGCGCTTTAAGGCGATCTTCTCAGACGACGGGAAGACCACGTACCAGATGGCCCGTTTGCGTCCCGGCACGATGGTCAAGGTGTACTACGACCAGAAACTGCTGGGCATCCGGCACGCCGACAAGATCTTCATTCTCAGACATGGCCATGCCATGAGCAGCACGAAGGGCTAGCTCCCGCGCCCTGCGCGACCCGGAGCGCCGCCATGATGCGGCGCTCTTTGCGTCTGGGCAGCGCCGTAGGAATTTGCCTGGGCTTTGCAAACCGGTCCGCCTACATGAGGAAGTCGTCGGTCTCATCATCGTCGGCTCGGCGCCGCTTCAAATTGCTGTTGGCCCTACCGTTCATCGCCACGTTATGGCCGCCGCTGTACGCCTCGGCAACGCCGGCATGGCATGGGATCCCCTTTTTCTACTGGTACCAGCTCTTGTGGGTGATCTTGGGCGCGGTCATCGTCGCCCTCGTCTACTTTGTTAGCCGCTGACATCGTCTGCGGTGCGCTCTTCGCGCTCGTGACGGTGCTGGGCTTTTTCGCCGCTCGCTGGCGGCGCGGCGACCTCAACCGTATCGAGGAGTGGGGACTGGCAGGCCGTCGCTTCGGCACGATCGTGACGTGGTTCTTGCTGGGCGGCGACCTATACACGGCCTACACGTTCATCGCTGTGCCCGCCTTTATTTTCGGCGTCGGAGCGCTCGGCTTTTTCGCCGTTCCGTACACCATCTTGGTCTATCCGCTGATGTTTGCGATCATGCCGAGGCTTTGGTCTGTCGCCAAAAGGCATGGCCACGTCACTCTAGCCGACTTCACCCGGGATCGTTACGGAAGCCAGTCGCTGGCGTTGATCGTGGCGCTGACCGGCATCCTCGCGATCATGCCGTACATCGCCTTGCAGCTCGTCGGCATTCAGGTCGTCGTCGGCGAGCTCGGCGCGCGCGGCACCGGGCTCCGTGCGGATCTCCCGGTCGTCATCGCCTTCGCCATTCTGGCGGCCTACACGTACGTCGGCGGCCTGCGCGCCCCGGCGTTGATCGCGTTCGTCAAGGATGCCCTCATCTACGTCACCGTGATCGCCGCGGTGATCGTCATTCCCCACAAACTGGGCGGATACGCCCATGTCTTCGCCGTCGCGGAGCGGACCCTCGCGCACCGCCCGACGCCTGGCGGCTTGATCTTGCCCCCCAGGCAGTTCACCGCCTACGCGACGCTAGCGCTTGGGTCGGCGCTGGCTCTTTTCATGTATCCGCACTCGATCACGAGCGTCCTGAGTTGCAGCGACCGCAACGTCATCAAACGTAACGCCGCGCTGCTTCCGGCATACAGTTTTCTCTTGGGACTGATCGCACTGCTGGGATACATGGCGATCGCCGCGGGCGTGAAGCCCGTGACTGCTAGTTATGCCGTGCCGGACCTTTTCGTCAAGATGTTTCCAGGCTGGTTCGTCGGCGTCGCCTTTGCGGCCATCGCCATCGGCGCGCTCGTGCCGGCGGCGATCATGTCGATCGCCGCAGCGAATCTGTTCACCCGCAGCATTTATCGGCCGTACGTGCGGCCGGATTGCTCCGCCCGCCGAGAAGCCGACGTGGCGAAGCTTTCATCTTTGCTGATCAAAGCGGGGGCGCTGGCGTTCGTCTTGTGGCTTCCCACAGACTACGCGATCGACTTGCAGCTGTTGGCCGGCGGTTGGATCTTGCAGATATTCCCAACGGTGGCGTTGGGGCTGTACGGCCGCTGGCTGCACCGCTGGGCCCTTCTTGCCGGATGGATGGTCGGGATGGTATCGGGCACGCTCATGGCGATGTCGCAAGGGTTTAAATCGATCTATCCTCTGCACGTCGGCGGGATGGTGATTCCCGGCTTTGCCGCCTTTTATGCCCTGCTCTTGAACCTCGCGACGGCGGCGCTGCTCAGCGTCGTATTTCACGCGAGCGGCGTTTCAAACGGGATCGACAAGACGTCCGCTAGCGACTACGGAGAAGCGCTCGCTCGATAGCGCCGATCGTCGCGTCGACGTCTTTCTCCGTGTGCGCGGCGGTCAAGAACATGACTTCATTCTGCGAAGGCGCGAGCATGATGCCTTCGTCCAACATCGCCCAATAGAAGCGGGCGTAGGCCCCGCTGTCCGCTTGCGCGGCTTGCGCTGCGTCCCTATGCGGCGGCCCTGTCCGGAACATAAAGTCGACCATCGAAGCGATGCTGACGACGGGATAGGGCAGGCCGGCCTTGACCAACGCCGCTTGCGCGCCGCTTGCCAAACGCCGGCCGAGCGACTCCAAACGGGGGTAGAAGCCGACGTCGCCTTCTATGACGTCCAGGCACGCACGGGCGGCAGCGACGCACAGGGGGTTGCCGGAAAAAGTTCCACCGGCGAAAACGGCTCCGACCGGAGCCAGGCCGTCCATGATCGCTTGCCGGCCGCCGAACGCCGCGATCGGAAGGCCGCCGCCGAGCGCTTTGCCCAGACACGTCAGATCGGGCAGTATCCCTAAACGTCCTTGCGCGCCGCCGAGCCCTAAACGAAAACCGGTGATGACCTCATCGAAGATCGAGAGGGCTTTAGACTCCCGGCATAGCGCGCACAGTTCCGACAAAAACCTCGCATCCGGCAGAACCAGCCCCATATTGGCAGCAACCGGTTCTACGATGACCGCCGCGATGTCGGCTCGATGCCGGCCAAAACACTCCCGCAACGCGGCGACGTCGTCGTACGGCAGTACGATGACGTCGCGGGCCACGCCGCGGGTGACGCCGCTGCGACCGTTCCGCGCCGTGTTCGCGGACGCGCCGGCGGAAAATATCATCCCGTCGCTGTGCCCGTGATAGTTTCCGACGAAGCGCACCAGCTTCGAGCGCCCGGTATGCGCGCGAGCCAGCCGCACGGCGCTCATGCACGCTTCGGTTCCGGTGTTGACAAAGCGTAACCGCTCCAGCGAGGGCAGATGCGTGGTCAGCCGCTCCGCAAGCCGGATCTCTTCGTCATGCGTCGTGCCGAAGACGGTCCCCGCTTGCGACGCGGCCGCGACGGCGGCGCTGATCGCCGGGTGGGAGTGTCCCAGGATCACCGGACCGTAGGCGCAGAGATAGTCGATGTACTCTCGTCCGTCGATGTCAAAAACCCGGCTCCCACGCGCGGCTCTCAGGATCGGACCCGGTCCGCCCATAGGGGCGCCGGCCCGAACCGGGGAGTCGACGCCGCCCGCAAGATAACGGGCCGCGCGCGAGAAGCTGCCGGACGACGGGACCGGCATGAGGCGTTTTTCCACCAGACGCCTAATATGGGATTGCGGCTGCGGGTTCCCGCGCCGTACTCGTCTGAGGAGTTTTTTATGCCGAGATTGCCGGCGATCGATCCGAAGGATGCCGCGTCGGACGCGAAGGCGGCGCTCGACGAGTTCCACCGCGCGCGCGGCAACTATCCGAATATGTTCAGGACGCTTGCGGTCCGCCCGGATATCATGCTCTCGGCTGCCACGCACATGCAGGCGGTGACCGCCGAGGGCACCGTGCCGCGCAGGCTCAAGGAATTGTGCATCCTGCTCGTGTCGACGCTGAATAGCTGCGAGTACTGACTGGCTTCTCATACCGCCTTGGCAAGGCGGTTCGGCGCGGACGAGGCTCTTTTGACGGCGCTGCGCGACTACGGCGCGAGCCCGAGGTTCAACGCCGCCGAGAAGGCGGCCCTGAGCGCCGCCGAGTCGATGACGCGCGATGCGACCGGACTTGCAGAACCGGTCTGGCGCGACCTGCGGGCGCATTTCGACGACGGAGAAATTGTCGAGATCGTCTGTACCATCGGGTTGTTCAATTACTTCAACCGCGTCAATAACGCGCTGCAGATCGAAATCACGCGCTAGACGGCTCCGGTACTGAAGCCGCAGCTAAAGCCGCGGCACTACACTGCGAATTGACGTATGTAGCCACGACCTTAGGTCCGTCCGTTTTCTTTTCTCCTTTACGTATTGCCGTAATCCTTCCACGAGATGATCGTGTAGTTGTTGGTGTTGGGGAAGAAAGGCGGCTGGCCGTAGTTGAACCGGGTATCGTACTTGTAGTTGTCGGCCCAGCCATGAGTCAAGTTGCCGGAGCTTGGATCAAAACACCCTAGGGGGCTGATGTAATTGTTGACCAAGCTTCCGTAGATCAGCAGGCTGCCGTTTTTGTTGACCGTACTCTTGCAGACGCCACTGCCGTTTCCCTGATCGGTCATGAACGTCCCATCGCTCGATTTCGAATTGACTTCGCCCTGATTGCCGGCGAAGACCGCCGCTTCGATGGTTAGGGGAACCGGCATCGACGAACTCGTGCTCACGATCGCGTCGTTGGCGACGATGCCGAGCTCGTCCGTGCTGACGCACGGAGCCTTACACGTCGTCAGGGGATCGTGCTGGTAGGTGATGTTCCCGGTCAGGTTGACGTTGTGGTTATTGCTGCCGCCCGCGTCTGGCACTCCGATCGTGTATTGGCCGTTCACCGAGCCCGAGAGCTGATTGATGTCGCCGTTGACGAAGACCGCGCCGTTCGCAGAGTTCGAACCGTTGTTGGAAGAGCCGTTCGGCACGCCAGGGCACGTCACCAGGCCCGAGCTTGTCAGGATGCTCGTAGTATTGTTGGTAAAATTGAGCGAGACTGCAACGGGTCCCGGAATCGATCCACTGGCGCTCGGACTGAATATGAACGTCTGAGTTGAGGCGGTCGACACCATGTTCACGTTGACGTTGCCCTGCACGTAGATGCCGGAGGCGACGCCGCCGCTGCAGGCATCGGCTGCCGCGGGCTGCTGGTTGATGTACACGCCGTTTGCGCCGGGCGCCGGGAACGATCCGCTTCCCGCGTTGCCCTGAAAAGCTTCGTTCGCCAGCATCGCGCTCTGCGACATGGGTGGGAACTTCACCGTATTGGCTCCCGTAAACGCGACTTTGCCTTGACCTTGCGAGTCGATGGTGGCCCAGTCGGCGACGCTCTTGGGCTGCGCCGCCGACCCCGTGCTGCCGTTGGGCCCGAACCAAGCGTAAGCGCCGGCGACCGTCACGTTGTCCATGAACAGCGCGGCCGCGTTGTTATACCACTGGATGTTGACCGGATTGGCCGCCGAGCCTTCCAAATAGACCGGCCCGTTGAACTGCATGAGATTGGCCACGAAGTAATTACCCGGTGCGTTGCTTTTGCCCACGTAGTTGTACCCGCAAAAGCAGCCTTGCTGCAGCACCGCTCTGACGCGACGCCGGTCGCCCTGCGGCGAATAGCCGAGCGATTGGACTGCGTAATATTGAACGCCATTGTAGACCGTGCCGGCATCCAAAGTCGTCACCAGATAGTGCGCCTGCGTCCCGTCTGTTTCGGGCGGATAGGAGTAACTCAGCGGACTGACGGGCGCCAGACCTAACGCGGAGCGCTCTTCCACCGACAACGTCATCCCCTGTATGCCGGCGTCGGCGACGTAGAGGGCCCGATTGTCGTAGCCGGTGTATGAGACCGCGCGCAGCTCCTGCGGCATGCTGTCCAGCAGCGATCCCACCAAGATGAGCATGATCACGATGATGAAAAGGGCTGTGATCAAAGCGATTCCGCGCTGACCCGTCCGATGTCTCAATGTCGTCAAGACCGTATCCCTGTACGAAGCGATGTGGAAAGAAGGCATTTCGCCGTCAGTTCGTCTTGTAGTAGCTGATGAAGGCGGATGATTGAAGCGTGAACGGCCCCGGCGGATTCGTCATGTCGGCTCGCCGAACCGGATCGACCGTGATCGCGATGTCGAACACGTTTTGGGCCTTCGGCGTCACGGAGAAGTTGGTCACGTCGAGACCCATGACGACCGGCGTCCCCACGTTCCCGTTGTAGTCGGTCTTGGTCATCATGAGATTGCGGTTCGCGGCCGGGCGGCCGGGCGGCGCGGTCGCACTGAGGTTTATGGTGACTTTGTCGTAGTGCCCGCTTTGCTTGGTGGGGTCGGATGAAGAGACATCGTCCGCTTGCCAACAGGTGATCTCTGAAGTCGGTGTGGGCGCCGGCGTGGGCGAGGGCGACGCTCCGGGGCTTGCTTGTGGCACGATGGCATCGCACGGAGAGCCGGCGCCTCCCGTGAAGGAGAGCTGCGGCATCGCCTGGCGCACTTCTTTTTGTACTCGGGCCATCATGTTGCGGGCGCTGCGCTCGGCGTCCAGATCGGCGCTGGTCTTCGAAAAATGGCGCACGACGAGTGAGAACTCGGATATGGAAAGAGTCAGAATCAAGCCTAAGATGCCCATCGCGATGAGCAGCTCGACGATCGTGAACCCACGACGTTTCACTCGACCCTTCTTGTTCATCATATATACCGGTTCAGGGAAGTCACTTTATACGTTTCCTGACGTCCGCCGACTTTGAGAAAAACCCACACGGTCAGATCGGCGGCCTGAACGTCTGGGGTGCCGGTCCAGGCATTGTGGAAATCGGCGCGCCACAGATACGTGTAGGGCGGGTACGCGCTGTTCCCGCTCATCGTCTTATCGCAGCCCGTGTACGGCGTCGTCGTGCCGAAAACGCCGTTATAGGCGGGGTAGGCGGTTCCGCACTCGTCCGGCAATCCGGACGAGCCGGTCCAGCAGTTCGCTGCCACGCAATTCACCCCGAGCCACTCCGCCCCGCCTCCGGCATCCCAGAAGAAAGGATCGCGGCGCATCACCTCGAGCAGGTGGTCCGCGATGGCGATCGCCTGCGTGTGCTCCTGAGCTTTGTTCTGCGCTTGAGTCGCAGTGATCATTCCGGTTCCCCAAAACAAAAAGCCGATCATCAAAACGACCATCGCGATCATAGTCTCGATGAGCGAGAATCCACGTTGGCGCCACAGCGCCGTCCCGTTCTTTTTCATTCAAATCCCATAGAGCGCCGGATGACAACCGTCTATACGACCCGTCCGTCTCTCTTTTGTATCGACCTTGGACGAGCCCGACGGCGCCCAAGCGTCATCTGTGACCGCGGTCATGCCTGCGAGCCGCCTCGGCACGGCCGCCTCCTCTCGTGGAAGCGGCCTTTTCTTCGTTGCACGCGCGGGAAGACCGCGGCCGGGCGCGCAAGTCCCGGCCGCTTTGCATCTCTCGGATCATCCGCTGACGCAAGCCTTCGCGGCCTTTGATCTGCCCGACGGCCGCATCGATAAAGTGTACCTCCACTGGTCCGCCGGACCGTACGATAGACCGTCGTCCGCGTATCACTTCGTCGTCGGATTTCGCACTGGGCTGCTGTTCGCCGAGCAGACGCATGACGTGCGCGAGAATATGCGCCAGGTGACGCCGGATGTCGCTTATGCGGCGCACACGCGCGGCCGCAACTCCTATGCGATCGGCGTGAGCGCGTTATCGATGCTGGACGCGACGCCGCACGACTTCGGCCCGGCTCCGCTCACGCCGGAATTGCTGGACGCGCTGCTGGCCATGACCGCCTTCATCTGCCGCAGGTACGGGATCACGGTCCACCCGCAAAACGTGCTGACGCACGCCGAATGCGCGGTGGTGGAGAATTACTTCGGCTTGCTGCCGCAGCAACGCTGGGACTTGAGCCGGCTCGATCCCGCGGCGGAGCCGTTGACCGAGGCCGAAGCGCTGGACACCGGAGAGGCGCTGCGTCGGCGAATCAGCGCCTATCTACGATAAGCCTCAATCCATCGACCACTGCCAGGCGTTCCAGTTGGCCGACTCGGCCGGCGATGGCACGAACCCGTGGAAGGCCTTCGGAACGACGTCGAGACGCCGTTCGGCGAACAAGAAGATGGTCGGCACTTGGGTCGTCAACTCGGCCTGAGTGACGGCGTAATCGCGCTTGCGCCGCTCTTGATCGAATGTGGAAAGCGCGTCCCGTTCGGCCGCGTCGAGTTTCGGATCGCACCAGAAAAGATTGTTTTGGCCGTTGGGCGGAAATTGATTGCAGCGGTACAGCGCCGAATCGTCGGGATCGACGCCCGAGCTCCAACCGAAATACGCGAGCTGGTAATTTCCGGCGTTTAGGGTGCCGCCCGCCTGTCTGGCGGCGAAGAAAAGCGCCGCGGGATACGTCTTCTGCGTGATCACCACCCCGACGCCTTTGGCTTCTTGTTGCAGGATGGCGGCGATCTTGGCTGCGATCACGTTGCCGCTGATGTACGAGAACTGCAGCGCCAGCTTGACTCCGTTCTTGCGGCGGATGCCGTCGGGGCCAGGCGTCCAGCCCGCTTCTTCCAGCAGCGTCTTCGCCCGCTCGGGATCGTAGTTCAGATGTGGAACGCCCTTGTCGAGCGCCCAACTGAAGATCGCCAGATCGCTGTCGCTGAGCATGAACACGTCGTGGGTCGCGTCGTGCACGATGCGAGGCCGGTCGATCATCGACACGAGCGCTTGGCGGACGCGCAGGTCGCTTAGAATCGGATCTTGGGTGTTCAAGTCGATATGGCCGAAGAGGTTCTCCGGCGACTTTACGACCTTGTGGTCTGGGAGCGACATGACGTCGCCGTATTTGCTAGGGTCCGCGCGGAACCAGGCGTCGATCTCATGGGTCCGCAGCTGGGTGACGATGGTGTTGTTGTCGGGTAGAAATCGATAGACGATTTTTTTCAACTTCGGAGTGCCGCGCCAGTACAGCGGGTTTGCTTCCATCGTGATGTGGTCGCCGTGCACCCATTCGGTGATCTTGAACGGCCCAGAACCGACCGGCGTGTCGGTGAAGGGCAGATGATTGACGTCGGGGTAGCGCGCCAATATATGCGCCGGCATGATCGGGTAACCGCCCTGGGGACTCATGAAGTACGCGATGATGGGCGAAAAGACGGTCTTCATATGCACGGCGATGGTGTAATCGTCCTTGGCCACGACGTCTGAAATCTGATCGTACCCCGTCCGCACTTGGACATTGTTGCTGGGGTTCATGATCGCGTGGAACGTGAAGACGACGTCCCGTGCGTTTAGCGGCGCGCCGTCTTGCCACTTCATGCCGTGGCGCATGTGGAAGACGAGGGTCTTGCCGTCAGCGGAAATGCCACCGTTTTTCAACGTCGGCACCTGGAGCGCGGCCTCCGGCACCGGATCGTCGTGATTGTCCGGTAAGAAAAAATAGGAATCAATGAGGTAGAACACATCGACCGTGACCGCTTGCGTCGACAGGAGCGCGTTCAAGCTGTCGGGCTCGGCCAATTCGCCGTAGCGAAGCACGCCGGGAATGGTTCCGTTTCCGGCACCGCCGGGCGACGTGCTTTGCGATACCTTGGTGCAGCCGATCATCCCGGCCGCGAGCACCACGGCTGCGAGAAGTCGCCATGCCCCCATCATATCGACCACTGCCAGGTGTTCCAGTTGCTGGTGGTAGCCGGAGCGGGCAGGAAGCCCTTTAGCGCGGTCGACGTCACGAATATCTGGCGTTGGAAATACATGAAGATCGTGACGGATTGAGCGGCCAGCTCGCGTTGAACGATGGCATAGTACTTCTTGCGCACCGACTGATCGTAGGAAGAGAGCGCGCCAACCTCGGCGGCATCGAGCGTCGGGTCGCACCAGAAAAGATCGTTCTGTCCCGCCGGAGGAAAAGCGTTGCAGCGATACAGCGATGAGTCGTCCGGGTCGGAACCGCTCACCCACGAATAGAAAGCCGCGTCGTAACGGCCGCCTTGCAGTATGCCGCCTTCCTGCCCCGCGGCGAAAAATAGGGAGGCGGGATAATTCTTGACCGATGCTTGGACGCCGATCTGCTTCAGCTCAGTTTGCGCCAGGTACTCAACCGCCTCGCCGGTCTTGCCGCCCGTGACAGAGGACATGTTGAAAGCCAGCTTCTTGCCTTGTTTTTGGCGCACGCCGCCCGGGCCCAGGGTCCAGCCCGCGTCGTCGAGCAAGCGTCTCGCTTTGACGGGATCGTAGTCGAAGTGCTGGACGTTCGGTTCGTATGCCCACGAAAAGGACGGCACGTCCGAATAGGCCGCCACGTTCGCGCCGTGGGTCAGGTCATGGATAATCTTGCCCTTGTCGAGCGCGTAGTTGATCGCCTGGCGCACTCGGATGTCGGTGAAGAGCGGATTCTTCTGATTCAGGTCCACATGGGAAAAGACAAGCGAGGGAGCCAGTTGTATCTTGTAGCCGCGCAGTTTGCTGATCTGCGGGTACAAGTTCGAGGGCGCCCGGAACCAGGCGTCGAGCTCGTGCGTCTTGAGCTGGATCAAAATCGTGTTTTCGTCCGGAACGATCCTATAGATGACGTGCTGGAGCTTGGGCGTCCCACGCCAATAGTCAGGGCTCGCCGCGAGCTCGATATGGTCGCCGTGAACCCACTTGACGAATCGAAAAGGCCCGGTCCCGATCGGGTGTTGATTGAACGGCACGTGGTTTATGTCGGGATACTTTTCGAGGAGATGGGCGGGCAGGACCGGATACTCGCCGCTCTCGGCGAAGAACGTCGCGACCGCCGGCGCGTAGATCTTCTTGAGATGAAACCGCACTTCGTACTCGTTGACCGCTTCCACCGACGCGATATCGTCCCAGCCGACCCGGGTTTGCAGGTCGTTGCGCGGGTTGAGAATCGCGTGTGTGGTGAAGATGACGTCCCGTGCCGTGAACGACGCTCCGTCATGCCATTTGACGCCGCGTCGCAGATGATAGGTGATCGTCAGTCCGTCCTTGCTGATCCCGCCATTGCCTGTTGTGGGCACGGCGGTCGCAAGCTCGGGCACGTAGTGCATCTTGTCGTCCAGGTTGAAGAAAAAGCCGTAGATGAACATGTCGAGATCCGTACCCACCGCCTCGAGCCGGGTCAACGGATTGAGACCGCTGACTTCCTGAACGTCAGCGTAGCGCAGAGTGCCTGGGATGTCGTAGGACTGGGACGGCGCCGTCTGTTCGCCGATTTTGCTGCATCCCCCGACCGCGAGCATGCCCGCCGCTGCTATGGCTGCGAAGACGCTTTTCAAAAGTTAGTCGTCGTAGGCGGGTTGACGGTGATGATACCGGTCATGTCGGGCTGGATCAAGCTGTAATACTTCCACTGGCCGGGGACCGACGCGATCCACGTCCAGCGGCCGCCGTTGGGCGGAATCGGTCCTGAATCGAAGGCGCCGGGCGCCGTGGCCGTGTGCGGCTGTGAGTCTTGGTTGATCCAAGTCACGATGGTCCCTGATGCGACCGTGACCGAAGATGGCGAGTACGAACGTGCGCCGTTGTCGCCCGTTATGTTGATCGTGATTTGTCCCGACTTGCTGTTAGACGCGCAGCTCGCCGCCGAAAACGCTAAAAACACGGCGCTCGCCGCCAATACAAAGGCGCGGGACAGGTGGTGCCGCATGGCGTCCGGTTCTTGTGGGTGTCGGCCCTTCCCTACAGCAAAAGGCGGGCGCACAACGCCGGCCTTTTGTCAGCAAACCCCAGCGCGGGCCTCGCGCCGCCGCCATTTAGGTGGTCAACTGTGCGCTACGGCCGTTCGCGGCCTCAGAACGCTCGTGCACGCCCTCAGCGAATTCCTCGATCATCTTCTTGTTGAAGGCCGGGATATCGTCTGGTTTTCGGCTCGTCACCAACCCGTTGTCGACGACGACTTCGCGATCGACCCAGTTGGCACCGGCGTTCTTCAGGTCGGTCTTGATCGATTCGAACGACGTCACGGTGCGTCCCCGCACGACGTCGGCCTCGATAAGCACCCACGGGCCATGACAGATCGCCGCCACCGGTTTGCCCGCGTCAAAGAATGCTTTGATGAACCCGACGGCTTTGGCGTTGCGGCGCAGTTTGTCGGGATTCATGACGCCGCCGGGCAGCAGCAACGCGTCGTACTCATCCGGACGGGCCGCATCCAAAGTCACGTCCACCGCAAATGAGTCGCCCCACTCCGTTTCCCGCCACCCCTTCACCTGGCCCCCCGCGGGCGATACGATATGTGTCTTTGCTCCGGCCTGATGCAGGGCATCGCGCGGCGACGTCAGCTCGACTTGCTCGAACCCGTTCTCCACGACGATTGCCACCTGTTTTCCCTGAAGTGAATCAGCCACTTTTCTCGTTTCCTCCTTACAAAATATGGACGGCGTAGTTCTACCCTTCCCGCCCTGCCTTAAACGAAGCGCGACGCGGCGCCACGCCTATGGAGTGCGCGGCCATCGTCGCCAAACCGGTGGCCACGGACGGACCTAAAGGTCCGTCGGCTAAATACGGTGCCCGGAGCGGGCGGCCCGAGCGGCTACTTGGAGCCGATCACGCCTTCGACGAACAGAAGCTGCTGCTGTGCCACCTTATAGGCGTACAGGGCGTTGACCTGATCGCTCTCGGCTTTGGCAAAGCCGACCTGCGCGTTCAGCAAAAGCGGAAGCGTCGTCACACCGGCGCGATACTGCGCGTTCGTCACGGCCAGCACGGTGCGCGCTTGCGCAAGCTCCGCATCGGCTGCCGCCGTGCCTGCCTGCGCCGTCTGAAGCGCGAGATATCCTTGCTGCACGTTGAGGCTGACTTCAAGTACGGTCGATTGTAGGGTGGCCTGCGACGTGTCGGCTTGCGCCTGCGCGATTGCCGTCTGCGCTTTGATGGCCCCGCCGTCCAGCAGCGGTAGCGACAGACCGAGTCCGACGGAAAAGTTATTGCCGAACCCGCCGCCGCTGGAAGTCGTGCTCGCGAGGCCGTTGCTTGCGGTGGCCGAGACAAGCGGGAAGCGCAACAGGCGGGCTGCGCGCACGTTCTCACCGGCTGCCAGAGCAGAGGCCTGCGCCGCGAGCAGATCCGGCCGTTGTGCAAGGGCGAAAGCCAGAACGTCTTGCAGCGAAGGCCCGTGAGCCGAGACAGACGTGTCGTCGGCCAGCGCCACCGCCGTTTGCGACGGAAGTCCCATCGCATTCAGCAAGGCCGCTTCCTGAGTGCGTTCTCCGTTTTGCGCCTGGGCGATCGCCAGCCGGGCTTGGGCGACGGGCAGCTGCGCCGTCAAGACGTCTGCGCGGGCGGCCAGTCCCGCTCTGAACTGCGCCTGCACGAGGTTTGCTTGGACCTGGGCCAAGTGCAGGGAGTCTCGGGCGGTGCCCAATTGATGGCGTGATTCCAGCGCGGTGTAGTAGGCTTGCGCCACGTTGAAAGCGACGACGTCAAATTGACGCCTGAGCGAGAGCCGGGCGGCATCGGTCGTATACCGGGCGGAGTTGACCTGAGCACGAATCCGTCCGCCGTCAAGCACCAGCTGCCTCAAGTTCAAAGCCGCGTTGTTCGATGTGAAAAGCACGCTGCTTCCGGAAAATCCGCCGTTGGCAGAGTTACCGGAGCCGCCCTGGTTTCGCAAACTCGACTTCGACCGCGTGCTGGTCGCCGCCAAGCTCACGTTCGGTTGACCTCCGCTGGCGGCCAAGTTCACGCCCGCCTCCGCCTGGCTGATGGCCGCCCGAGCCGCCACCAGCACCGGCGACCTCGCGAGCGCGATGTTTTCGGCATCGGCAAGCGTGAGCAAGGGAGGCAGAGGGACCGCCGGCGTCGCCGATGGGCTCGGCGACGGCGCGGGCGCGCCGAGCCCTTTCGTACTGGAAAGCCCCCCAACTAATAGAAGAGCGCAGGCAGCGCAAACCGCGGTCATCGAAACGCGAATCATCTATACCCTTTCTTCTTCCCGTACGTCGATGTCGACGGAGCGGTTCAGCGCGCTGCCGTTCGTCGACACAGTGATGCCGAACGCGTCGGAGGCGTAGCGGCCGAAGCGAGTGCGCATGTAGCGATCCACAAGACGCTGCGTGCTGTAGTAGGCCACCGGAATGACGATGAGCGTCAGGAACGTCGACGTGACGAGACCGCCGATGACCACCGCCGCCAAGGGCGCTTGAGTTTCGCTGCCCGGCTGCAGCGCCAGTCCGAGCGGCAGCAAACCGAGCGATGTCGCGGACGTCGTCATCAAAATCGGGCGCATCCGGACGGGACCGGCTTGCATCAACGCCTCTTTGGTGGTGAGGCCTTGGCCGCGGAGCTGATTGGTGAACTCCACGAGCAAGATAGCATTTTTGACGACGATGCCCACGAGCGTCAGCAGCCCGATGAAAGCCGTAAGACCCAGGGACTGGCGGAAGATCAAAAGGCCCAGCCCGACCCCAACGATCGCTAGTGGTAGAGTGAGCATGATGACCAGCGGCTGCCACAAGCTCTCGTATTTGGCCGCGAGCAACATATAGATGAGGACGACCGCCAACACCAGCGCTAACCCAAGCGACGCAAACGTCTGATTCTGCGTCTCCTGTCCGGCTGCAAAGTCGAAGCGATAGCCCAGCGGGAGCGGAAAAGACTGCAAGCGTTGCTGAACTTCCTTCGATACCGTTCCGGCCGGCGCGCCGAGGACATCCCCTTGAATGCCGATGAAGCGCTGCTTGTCCTCACGGGTTATCTGGTTTGGCCCCTTGCCGAAACTCACGGTCGCCACTTCGGATAGCGGCACGACCTGACCGGTCGGCGTCGTGATGGTGAGCTGGTTTATGTTATTCGCGCTCTTGCGCTCATTTTCAGGATAGATCACCGTGATATCGTATTGCTGACCGCCCTCCTCGTAACGCGACGCCACCGTTCCGTTGGTGGCCGTCGCAACGCTATCGGCGACGGCCGAAAGCGGAACGCCGAGCTGGGCGGCGCGGTCCCGATCGACCGCGACGTCCATCTGGGGAGCCGAATCGCTGATCGAGGTCCGCACGTTGATTAGCCCCGGGACGCGGTTGCGCAGCGATTCGACGGCGGCGTTGCCAAGCGCCGACAGCTTGGCGAGGTCCGGCCCGTAAAGGTTGACCTCCACACCAAGGCTCGCGCCGGTGGCAAACGACAGGATGCGCGACACGATGTCGACCGCCGTCGGATAGGCGCGAACACCCGGCATCTTCGCAAACGACTGCCGCAGTTTCTCCACGTACGCATCCGTGCTGAGCGTCCGCGTGCTGCCCGGCCCGGTCGGCTTGAGCGTGACGAATATCTGTCCGGAATTGCTGACGGGCCGGGTCCCGAAGCCGACGAAGTTCTGGCTCGCGCCGATGTTGCCGTAGACATCTTGCACGTTCTCCCGGTCGGAGCGCAGGTCGCGTTCCACCTTGCGCGCGAACCGGTCGTTCAAGGCCAAGGCCGTTCCCGTCGGCAGCTTATAGTTGACCGTCACGTAGTTCGTATTCGAAGGCGGCAAGAACTCCACGCCGCGGCTAACCAGCATGAATATGCCGACGACGACAGCCGCCCCCGCGATGAGAGCGACGGCCACGCCGTGCCCCAAAGACCACGACAGCGCCTTGCGGTAGGAAGACTCAAGTCTGCGGTAGCCGTTTCCGAAGCGTTCGAAGCACCAGGCTTCGATCTGGGCAAGCAGGTTCGCGCTTCGATCGACGTGGGACTCCTCCACGTCGCTCGCGCGGATGAAACGGGCCGCGAGCATTGGCACGACGCTGAGCGAGACGAGCAGCGAGACGCCGATCGCGAAGACGACGACCAGCGCGAAAGGCTGGAAGATCTTACTGGCGACGCCGCCGACCAGCAGCATGGGCAAGAACACGATCATCACGGTCGTGGTCGACGACATCACGGCGCCGTAGATCTGAGCCGCGCCCGATTTGGCGGCTACCACTTGGGTCTCACCGCGTTCGACGCGCCTGAAAATGTTCTCCAAGACGAAGATGGCGTCATCGACGATGAGCCCGACGGCCAGCGCCAGCCAGCCCAACGTCATCATGTTGAGGTTAAAGCCGG
>JACRUD010000117.1 GCA_014304875.1 Vulcanimicrobiota bacterium
TCCCAGACCAGAAGTCGCCCTTGGGGATCGAGGCCGGTCGTCGGCTCGTCGAGGACGAGCAGCTCCGGATCGTTGACCAGAGCTCGCGCGATGACGAGCCGGCGCTTCATGCCGCCCGAAAGCTCCGCGAGACGCGCCGGCTCCTTACCCTCCAGACCTAACAATCCAAGAAGCGACGCGGCTTTGGTGCGAGCCGTCGGCGCGGGGATGCCGAAAAAAGACGCGTACAACAATAGGTTTTCCAAAACGGTCAGTTCGGGGTCGAGGGCGTTTTCTTGAGTCACCACGCCGATCCGTTGCTTGATCTGAGGAGCAGCCGCTGCCGTATCCAAGCCGAGCACGTCAAGCCTGCCGCCGGAGCGGCTGGTCCGGCAGTAGACCATTTTGATGGTCGTGCTCTTGCCGGCGCCGTTGACGCCCAGGAATCCAAAGCACTCGCGTGCCGCGATGGAAAACTCGATTCCGTTCACGGCAACCACGTTACCGTAACGCTTCGTCAGGCCGTCCGCGCGAACGGCGGCGAATGCTTCTCCGGGCCGCATGGGCCACGCCGGTTCCACTCCGGCAGGGCCACGGCCTGGAAAGGACCAATCCAGCGCAAAACGAGGAATGCCGTGATACGCAAGCTCTATCGCTATTCGAGCCAACCCAAGATTCCGCCGTCTTTGCCCGCATGTCGAGGGCGGATTGGAGGGCGGTGCCTTCAATGAGCTGTGCCGCCAAGGCCCGCCCGCAGGACACGCCGCTCGATCGAGTTCGCTTCGTCACCGACCATCTGCCGCGCCATCTCTTCCGAAGCGTCGCAGGCACCGAAGTCCCCGACACCGCCGCCACCTCGTGGCGCATCGCCCCCCAGCCCTTTCCGTTAAGCCCAACCACCGTCTCGTCACTGCAGACCTTGGGCGGCGACTTGCTGGCTTTTTATCGCGCTATCAACAAATTGTACTACCAAAGCGTGCGCGGATCGGTACCCGATTTCGTCCGGCGGTACTTGGAAATCGGTAAACCGGAACACATCATACGCCTGCAGCGGCAGAATCGCTTCAAGCAGGACCTCCCGGGATTGATCCGGCCCGACATCATTCTCACCGAAGGCGGGATGATCGCGAGCGAACTGGACTCCGTTCCGGGAGGCATGGGTTTCGTCGGAGCGATGGGCGCGACGTACTGCGAGCTTGGCTACGACCAAGTCGGCGAATACGACGGTATCGTCCGCGGTTTTGCTCGCATGGCCCAGGCGCTGACGTCGATAGAGCGGCCTCTAATCGCCATCATCGTCTCGACCGAATCCGAGGACTATCGCGGAGAGATGCTGTGGCTTGCACAAGCGGTGCGCGACTCGGGATTGGCCGATGCCGTCACGATCAAACCGGAAGAGCTCGTGTTTACCGAGGACGCGTTGATCGTCGAGACGCCCGATGGCGGGCGCACGGTCGACCTGGTCTACCGCTTCTTCGAGTTGTTCGACGTGTTAAACGTGCCGAAACAAGAACTGGTCTTCTACGCGGCTCGCCACAAACGCGTCGTGGTGAACCCACCCGCAAAATCGTTCTTGGAAGAAAAGCTGGCCTTCGCGCTTTTCCATCTCCCGGTGCTGGAAGCGTGGTGGCGGATGGAACTGAGCCCCGACGTTTTCTCGCGGCTTCGGCGCGTGCTGCCCGACACGTGGATCCTCGATCCTCAGTCGTTGCCTCCGCAAGCGGACATCAGCGGGTTGACCGTCGGCGGCAAGCCGGTCCAAAGCTGGAGCCAACTCTACGGGCTGTCCAAGTCGGAACGCCAATACGTCGTGAAGCCATCCGGCTTTTCCGAGCTGGCATGGGGCAGCAAGGGAGTGAAGGTCGCCAACGACTTGACGCGCGACGAATGGATGGCGGTCATCGACGGCGGCTTGGCTATGTACGAAAAAACTCCGCACGTCTTGCAGCGTTTCCACAAAGCGCGCCGCGTCCAGACCGAATATTTCGACGCCGCGACGGAGCAGATAAAGACGATGGACGGCCGCGCCAGGCTGTGCCCGTATTATTTTGTCGTCGGCGACGAGGCGCTGCTGTCGGGCATCTTGGCCACCATCGTGCCGGTCGACAAGCGGTTGATCCACGGCATGGCCGACGCCGTCATGGCGCCCTGCATGGTCGCCGAAACGGGATACTAACCCAGGATATTGACCGCGCGGGCCGCGACGAGAGCGACCGTCAAAAGCGAGGCGATCGCTTGCACGATCATCAGAGCCTTAGCAGCCGGGCTTAACGGCATGGTGTCGGTCGGGCTGAACGCCGTCGCATTGGTGAACGAGACGAACAGATAGTCAACGAACGTCGGGCTCCAATCCGGCGGCGCGCAGTCGGGCGTCACCATCTGAGGAAACAGAAAGTCCGGAGCGCGATGCTGCTCGGACGTTCGTTCGTGTGGACCTCCTCGGTCCAGTTCCCAATACCAAAGAGCGAACACGATGACGTTGGTCAGCCATATCTCGATGGAGGAGACGATCAGCTCGGAACCCGTGGCTTTGGCGCCAGGCGCCACAAGGAAATGCACTAGCAGCACGAGCGATACCAGGTTCGCCGCGTTCACGATTGCGATGAGCGTGATGGCAGCGTTGCGCTGCCAGCGCCGCTCGCGGCTCGTCCGGTTTGGCGCGAGAACCGACAGCGGTATCAAAAGGGCCAGTTCGAATATCGGCGCTAACCATTGAGGTCCGATGGTGAGGCGTTGGGGCAAAGTCACGTACAGAAGCAGCGCGACGAGTACCGCCAAGGACGCGCGCCAACGCGGTTCCTCGGCCGCCGTGACGCCCCATGCGATCTTTGGCTGCGGCAGGCCGGTCACGGGCCGCCTTCGGCCAGCAGACTGATGACGGCGTCCACGTCGTCCTCGTTGTTGTAGCCGTGCGGGGAGACCCGCACGCCGCTATCGCGGACCGTGATCCCGACGTGCCGCTCTCGCGCGCGAGCCGCGAGCGAGTCGCTGTCGGCGCCCTTCGCGCCCAGAAGAACGATTCCCGATCTCGCATCGACGGAACGATCGCTTAGAACCGGTATGCCGGCGGCATCCGCCGAGCGGATCAGGCGGTCCGTCAACTTAAGCACGTGCCGTTCGATCGCTCCCAGTCCTGCATGCGTCAGCATATCGAGGCTCATTCCGAACGCCGCCAGCCCGGGGTGATTGATGGTCGCCCCCTCGAAGCGCTCGGCGGTCGGGTTGAGCTCTTGCGCGTAATCGAGAAAATCCATCGGCGCGCGAACCGAACGCCAGGAGAAGGTCGTCGGCCGAAGCCGTTCGATGTGATCGCGCCGTACGAAGACGACGCTGAGCCCTTGCGGCGACAGCAGCCACTTCGCCGTGCCGAAATAGCAAAAATCGATATTCCCGCTAACCACATCGAGCGGCAAGGCGCCGAACCCTTGAATCGCGTCGACCGCTAACAAAATGCCCCGCTCGCGGCACCATCGGCCGATCGCTGCAACATCGTGACGGAAGCCGTCGCAGAACGAGACGTACGACACGGCGACTAGGCGCGTGTGCGGGCCGTAAAGGCGGTCCAGCACTTGTGGGCTCAGCCGCTCGTGCGGCGTCCGGATCAGGCGCACGCGTACGCCGCGATCCCGCAAGTTGAGCCATGGATACGCGTTGGCACCGAATTCGTTGTCGCTGGCGATCACTTCATCGCCCGTGCGCCAATCCAGCCCGTTGGCCACGAGCAAGGCGCCATCGGAGGTGGACCGCATGAAGGCGATTTCCTCGGGTTGCGCTTTGATCGCGGCGGCGACGCGGCTGCGGACATCGGTCTTGCGTTCTTCCATACGAAGGATGCCGCTGCAGCCGTCGATCATCTGCGCATCGAGCGCGGCGATCATCGCATCGCGCGTGGGGCGGGGGAGCGGGCCCACGGCCGCATGGTCGCAGTACGACCAATGTCGCACGATAGGAAACAGAGCGCGATCGAGCGGCGGCGCTGTGACGGCGGTCGACGTTTGCGACAAGACTTCCAATATGTGATCTCCCTCGCACGCGTTCGCCGACAAGGCCGCTCCCGGCCGCCGATGACTAGAGAAAGCGCTCCGCAGCCGCTTCTTGCGGCGCGACCCCGTCCCTGCGAGGCTTCTTCGTGAAAACCATCTGGCTTGCCGCCGTGACCTTCGCCGTCGCCCTCGCGATGCAGCCTTCGCTGGGTGCGGCTGCCACGATACCGACAGTCGAGCAAAGCGGCCGTCTCTTCATCGGAGTAGAGCAGCTCTTGGCAACGCTGGATCTTCACTACGACGTGCAGGCGCAGCGCCTCATCGTCGGCGATCGCACCTATCCCGGCGCGATCGTCTATCGCGGCGGCCGCCACTTTGCCGACATGCAGACCCTGGCGGCGTTTTTGCACTTGGATGTCAATCGCAAGGGCGGGGCGCTCGCGCTTAGTCCGCGCGCCCAAACGGAAAACCACTCAGCTTCCACTGCGGTCACCGGGGCGACGTTGTCGCAGTTGCGCTGGCGCCTCATCGCGGTGCTGAACGATCATCGCCGCGCGCAGGGCCTGGCGCCGCTCGTCGCGGATCCGATCGCATCGTCCGCGGCGCAGTTCCAGGCGGAGGACATGCAGCGCAGCGGCGTGATGCGGCACTCTGATTCGCAGAGCCATTCTCCGCTCGAACGCTTCATGTCGCTGGGCGGCAGGGCGCAAGCGTACGCGGAAAATGTTGGGTATTGCGGGCTCGATATCGACG
>JACRUD010000136.1 GCA_014304875.1 Vulcanimicrobiota bacterium
ACTTGATCTTGGTGTCCAAGGTCATGGGCTCGAGCGTCGGAATCTCTCCGATCGCCATCATATTCGCGGTGTTTGCGGGCGGAGAGATCTTCGGGCTGTGGGGACTAGTTCTCGCGATACCCGCGGCGGCTCTCTTCAAAGTGGCATGGAACTTGTGGCTTCATCCGTGGCTGACGGGGAGCCCTTCGGCTGCATTCGATCCGGCGCCGCCACCCCCACAAGCTCAAGCGACGATCGCAGAACCGTCTTCGCGACCGAGCACAGCGACAGGCGCGCGCTCGTAAGAGATTCGTCGTCGCCCAAAACGGTGCACTCCGTGTAAAAGGAGTGAAAATCGGCGGCGACCTCACGCGCGTATTCCGTCAGCCGGTGCGGCGCACGCGCACGCGCCGCGTCCGCGACGAATGAATCAAAGGTCGCGATGCGGCGAATGAGAGCCAGTTCGGTGCGATGGCTCAGAAGGCCGATGTCGGCCGCTTCGCGGGAGCGCGCGAGCGCCCTCAAACGGCCCGACTCCTCGGCTCGGCGGAATATGGAAGCGATCCGAGCGTACCCGTACTGAACGTAGTAGACTGGGTTGTTAGCCGATTGTTGCACCGCCAGATCCATGTCGAACACGAGATGCGACTCGGGCGCTCGGGCCAGGAAGTAGAATCGGGCGGCGTCGACGCCGACTTCATCGAGAACCTCACGCAGAGTAATGACGTTGCCTGCGCGCTTGCTCATCGCGACGACCTCGTCGCCGCGCTTGAACGTAACCTGTTGCGCGATAAGGACTTCCAGGCTGCCGGGGTATCCCAGCGCGGCGACGAGCGCGGCAAGGCGCACCACGTAGCCGTGGTGGTCGGGACCCAAGATGTTGATGAGCAGCTTGTATCCTCGCTCTAATTTATCGCTATGGTACGCAGCGTCGGCCGCAAGATATGTCGGCCGACCGTCGCTGCGTCGCAAAACACGGTCCTTGTCGTCGCCGAATTCCGTCGATCGCAGCCAGACGGCTCCGTCGTGTTCGTACGCATGTCCCAGACGGACAAGCTTATGGATCACCTCGTCGATCTTTCCCGCGGCATGGAGCGACGCTTCGGAGAACCAGCGTTCGAAATGAACCCGAAAGCGATCCATGTCCTTTCGCTGCTCTGCGAGGATGAAGTCGCGCGCGAATTCACCGAGCGCTGTCCGACGTTGCGCCTCGTCCGTTTTCAGCCAGCGGTCACCGTCGCGTTCCAATAGCGCGCGCGCCACATCGACGAGGTAAGCACCGCCGTATCCGTTCTCCGGCAGCGCGCGATCCAAACCGCATAGGGTCGCGTAGCGCGCGTAAAGCGAGTCCGCCAGCTGATCGAGTTGCGCTCCGGCGTCGTTGACGTACGTCTCGGCCTGCGCGTCGGCGCCGGCGAAGCGGAGCATGGAGACCAACGCCGCCCCCAGCGAGCCGGAGCGACCCTGCACGATAGCCAGCGGTCCGGTGGGATTCGGAGACGCGAATTCGATGAGGATGGGCCCGCTGGTCTTGAGCAGGTCGGATGCTCCGAAATCTGTCCCTGCCCGCACGGCATCGCGTAGGACGTCGATCCAAAACTCGGCCTTCATGCGCAGGTTGATAAATCCGGGCTTGGCGACGCAAATGTCGGCGACTTGCGGCAAACCGTCCAGGCCGTCAGCCGCGATCGCTTCGGCGACGAGCATCGGGTTGCGTCTCCACTGCTTGCCTGCGCCCAGAGCCGCGGCGCTGGCGAAATCGCCATGGGAGGGATCGCGAGACGGCAGGAAGGTGAAAGCAGGCACCCCGCCGGCGATGTCTGCCGGGCTGCCGGCAGCCGCAAATCGAGCCTGAAACGCGTCTTCTAATCGGCGCAGCGTGGCGCGATAGTGAGTGTCCATCGCGCATTGGTTTGGCTGGCCGCGACGGACGACCTCGCATCCGTGCCGTTCAGCGATGGTATGGTTCTCCATGGTTGATCTTTGCGGCGCGATAGAGCTGTTCCCAGACGATCAAGCGAGCCATCTCGTGAGGAAACGTCAGCGCCGACAGGCACCAGCGAAAATCTGCCCGCGCTATGACCGAGGGGTGAAGACCCCGAGCGCCCCCGACGGCGAGCGCGAGCGACGTCGTGCCCGCGGCTTCGGCGGCACTGATTTTGGCGGCGAAGTCGTGCGACGATAGTTGTCGGCCGCTGCCGTCGACAGCCCACAAGAGCGAGCCCGCGGCCCGTTTTAAGATCGATTCGGCCTCCGTCGATGCCGCCCCGCCCCCGACGGCAGCTTTTACTTCCGCCGTCGCGATGGTGTAGTAGGGGCGCAACCGCCTTACATACAGGGCGCAGGCGTCTTGGAAAAACGGCTGGCGCAGCTTATCGACGGCGATCAGGAGGATGCGCATGAGCCGCAAGATTCGGGCGGCCCTGCGTTTTCACCGCCGTAAAGAGACCGGCTTGGCGCCGCACAGCGCCGGAGATTTCGAGCAAGGTCAGTTGAGCCGAGACGGCAGCCGCGTCAAGACCGGTTTTACGGCTCAGTTCGTCGACTGCGCTTCCGTGGGGGTCGAGGTGCGCCAACAGCGGCTGCCCCGGCTCACAACCGTGCGCCGCATCGCATGCGCCGGCCGCTTCCCACTCCAAAGAGGCGGCGATCTCCGCCGCCGATTCCGCGAGCGGCACGCCGTCTTTGATCAGGCCGTTGGTCCCCTTGCTCGTGGGTCGCTCGACGTCTCCCGGGATAGCGAAAACCGGGCGACCGATCTCGTCGGCGAGCCGCGCGGTTATCAAAGCGCCGCTTTTAAAACCAGCTTCGACGATGACCGTTGCGTCAGCCAGTGCGGCGACGATCCGGTTGCGCATCGGAAACTGGTGCGCTTGGGCATGCAGTGCGGGCGGAAATTCCGAGATGACCGCTCCGCCGGCTGCGACGATTTCTTGCGCGAGCGAACGATGATAATCCGGGTAGAGCGCCGCTAGGCCAGATCCGATGACTGCGACCGTCGGCGTGCACGATTGGATGGCCTCACGATGGGCTGCCGCATCGATGCCGCGCGCAAGGCCGGATACGATCGTGGCCCCGAAGCGGGCGAAGTCGCGACAAAGGGCGGTCGCCACCGAGCGCCCGTACGGCGTCGCGGAGCGGCTCCCTACGATGGCGACCGTTCGCGCGCCCAGCGCCGCGGTATCGCCGCGACAGTACAAGACAAGCGGTGCGTCGCAGAGGACGCGCAGCCGGGCCGGATAGTCGTTGCTGTTTTTCGTCAGTATTCGCGCTTCGCATGTGCGGGCCGCCGCCAACGCATCGCTCGCGCGCCCATCGTCGACCGCCGCGATTCTCTCGATTGCCTCCCGGCCGAGCGGCTCCGCGCCTGCGGGGCCGCATCCGGCGCGGCGGCGCGCGTAGTCGACGACCGCGCGTGCGTCGCCAAGAGACGCAAACCAGCTCGTCAGTGGGCGCGGGCTCCAAACGCCGGCCGCGGCGACGGCCAGCAGGTATCCCAGACTCAGATCATCTTCCACACTTGGTTATCACGCCGCCGGCTAACGCGTTAAGCGCTCGTCGGTCCGGCAAAGGCGTTTTCACCGCTTCACGGTTTCAATGCGGAGCCGTTGCAAATCGGATGCCGTGCAACGCCGACAGCGATTGAGAATTCATCCGTTCGAGCCCTAACCGGCCGACGGCGCATCGCCGAAACATCGCGCGCGGTCGCGCAAAAATAGTCCGCAGCCCAGGCGTCATACAAAGGAGCGTGCAACACGCATCGAAAAAACGCCGGAGTGTCCCGTGCAGACGGGCTCTCAAAGCTCCGGTGGTCGCGTGGACGTTCGATTCACCGGTGATGTAAAGGAGCGATTCAATGCCCGAAGCCTATTGCGTCAAATGCAAGGCGAAGCGCGAAATCAAAGACCCCGCACAGGTGACGATGAAGAACGGGCGCCCGGCGGTTTCGGGCCAGTGTCCGGTGTGTTCGACGAAGCTTTTTAAAATAGGCGCGTCCTCATAGCCTTCAAACCACACCGCCATGCCGCATCGGCGGCCGATCTTCTCTGATCGATGCTGTGTCCATCCTGCCGAACCGGCGAAACCCGAGTCATCGATAGCAGGGACGACGCAAGCGCAGTGCGCCGGCGCCGCGAGTGTCAGGCGTGCCGCCATCGGTTCACGACGTACGAACGTATCGAGGCGGCGCGCCTATTCGTCATAAAAAAGGATGGGCGCCGCGAACCTTACAATCGCGAAAAACTGCTCGGCGGCCTGCGCAAGGCCTGCGAGAAGCGGCCCGTCTCGGACGCCGCGATGAACGAGATCACCGATGCCGTCGAACGAGAGCTCTACGGGCGCGGAGAAACCGAGATATCGTCAGGCGACGTCGGCGAATTGCTGATGGCTGCCTTGAAGGCGCTCGACGAGATCGCCTACATACGATTCGCCTCCGTCTACCGGTCGTTCACCGACGCCCGTTCGTTCCAAGAAGAGCTCACGCATCTGCTGCACGAAAGCGACTAGGCACGTGCGCGAGCCAATCGATGTCGATGTGCGCATCATGCCCGAGGGAGAGGGTTTGCCCATGCCGTCCTACATGACGGATGGAGCTGCCGGTTGCGATCTCGTCGCGGCCGTCACCGCGGACGTCATCGTGGCGCCCGGAGAACGGACGCTTGTCTCCGCCGGCTTTTCTATGCGGCTGCCGCCCGGCTACGAGGCTCAAATT
>JACRUD010000056.1:0-17551 GCA_014304875.1 Vulcanimicrobiota bacterium
TATCACTTAGCGATGGCCGATTCGCTGTTCAAAAAAGCGAGGCCACTTCTCTCTGCCGGCGATGCTAGTGAGCTCGGACGGATGTCATTTAAATTTTTGCACACCACCAGAGCAATATACGCCAGGCACCGATAAAGGTCAGGCCGCTTTAGCACAATGGATAGTGCTACAATTACGTGAGAGGCAAGCGGAATTCGCGGCTTTCATGTTTACTGCCCGCTACGTACGTCCCTCGCTTGCGGAAGAGCTCCGTAATGAAGCCGTTGGACCGGACCAAACGCCAGACTCCACAGCGCCGACGGACAATGTCAACATAGTGCTGATCACGCTTGCCGCCCGGGACGCCGGCTTGCGACGATGTTGGCTACTGCTGGAAGCCGCCGATGCGGGGACGGTCATCAAGCAGATCCACATCACCCAGCGCCCCATAATGCACAACGGACTAGAGGAGGCTTTGTTGGACGGCGTGCGTTCTCACTCCGGTTCGCCTGTATCAAAACATCCGATCGCGCCGGCACAAAGCCCGAACTGACATAATAGGGGTGGTACCCGATGCCAGGACGAGGAGAACCGTTCCAAACCGGTCGCAGCACACCGGCGCTGGGGCACCGCCCGCACCAGGCACGCGAACGCCCACGCCGCCCGAAACCGTAGCCGCAATACACGCCCACTATCGAGCCGTCGCACCTTACCTGCTCAAGCACTTCGAAGGAATGCCGTTTACGACGGGGATCTATCCCGACGGCTTCAGCGGCGAGCGCGTCATCAAGCAGCACTTCAACCCCAAGCCCCGAGCCGGCTGCACGACAGTCGAAATCAAGCTCGCAGACGGCGAGCAAAAGCCATACCTGGTGCTCGATGAGGCGTCGCTCGTCTACACGGTCGAGCATCAGACCGCGGTAGAGCTTTACAGCTGGACGCCCGTCCGACAAGATCCATATCATGCGGCCTTCGGCCGGATCGTACTAACGCCGTGCGGTAAAGCAAGTCAATCGACCGTTAGAGCGGCCTGCAAGGCGGTTCGCAAAACGCTCAACGATGGGCACGATCTTGACTGTGCCATCGTGCTGGGCGGCGTCCACGACGCTTACCTTTGGATTCCTTTGGCGGATGCACCGGCATACCCAGAGTTACGCGCATTCCTGCACGCCGTCGCCGCTCGGGCTCACGATGAGAATCCAGACATGCTAACCGTGGCACCCAAAAGCGAACGAGGCGATCGCGTTTACATCGATGTCAGGACCAATACCGTCGCAGAGTTTTCCGCTTTGCCTTACACGTTGCACGGGTTCGAAGGCCTACCGGTCGTCGCGCCGATCCTCTGGCAAGAGATCGACGCCTTCAAAAACGGCGACGTCAACGCTGCTAACATCCTCAGCCGCATCGCACAAGCCGGCGACGTATTCGCGCAAGAGCTCGAGCGAATCGGTCAACAACGCCTGCCGGCATCCCCAAGAACGTTTAAACCGCAATTCGGCGGCCCGTTGCTGGCGGCGCAAGAGCCGTACATCCTCAACGCGACGGTTCAGATTCTTGGCGACGGCAAGCCTCTTTCTGCAGCCGACATCCTTCAGCTCGGCAGAGCGCAAGAGCTTTTTCCCGCCACGCTCACCGAAAAGGGCTTGTACGCGGCTCTGCTCGGCTACATCGCGCGCGCCCGGGAGCGTGGCCGCAAGCCGCTCATCGTGCAAAACGACGAGCTGGACCACCGCGATCGTCGTTTCCGTATCAACCATCCGCTCGATGATTACCCGGATCTACCGCCGCCCGGCGTCCTCAATCGCCCTAACTCCAAAGCCGAGACGGATGGGAAAAGCGGTGCCCCGGCCGTCGACAAGCAGACATCATCCGACGCCTCCGCCAACGACCTTATAGATAGGCTACATGCTACTTCGCGTGGCGATGATCCCACCGCGTTCGAACTAGCGGTTTGCGAGGTGTTCGGCTCTCTCGGCTTTCTATCAACTCACCTCGGCGGGTACGCAGCGCCCGACGGCTACATCGACGCACCGCTTGGCCAGCGAGCGTATCGCGCAATGCTGGAATGCAAGAGTTCCAAGACCGGCTTTGTGCAAGGCGTAGAAGCGGCAGCCGAAGCGGCTTCCTATCGCGCGACGTACGGCGCGAAGTATTGCCTACTCGTCGGGCCGCAGTTTCAATCTTTCGGCGACTTAGACAAAGAGCTACAAACGCATGGCGTTGCGCTCATGACCACGGACGATCTCGAGCAGGTGCTTCGCAACAACCTCGACCCTTACGAGATCGAGTCGCTCCTGACGCCCGGTCGTGCGAACGACAAACTAAGCGATCTCTTGTGGGAACGCTACCACGGCCGACCCAAACGCGTCGCCGCTATCGCAGCAATCCTGATAGAAGAAGGTTGGCGCATTCAAGTCCTCAGCTCGAAGCAAAACGCAACACAAGGCGTAGCGGCATCAGAAACCCCGGACGCTCCGCTGCTCGACGAAGACTCCGCCATGATGCTGGTCGATGGCTGGCTATCCACCAATGGCTATAGCCAAGGCTGCACGCGAGCCGACATGCGCGCTGCGTCTGATTGGCTGACGCATCCGCTGGTCGCCAAAGCTGTCCGGGTCGATGCCGGCATCATCATCCGCAACCCTAGGGGCTAGCCCGGGGCACCCCAAGAAGAGAATTGCGTCCGCATGTCGGACCAAAGCATCCGCTTGATTCGTATGGCATTTTGCCGTACAATGTTGGAGATGGTCGATGCGTAACATACGAGTAAAGCGCAGTCCTGAGCGTCTCAGTCTGAGTTTGCCAAAACACGTAAAGGACACGATCGCACATGCGGCTGACATGGAAGGGCGATCGATCACGGATTTTGTGGCCGCCGCCGCCGCACTGGCCGCACACAACGTGATAGAAAGCGAAACCATCACCCGGCTCAGCCTTGAGGCTGGTGCCAAATTGGTGCGTGCCATAGAAAGTCCGTCGGAGCCAACGCCGGGACTGATCAAGTTGCTCGCAGACTCCTAACCTATGTCGGTGATCGTAGAGCAGTACGAGGGCGCCCGCCATTCCGGCGGGCGTTCGTCATTTACATGCGGCGATAAAGAATATGACGAGTACCTGCACCGTCATGGAGGGCAGCAACAGAAAAAGACCGTCATAACGCTCTGGGTAGCGACGGAGCCACCAGCTTTCGATCTTATCGTATACTACACGGTGTCGGCACACAGTATAAGAATCGAACCGCCACGGCAAAAGACCTATCCGGCATTGCAGCATACCCTGAGGTCCCCGCGATCTTGCTCGGGAGGCTTGCCGTCGCAAGGAATAAGCAAGGATGCGGCCTATCGAGGACCCTCGTGAAAGATGCGCTTCTTCGATGTGTAGGCTTTGCACGTTCCGCAGTGGGTGCGCAAATTGTGGTCGTCGATCCGCGCACCCCAAAGTTGGCCGATCGACTATACCGGCCGTTGGGTTTCACCCCGCTGGAACCAGGAACGGTTAGGATGTTCTTGGCGATCCGCACGATAGAAAGAGCCATCACGCGGCTCCGTAATCTATCGATGTAGTGCCGCGACTTTAGTCGCAGCGGTCCGTAATCAACCCGCGGACCATCAGCGCAACACAAGGTGGAGCATTATCATCCGCAGCCGGACGACCTTAAAACGAGAGTCCGAAAACGAGCGCTGGCCTTAGCCCAAGGCCGTTCTTAGCAGGGCTCTCGCCGACACGTGTGCGTACCACCAAAACGCCGGTGACCACGATTCATCGACTGCCCAAGCGATCTGCGAAGACTTCGTCGCGCAGCTCGCTTGTGGGTCGTCTCATCTTGACATCCGCTTGTGCAACTGGATGGTCACGCTGTCGCCCTCGCCTTTTCCGATCATTTTGCGAATGTCGGCTTTTAGGGGCAACTTGTGCGTTCCGTCGCCCAACGCCATGAACGCGCTTCGGAAAGCGACGCCATCGATCGTGCCTTGCACTTTGACCAGGCCACCGGTTCCGAAAACTTCGGCGGAATTAGGCATGACAACATAAGTCTAGCCGCTCTTCGCTGGAGACTTCTGCAGTTTGGCTGTAAATCGCTTTGTCATAATCCTCGCGCCCTATTCTTCATACGCTGCGAGCCGATCGTGCCGCAAAAGGCGACACGTGAGCGCAGCTTTGATAAGCGGCGCTCTCATCACGGGCTGAACGCGCCTAAACGCCCGAGCGGAATCTTGCGATCCTACGATGCCTTAGGCGGCGAGGTAATTCCCAAGCTTGTCGAGCGCGCTGTTCCAGCCGCTCTCGTGGCCGTCGCGAGATTCTTGGCTGACGAACTTGTCATGGGTGAAGACCAACTCAGTTTCCTGGCCGAGATCGTGAAACTCGACGGTTATCAGCGTCTCGATCTCGTCGGCGGGCGAATCTTCTTCCCAACGCCATGTGTAGGAGAGCCGCTCTGGCGCGCGCACCTCTTTAAAAACGCCGCCCACGGCCCAGCGTTCGCCGTCAGCCATCTGCATGACGATCCGGTACTTGCCGCCGACACGCAGATCGGACTCGATCTCCGGCGCCGAGACGTCGTTGGGTCCCGCCCACTTGCACATCTCTTCCGGTCGCGTCCAGGCTGCGAAGACGCGAGCCCGAGGCGCGGCAAACTTGCGCCGGATCAGAAAGCGCTCGGGCGCTTGGATCTTGGTATCGCTCATGATGTCCTCTTTCTTCGTTTGGCGTAGTTCGCCACGCCGACTTCGCTATAAAGAACCAAGTTGCCGCGCCGTTAGGCGGCTTTGTGCTTGTGTAAGAATACGCTGTTGCCCTCGGTATCGTTGATCATCGCCATGAAGCACGTCGGCGTCTCGTTCTGCATCAGGACGGGGATGCCGCGCGCCTTGACCGCCGTGACGGCGGCATCCAGATCGTCGACCGCAAAGAGGATCCCGTTGCTCGGCTGGAACGGCATCACTCTGCCGCCGCCACCCCACAAGCCGAACGTCGTGCCATCCGCCAGCTCGTATTCGGCTCCCCTGTTGTCCGGATAGATGTGTGCGGGTTCAAGGCCAAGCACCTCACGGTAAAACTGGATGGCACGAGATGCGTCCTTGACCATGTAACCGCTCAGGTCCATGCCGGTGATCGTAAAGGGACGGTTAGTCATCATTTCTCCTCGCTCCACGGGTGGTGGTGTCTTCGCTGTTGGATTTTTCCAGATAATCGCTGAGCCTATCGAGCGCGGCGTTCCAGTAGCGGCGTTGGCGGTCCATCCAGGAAGTGGCAGCGCTCATCGCCTTGGGATCGAGCATGCAGCGATGCACCCGGCCCACGACCTCGCGGTTCAGCAATCCGGCTTCTTCCAAGATCTTGACGTGCTTCGAGATGGCGGGTTGCGAGATAGGGAACCCTCCCGCGATCTCGCCGACGGTCAGCCGGCGCTTGGCCAAGCGTTCGAGGATGGCCCGCCGTGTTGGATCGGCGAGGGCGGAGAAGACCGCATCAAGGTGCGTTTGATTGTTAACCATCTGGTTATATATTTATACATCGAGCCTGCCCGCCCTGTCAAGCCCCACGGGGATCAGCGCGAGGACAGATATCCCGCGGCGGCGATCTCCCCGACGGTTTGGCCGGCAACATTGGTGACATCTTCCCGGCTGGCCACAGACAAATTGTTCAGAAAAATGCAGAACGCTATGTGGTGCCCGGCCGCATTTGTCGTGTAGCCGGCAAGCGCTTTGGCGCCCACGAACGCCTTCCGATTCAAGTAATCATTTTCGCTCCACGTCCCTGTCTTGGCATGCACTTTGCCGGCTGCCGGGGAGCGGGTTTGGATGTTGAACAGGGTGCCGTCTCGTCCCAAGACGGGCAACGCGCTATAGAAGGTCTGGAAAAACCTCTGCTTTGCCATAAAGGCCAAGTACGAAACCATGAACGACGGCGTGAAGTGGGCCGACCCTCCCGCTCCGTCGGCTTGCGACGCTTCGCCGAGCGGCAGCCCGGCGCTCTGCAAGAAGCGATGCTCCAAATCGAAACCGGTTTGGTCGATGTGCTGGCGAGCATGGCCCAAGGTCGCGCCCAGGATGAACGGCGTCGTGCTCGCGTGCAGGTTCTGACTGACCTTCAGCGTGACTTTGACCTCCTGCGCGTAGGGCGGCGACACGTGGACAGCCACCGCATTGTCGGGCGTGTATGCATGCGCGAGCAAGGCCATGTCGGGAAACGCAGTGAGGGCGGCCGGCTTTGCCCCGACGCCCGCGTCGCGAAGCGCTTGCGCAAACGCCGCCTCGGCAAAGCGCTTTGGCTCCGGTACGGCGTATGCATAAAGGATGCTTGCGTTGCGCAACGGCATGCTGCCGGTCAGCGTCACGACGTGGGTGCCGTCGTCTTGCTTGATGTCGGGCGTCATCTCCACCTCAGCCTTACTGGCGGTCGCGCTCGTCACGACGTGGTTGACGAAGCGCACGTAAGGCGTTTCGGGAGAAGCGCTCACGATCGCGGGCGCGCCTTGAGAAGCACCGGGCTGCACGGTGACGTCGACGATGTTGTCGTTGACGGTTATCGACGAGATGACCGTGCCCGTGCCGAGTTCCTGCATTCCGCCCGCAAACAGGGAGTCATCGACGATGACGCGTCCGCCTATTTTGTTGATGCCTTTGGCTTTGACTTGTGCGGCCAATCCGCGCAGGACGACCAACGGATCGCCCGGCACCGCCTTCGTGTCGGGACTGCCGTCATACGTGTGGTCCTCGTTTTCAAACGCCAGCGTGCCGTCCGGCTGCACTCGGCTGGAGATGTTGGGATCGCCCGATGCGACGAGGACGAGGTCGCCCTGGAGCGTGCCGTCATGCGTTATGGCGCCGTTGCGATACACGGACGTCGTGAAGCGATGATCCGGACCAAGGAGCGCCAGCGCGCTGCCCATGGTCAACAGCTTCGTCGTCGACGCCGGGCCGAAAAACTTGTCGGCGTTGAGCTCGTACATCGGCTTGCCTCGGTCCAGGTCGTAGAACTCGATGCCGAACAAAGCATGCTTGAGCTGCGGCCGGTTGATGATTCGGCTGATTCTCTGCGCAAGCGAAGCGCCCGTCGTCGGCGACGCGCCGCGTGCCGCAATCTCATGCCGGCTCGCCGCTCCTGCCGCATGTTCAGCCGCCGGCGTCCCTTGCGCCCAAGCCGGCGATGCGGAAGCCAAACTCATCGCTGCAAGCGCAGCGATCAACAGCCAAAATCGAGTGCCCATAACGCGCGAGCGATCTATCGTATCAACCACGACTCCCTCTCTTCGGCGACATGGCAAGCCGGCGAGGCCGGCGCGCTTCCGTCGGATCATCGGGTCGCACTGGTTTTCCACCCCGCCGAGGCCGAGTCCGCGCGGTGCTCGGAGTTCAGAAAACTCAGGATAAGTTTGTCCGAGCTTGATCTGCAAGGCGCGTAGCTCTATGGCGACGAGCGACTCGGGATCGAGAGCGACGACCTCTTTGCCGCGGCGCCTGGTGGCGATCAAGCGTTCATGCTGCAACGCATCGACGATCCGTTGAAGCGTCGGGAGCAGTTACTGGCTTTAGGAAGCGTTCAGCGTTGCGGAGCTCGAATTGCGTCGGGTAAGTGACGAGACACGAATCACTCCAACGCCATCTACCTTTCTTGGCGGCACGATGCTGATATGTATGTCTTGCCCAAGTCGCGTCAAAAGATGCATCAGTCGTTCCGCTGAAAAGCCATGCGTTTCACCGGCCAGAAGAGCGGACACTTTAGGTTGAGGCAAACCGAGCAAAGCGGCCACCTTGGTCTGAGTCGACTTACGCTGACGAATTAGACGAGCGATCGCAATGACGAGATCAGCTTTTGCAAGCTCCGTTTGGGCACCCCGGACTCCCAGATCGACAAAAACATTGTCGCTTCCACGAAATGCCCGAGCTCTCTTATGCTTAGTAGTGCTGGGCATAGTGCCTCTTCGCCTCTTGCAGTCGCTGACTAATTAGTTCCAAATGATGCCTCGGCGTGGCGATACCTTTGGTGGCCTTTTTCTGGAACGAGTGGAGAACGTAAATCGCCCGCTCTGTTACAAGGTAGGCCGTACGATACGTATCACCCTCGTCGTCAACTCGGATGTCGGTGACATCGCGCAACTCACCTTTCATCCGCCGGCACTTAGGGTGCGTCTGTCCTTTTTGTGCGTAGCGAAGCGCATATCCAGTTATTCTCTTGGCTCGTTGCGGAAAGGATGATAGATCCACTAAACTGGAACCGACCCATTCGATCGTCTTATCGATACGGTGCGCCTCCGGCACGGAGATCTGGCCCCGCTTGCCTGATTATTATACCAAATGTGATATAATACCTTTCGAAGCAGTGGATACTTGGCAGCAGTTGTTATCCTTGCCTCACTTCAGGGCCGCAGTAATGCGATGATCCAGATCTTCCAGATGCGCGCGCGTGTCCACGTCCAAAGCTCCGCCGTGCTTGAGAGCCGCCTGCACGCGGCCATGCAGGTCGCCTAGCTCGTAGCGAGCCAGCGCTCGCGCCGCGTCCGGCGTTCCTTTGGGCGGAGCGTCATGCAGAGTCATCAGCCGCTGGGCGTATTGCGTCTGCAGATTGCGCCTGACCGCACCGATATCGCGCAGCCCCCGCGTGCCCAGGTCGCCGTAGATCGCCGTCTGCAGCCCCGCGAACATCTCGCTCATCGCCAGCGTCCGCGTGCTGGCCTGCAACGGGTTTTGTTCGATGCGCTGCAGCACGAGCGGTTGGAAAAGCTCGTCGATCGCTCCCATTTGGACGCGGCTGACCCGCTGCAGGATCGGGTAATCGTGGCGATCCGGCGGATCGTACGCCCACACCGGAAGATTGCCGTATCCCGTCCAGCTCACATAGCCGTAGCCCGACCACTCGGAATATCCGAGATGCGACAACAAAGCGCTCGAAAAACGCCACGCGTCATCGGCAAACAGGTACTTGTCGAGCATGGCCATGGCCCGCAGTTGCACATCACGGGGCACCGGCACGATGGGCGGCTGCGCGTGCGGATCGCCGCGGTGAGCGCGCGACAGATACTGCCCACCGATGAAATGCGCGGGCAGCGTCGCGCAATTGGCGTAGTTGCCCAAAATCCGGCGGAACGCCGCGGTCTCCGTCTCGTACGCATCGCCGGCATGCGGCAAGCGGCGGTCCAAAGCATGCATCAGATCGCTTGTCATTCGCAGCTGCACCGTGCACCAGCCGAGCGGGTCGTCCGTCAGGTCGCCTTGGTTGGAGCGTGGATCGGCGGCGTGTCCGTTCGCCCAGGCAGCGTCCTCGTCCGACGAGTAGCGGAAGCGCGGGTCCGACCAGGCCTGAGCCCAACGCCGCAACGTCGGCAGCTCGGCTTCGGGCGTTTTTGCGCCTGTGATCGCCGCATACCCCCATTTGATCGCGTAGTAGTCGTACGGCCCCAGCACGGTTTGGAAGTACGACCCCTGCGGGTACGGTTGCGGCCACAGATTTGTCGGCGCGTACTCCATCACAGTCGACGCGATGCCGTGCTTGCGCGTGAAGCTGCTGCTCTGCAACTCCTTTGCGGTGTACGCCATCGAGCCGATGAAATTGTGCTGCAGGCCGATATTGTGCCCGGTCTCGTGCAAGATGGTGCCTTGCCATGAATCGTAAAGCACGGACGGCGGCATCGGGTCGGTCGTCCTCCCGTAGCGCACGGGATCGATCAGCCATTGCCACTCCAGCGACGTGTACAACGGAACGTCCGCGGAGACCAAAATGCCGGTGCGGAACTCCTGGCCGGTCCGCGGGTCGTACAGCGTCTGAGAATCGGCGCCGAAGCTGGCTTGGGCTTCGGTGACCCAGCGGATCACGTTGTAACGGATGTCGTCTGCATCCCAATCCGCGTCGGCGGGTTGGTCTTCGACCACGATGGCGCGGCTGATCCCGATGCGCTCGAAGGCAGGGTTCCACGCCAGCATCGCATCGCGAATCGCCGGCCGATACGCGGGCGGTATGGTGTTGCTCAAGTAGAACACCATCGGATGCTTCGCGGGCGAAATCGGTTTCGATGGATCTGACGGCTGCAGATTCCAGCGCACGATATAGCGCAGCTGGCGCTGGCGTACGATATCCTTGTCGTATTGCAAGTAGATCGCGTCGTAAAAGCCCACCCGGTCGTCGGCATAACGCGGCCGGTAGTCGCCGTCGTCAGGCGGCTGCGCGAAATTGTAGACGACGCGCATCTGCAGGCTGCGCGCGTCAGGCGCGACGTCGGCGACGTGCGCCGCATCGGTGCTCCACGTCTGATCGGCTTCGACGATGACGTTCTTCGGGAAGGCCTTGGTCGTCCCGAAGTACGTGCGTCCTGCATCAAGGCTGTACGACGTCTCAGAAGTCGTATTCAACGACGTCTTGAGCAGGTTTTTCATGTCGCGCTGATCGCCGAGCAGCGACGACAGGTCGAACACGACCGCGCCGGTGGTTTCATCCGTTGCGGCGATATCGCCGACGCCCTCGACGGACTGCGGGAAGTTATACTCTAAGGCACGCTGCGCCGCCGCGCTGCCCGGCGCGACGAAGGATGTATTCGGCCAGACCAGCGCGATCTTATCGCCGGCTCGTTCGAACCGCAGCAGCATGGCGGGCACGTGGTCGGTATTGCCCCACACGACGAAGTTGCCGCCCAGCCCGCTGCCCGGAACGATCGTCTCGATGAAGTCGCGTCCGATCTGATCCTTCGCGAGCTCGAGGTATACTTTACCGTCTTTGTGCCACACTGTGAACAGCCCACGCTGGGCCGTCGCGCCCTCGATGAACTTCGCGTAAGTCGTCGGAGCCCCGCCGCCGGTCGCGGAGCCGTCCGCAGTGGCGGCCGGTTTGTCGGCCGCCCACGCCGGGCCGCCACCGGGAGTTAGAATGCATGCGGCGATTGCGAACACCACCGCGCTATAAATGAAGCGAAACATGACGGACGGCTTCGAGCAGCCGCAGGGCAAACCTCGCAGGCATCCGGCCGATTTTCCCGGGCGCCAACGCGTATCGCGGCTTGAAAGCGCGCCTATCACGAGCGTTGACAGCGGAGCCACTGTTTGCTATGGTTCCATTATGGAACCACGAGCGATAAACGTTAAAATCACTCTAGCCCGGGCTCAAGCTATGCGCGAGGCGTTGCCCATTCGACTAGACGACGAAAAAGTGAGCCACTTCAAGACCGAACGCCGTCCGTGATCGTCGATACAAACCTCATTGCGTGAATTTGGATAGCCGGCACGAATTCAGTCGGGTGCTCGCGTCACAGTTGATATCCGACTACAAATGAACAAGCCCATCCGGACGCACCGCAGCGTCAGCACTCGCCCGATTTGGCTTGAGCGCGCGACCGTTCGCCGGCGATGAACGCCGAAGAGCGCTTGGCGCGTTTTTTGGAACGCTCGTCAAGAGCGCCTATGGCGCCGGCACCCGCCATTCGCAAGCCGGATGCGCTTGCGCTAGAGAGTTCGCGCGCGTTTCTTGCGGCGATGAGTCACAGGCGATCGATCCGCTCGTACAGCGACGAGCCGGTACCATGGGAACTCATAGAAAATGCCGTACGAGTGGCCGCGCGTGCGCCCAGCGGCGCCAATCAGCAACCATGGCGTTTCGTGATTGTCGCTGACCCCGTCATAAAGGCGCGCGCGCGCGAACTCATCGAAGCTGAGGAACGAGAGACCTACCTTCATCGTGCTTCGGACGAGTGGCTCGATGCGCTTGCGCCATTGGGCACCGATTGGCACAAGGACCACATCACGCGTGCACCATATGTAGCCGTCGTCTTTGCGCAACCTTACGGTCTACACAAACGCGATGGAGCGCTCCACAAAGTCAAGCACTATTACGTGAACGAGTCGGTGGGCATCGCGGTCGGTTTCTTTTTGGCAAGCTTGACGCTTGCAGGACTTTCGACGCTGACTCATACCCCGAATCCCATGGGGTTTTTGGGCGCGCTGTTGAAGCGGCCCGAAAACGAGCGCGCTTTCGCGGTGATTCCAATCGGTTATGCGGCCGACGGTGCCCAAGTGCCCGCCATCGCGAAGAAGCGCCTTGAGGACGTCCTGATGCGCATGGATTGATTCGAAAGAAGTCGGCTCGCTGGCCCGTTGCCTCTTCGAAGTGAGTCGCTGAAATTCGCCGAGTTGCTTGGCAAGCTCGAGCGGCCGCAGGGCAAACCTCGCAGGCATCCGGCCGCCTGTCGCGCAAACGCCATTCCGAGCGCGCTCCGCCCAGCCTTCGACAATCTTTCCGCGCAAGGGTGGTTGCATTTGGCTTCACGCACCGCGGCCGATAATCGTCTAGAGCTGACCTGGCGAGGGGTCGTCCTGGGGGCGGCCATCACGCTTGTATTCACGGCCGCCAACATCTATCTCGGGTTGAAGGTCGGGCTGACCTTCGCGTCATCGATTCCGGCGGCAGTGATCTCGATGGCCGTGTTGCGCGGCTTCAAGAACGCGACCATCTTCGAAAACAACATCGTGCAGACGATCGCATCGGCGGCGGGAACGTTGTCGTCGATCATCTTCGTGCTGCCGGGCCTCATCATGGTCGGCTGGTGGACCCACTTCCCGTTCTGGGAATCGTTCAGCGTCTGCGTGATCGGCGGCGTCCTCGGCGTGATGTACAGCGTGCCGCTGCGGCGAGCGCTCGTCACGAATTCCGATCTGCCCTATCCCGAGGGCCGTGCCGCCGCCGAAGTGCTCAAAGTCGGCGTCGGGGCGCGCAGCCAGACGCAAGAAAGGGTCGACGAGAACAAACAGGGCCTCATCGCGCTCGTGCTAGCCTCGGTGGTGTCGGCCGGTTACGCTCTCATCGTGGCTGCGCGCGTCTTCACCGATACTCTGGCTGGCTATTTTCGCGTCGGTTCGGCGGCGACGGGTTTCGGCGTCGGGATGTCGCTCGCGCTCGTCGGCGCCGGCCATCTGATCGGTCTGTCGGTCGGCCTCGCGATCTTGGCCGGGCTCGTGCTCGCATGGGGGATCTTGACGCCGCTGCTCACCGCGCTTCATCCGGCCGCCGGCGCGGCAGGCGACGTGGCGCTCGCGGTGTGGGCGCAGCAAGTGCGCTTCATCGGAGCCGGCACGATCGGCATCGCCGCGATCTGGTCGCTCACCAAGCTGATGAAACCCGTCTACGCGGGCATCACATCGTCGATCGCCGCTTCCCGCCGCCTGCCCGCCCAAGCCGGCGAGCTGCGGGAGCTTCCGCGCCCAGAGCGGGATCTTCCGATCAACATCGTCGCGATCATCAGTCTGGCGTGCTTCATCCCGCTCGCAGCTTTGCTGGCGATATTCCTCAGCGGCACGGCGATCGCGTCGCTGACGGTGCCGCTTGTGATCGCCGGACTGCTCTACATCGTGGTGGCGGGCTTCTTCGTCGCATCCGCCTGCGGGTACATGGCCGGTCTGATCGGGTCGTCCAACAGTCCGGTTTCGGGGCTGGGGATCCTCAGCGTCATCGGCGCGGCGTTGATTTTGCTTGCGGTGGCCAAGAGCAGCGGCGCCACCGGAGTGACGGCGCTCGTCGCCTACGCGTTGTTCGTCACCGCCGTTCTTTTGAACATCGCGACCATCTCCAACGACAATCTGCAAGACCTAAAGACAGGCCAGCTCGTCGACGCGACCCCATGGCGCCAGCAGGTGTCCTTGATATGCGGTGTCGTTTTCGGCGCGGCCGTCATTCCCCCGATCCTCGATCTGCTCAACAAGGCATACGGCTTCGGCGCGGGTCCGCACTCGCTCCCGGCGCCACAGGCGACCTTGATATCGGCGCTCGCCAAGGGCGTGATCCAAGGGCAGATCCGCTGGGATCTCATCGGCATCGGCGCGGCGATCGGTGTCGTCGTCATCTTCGCCGACGAGATGCTGCGCGCGCGGACGTCTTGGCAGCTGCCGCCGCTCGCGGTCGGTCTGGGCATCTATCTGCCGGCGGCCACCACGTCGGCGGCCGTCGTCGGCGCCGTCATCGGCTGGGCGTACAACCGGTCTGTGCAAAACTCTCCGAACGGCGACATCGCCAAACGCATGGGGGTGTTGATCGCTTCGGGCATGATCGTCGGCGAGAGTCTATTCGGCGTGCTGCTGGCCGGCACGATCGTCGCCTCTGGCAAAGCGACCCCGTTTGCGATCGTCGGCGACGCGTTTCAGCCGCTCGCCATGCTGCTCGCCGCCATCGGGTTCGCCGTCGCGATCTACTGGCTGTATCGCTGGAGCGCACGCGCCGCGCAGCGCCTGGGCACGTCGTAAGCACGACTTTACACGGCGTTCCGCGACGAGCCCGCACGCAAAAAGGGCTCCGTCTCAAAACGGAGCCCTGGTTTGCCTTTTCGGTTATCCAGCTACATCTGCTTCGTGCAGTCGTCGTAGGCGGTGCGCTTCCAGCCGCCTTGCATCATTGCAAAAGATTCGTGGCGCATCTTGCTGTCCGAGTATCGGGTGACGGTGTCGCGTACGCGCATGTTTCCGTGAGGTCCGTTCATCGTTCCCGACATCGACATCCTGTTGCCCATCATAGGACCCATGGTTTGCATGTAGCCGTTGCCCATGCTGTCTATTCCCGTGAAGACGCCGTTGGGTCGTCCGGACATGTGCCCCATGAACATCATGCGCCCATTTGCGGACGACGTTATATCCACCCACTTCATCTCGTTCATCTTCATGGTCATCGTGGTGGTCATGTTGCGCGCCGGCATAGCGCCCATGGCCATCATGTGACTGCTGCAAGACCACGTTCCGAGTTCCCAACCAGGTTTTGGCATGCTGCCGCTTTGCATGCTGGACATCTTCGGCGCGGCCTGCGCCGTGATCGCATTCGTGTTGATCGCGATAAATGACAATGCCACGGCAGTGCTTAGTGCAAGAGCCTTAGACATGGACCGTCTCCTTCCAAAGCAGAACTAGGCAGGGCCTGCGAACATGCGTTTGCCTGGTGTCGGCGGGTTCCCTTCGCGTGGACCGTGCGGCGCACACGAAATGAGCCTGCCGTCCGGAAGCAAAACGAACGTCAACCATGAGCGCCGTGGCCGTTCGCTGGGTCCGCCGTGGACCCAAGACCAAAAGCTTGCTGCTCTTGTGGTGTGGCTAGCGCCCAGCCTTCACTGATGAGGTAAAACGCGATGTTCAAATCATGCGGGCAGCTATGGTCCTTCTTTCATTCGTTCCGTTCGGGTAAGGTCGATCTCGAAGCGTTTCGTCACCGCCAGCACCTGTCGGTCGCTTTATGCTATGCCGCCGTGCTGCCCGTCGGCGAAGCGGTTTCAGCTTTCCGGGAAGACCTGCTCAGCAACCTATGTCCGCTGGGCCTGGAAAGCAAATACAGCGAGACGATCACTCGCTTTTGGATCGAGCTGGCGGCTCATTATCTGGCCCAGCACGGCGCCGAACGCTGTTTGGCCGATGTCGCTAACGCGTTTGCCGAGCGCTTTGGCGACAAGGGAGCGATCGCTCAGCATTAACTGCGAGCGTGCTGGCCTCGCCACGCTCAAGAACTGAGTGGGTTAAACCAGACCTGCTCCCCATCGCCTAACAGCCGATGTAGCGCCGCGGCTTAATCGCCGCGGTCCAATGTAGTGCCGCGACTTTAGTCGCGGCGTAACGTAGCCACGAACCTTTAGGTCCGTCCCCCTCAGCGCGGTATCCGTTCGTGAGCGCCTACTCCTGCCTAGCGCAGTAGCCGCGCCTCCGCAATGTCCATGATGCACAATCGTCGCGCGCCCGCATCTAGGCAGGTGCGGGCGACCGGCAGCAATCCCAAGCCCCACGCATCCGATTTCACGACGGCCCATAACTCGCGCCTTTGCAGAAAATTTTTCCAGGCTCACACATTGTGCCGCACGGCGTCGAGGACATGTTTGCGGCCGTCCCTGGTAAATGAAAGACCACGTGCAATCGTTCTACAGGGGATCAGCGTGCGGCCATAGCCGCTTACCCAGGACGTGAAGCATAGCTCCTGTCCGTTTCCGAAGCGCCGTTGTGAGCGTGAGAACTTTCCAGACGCCGCGTTGATATTTCCATTCAACGCAGTCCCGCAGCGCCTGCGCGAGCGCCGGGTCGTTCCCGAATCTTTCTACGTGCTCGAGTGCGCTGAACATGGCTGGCTGAAATCTCTTTTGGGGCACGCGTGTCTTGGTGTACGTGCACTCTCGAGCCATGCTTCGCAAATCAAAGGAATGGTCAAAAGTGGCCGCTCGTTCCAACGCGCCGAGAGCGCGCAGCAAAGCCATGGCCTGCAGGCACTTCGCACAGCGGCAACAGTTGTATGTGTCTTCGCTATTTTTCCAGCACACCCTCAAGCTTTGCATGGCGGCCTGGCAGTCGACGACCTTTTTTAGTTTCTCGAACCTTGAGGCTTCACAGCCATCGTGGACGATTTCAGTGTGTTCAGTGCTCCACAGCGGGTCGAGCAGCGGATGGGAACCCAGGGTTTGAAGGAGTGCGTAGGTCGACGATGAGGGGATATAGACCTTTCGCAAAAGGGGCGAAAGCAACAGCGCAACACCTGCGAGCGCGGCGCCATGCGCATCCTCCCACGTCCAATATTTATCGCTGATCTGCCGCACGTTGGTCTCAACTTCGATGAGTTGCTTGCCCATATCGCGCGTAGCCCGCCGAATCCGACCGGCGATTTCGGCGCGCAAAACCTTTCGACTTAATGGCACGTCGAAGCCCCAGACAAAAATAAGATGCGTTATTTCGTCACAATGCTTAAGGGCCGTATAGAAAGAATCGATTCCGCCCGAGAAAAAACATCCGACTCCGCGAGCGCCCGTCGCTTGGACCGTGGGCTTTGATTCGGCCCGGATGGCGATCCGAGCCAAGCCATGCCATACATGCCATATATCCTGGACGGTCTGGAGACTTCGCAGCAGACGAGGCGACACGGGTGCATTAGCGTCGAGCGGAATCCCCAGGCGCAGCGCAACCAGCAAGGCGATGGGTAAGAAAGGCTCGCAATCTGTAGAGGGCAGACAGCCGCAGACTTCATAACGGAGCTCTTGCACAACATCTTCAGAACGAATGGTGGCAACGACGGCCGCGCCATTATTTTCCCTTGTGAGCCGCAGATCACCGAGAATAAGAGCGGCCGCTCGGTGATTGACCATGCGCACCCTTTCCTGCGGATCCGTCATACGGTTCCCATAAAGTATGCTTACCGATACTTTGGTCAGACCTCGGTCGAGCCTTGGGCTCTACCGTCGATCACATCCCACCGGCGCAATGAGCCCAGCTGGAGTCGCGCTTCAGTCACGGCCACTATCGTTGTGGCCCCGCGATTCCTCTTCCCGGCTGCCGCGTGACGTCCCCCGCGGCCGCCGGCGACCTTACGCCGTTTGCGTCTCCGCCGGCCATTCGAAGGCGTGCTTTTCCAACGGCGATGTCGCGAGGGCGGCAAATTCCATAAGCGGGCCGTTGTAATCATGAGCGTATTTGACCGTGCCGATGTTGCGCCGCGGCTTAATCGCCGCGGTTTAATGTAGTGCCGCGGCTTAATCGCCGCGGCCCCAATGTAGCGCCGCGACTTTAGTCGCGGCTGAATCTCGCCACGAACCTTTAGGTCCGCCCTCCTCAGCGGGGTATCGGTTCGTGATGGTAGCGAGCAT
>JACRUD010000056.1:17561-23408 GCA_014304875.1 Vulcanimicrobiota bacterium
GGCCGCTTCGGTGCGAGTAGCTTTGGGGAACCCGGAACCTATTGCACGACGACCGTGCCGAGCATGCCCACGTTGTCGTGGAAGAGACAGACGTACTGGAACGTTCCCTTCTTCGTGAACTTCAGCGTATAGCTGGCGCCCGGGAACATAACGCCGGAGTTGGTGTAGGCGGAGCCGTCATACGTCGAGCCGCCGGCCGGAGGCTGGTCTGGCGGCCCCGGCGGAATCGGATGCCCGACGGCCGCGAAGCTCACGGTGTGCACCTCGTTGTTCGATAGGTTCGTCCAGGTAACCGTGCTCCCGACTTTGATGGTTGTCGAAGGCATCGTGGCCGAATGGCTGTCTAGGAACCGCAGCACGGTTCCCTCAGCCGAGCGCTCGCCGCCACTGGGAGCCGGACTGATGCCCGCCGCCAGATGGGTGCCGTCGATCGGATACGGGAAGAGCTGCAGCGAACCGTAGGCATGCTGTAGATCCGCAAACGCAGCCGATGCGCCGTCGCTGTTGTAAAAAGCCTGCGTCTTGGGATACTTGCTGCCTGCCGGCTGAACTACGATCACGCCATGCATCCCCGGACCGTGCAGCAAGCACAAGTAAGGATACCGGCCTACCTTCGGAAACGTCAGCGTGTAGGTCTGTCCGGCAAAGCCGAAACCCGAGCTCGTGTACACGCTGCCGTCGTAGCTCGATCCGCCGAAACGCATCGCGTTGGTTGGGTCAAAAGGCGACGGCGGCTTGGGCCGCGGCCCCAAGAACGTCACCGTGTGCGGCTCCCCGGTGCGAAACGTCCACGTCACGCTGTCCCCGGCGTCGATAATCATCCCGCCATCGTAGAACTGCAGACCTTGCAGGGCTTGATGCGAGTCGGCCGTGCCGGCGTTGGACTGCCAGTTGACCGCCATGTGAGAGTTGAAAGCTTGGAAACCGGTCAACGCAAGAGTTTGACCAGCGTTTGACGTCGCGCCGGGGGAAGCGCTTGCCGCTCCGCCGCAGGCGCTCAAGCAGATCGCCGACCCGATAGCGGCTGCCATCGTCGACCACGAGCGCTGAGAAGATGTCATATGCTTATCTCACTAGTGAGCCATGAAGTTATATGAACTATTGAGCTGCAGTCGAAGCTGCCGCGGCCCCAATGCGATGCGCTCGTACGAGGCGACAGGTCGTACCGCGGTGATAGCCATGCGGCGATGATAGCCGGACGGCGTACCCTCAGTGTGCACCGCGACCCGGCCGATTCCAGGCGCGGCGCCCAGCGTTGGCCGGCCGCCGGGATAAGGTCAGGCTCGTCGGTTATGAGCCCGCCAAGGTTTAGCGCGCCGCTTTGCGCGAATTCTCCGTCCAAGGTGACGGACGTCCGCATTCACCTACTCGGCCAACCGCGACTCCTCATCGACGGCGGGCGCGCGAAGATCATCAAGGCCGGCAAGACGGTACCGCTGCTGGCTTACCTCATATTGCATCGCAACGTGCCAGTCGCACGGCCGTTCCTGGCCTTTACATTGTGGCCGGATGAGGACGAATCTGCCGCCTTAGCCGCGTTGCGCCGCTACCTGTACCACTTGCAAAAGTCGCTGCCGCCTTCATCCAAAGCGTCGCCTTGGGTGCTGGCCGACGACGAAACGCTGCAGTGGAACGTGCACGCCGGCGCTTGGATCGACGTCGTTGAATTCGAGCGTTTAAGCCAAAGCGCCCAAACCCAAGAACGCGCGATCGCCTTGTACGAGGGCGACCTGCTTGAGAATCAGTACGACGATTGGCTGTTCGCAGACCGCGAGCGACTGCGCAATGTGTACCTGCAAGGTCTCAACGACCTCATGTTCCGCTTCCGCAGCAGTCGAGAGTTCGCCAAAGCCATCGATTTGGGAAAACGCCTGCTCGCCATCGAGCAGTGGCGGGAAGACACCGTCCGCAGCGTGATGGCGCTCCGCTACGCGTCCGGCGACGGCGCGGGAGCGATCCGGGAATACACCGCTTTTGCGCAGGCATTGCGGGCTGAGATGGGCGTTGAGCCGATGGCGGACACTCGCAACCTGGCCGAAATGATCGAGCAAGGCCGCTCCCTCCCGTTTGAAAGCGCCGCCCCCGAGCCGCTGAGCGCCGCGGACATCGCGACGTCAAGGTTTCCATTCGTGGGCCGCGTGGCCGAACTGGAGCAGGCCCGCCTCGTTTGGAGCCGCGCGGCGCATGGCCGCGGCAGCATACTGTTCATCGCAGGAGAGGCCGGGATCGGCAAGACGCGGCTCGCGCGCGAGCTTGCCTTGATCGCGGAAGCCGAAGGCGGGCGTGTGTTGTACGGGTCGACCGCCTCGCCCGAATCCATGCCGCATCAGGCGCTGGTCGACGCGCTGCGCTCTGCTCTATCCCTAGTAGCGGCGCTGGACATCGGCGCAGCGCCCCGCGCCTCGCTCGGTCGGCTGCTGCCCGAACTCTCGGCGTGCCGGCCTGAAGTGCGGCCCGGAGTACAGGAGTCCGTGGAGGCGGAGCGCGAGCGGCTCGCAGTCTTTGACGCCGTCGCGATCACACTGGGGGCGCTGGCAAGGCCGCGTCCGCTGCTGCTCGTCGTCGAAGACCTGCACTGGGGGGCAGAAGCGACGGTCGCGATGCTGGAGTATATCGCCCGGCGGATCGTCGACCAACGCATCATGACCGTCGCGACGTACCGGCACGATGAGGTGTTGCGGGACCATCCGCTGCGCGCGGTGCGCACCCGCTTGCAGCGTGACGGCATCGCGTTCCATATCTCACCTGCGCCTTTGAGCCGCGAGGCCGTCGAGCAGCTGGCCGTCGCGATCGCCGGGCGGCACAAAGCGATGGGACTGGCCGAAATGGCCTACGCCCGCAGCGAAGGCAATCCACTTTTTGCGGGCGAGCTCTTGCGCGATGCCGCCGAAGCTGATCCCCGCCGCGACGGCGAGGCCGGAGGACTGCGGTTATCCGATACGCTGCGAGCGACGATCTCGGCCCGCATCAATCGGCTGAGTGACGATGCCCGGCAACTCGCACAGACCGCCGCAGTTGCCGGAAGCGGTTTCAGCATCGATGTCATCCAGGACGCGATGGCTTGGAACGAAGACCGCGTGATGAGCTGCCTCGATGAGCTGCTCGACCGTCAACTTGTACGCGAGACCGGCGCGCGTCAGCGCTTCGACTATGCTTTCGCTCACGATCTCATCCATGCTACGGTCTATGACGCCATAGAGTCCAAAGTGCGCGCGCGCCGCCATCGCCGCATCGCTGCGATTCTCGAAAAGAGCGAAGTCACCGAAGACCACGCCGGTGAACTCGCGGCCCATTGGCAAGCCGCCGGCGAGCTGGAGCGTGCGGCTTCTTGGTATGCCGCCGCGGCGCGCCGCGCGGCGGCGATGTATGCAGATGATGAAACGATTGCGGCAGCGACTCGTGGTCTCGATATCGCGCGGGACCCGAAAGTACGCTTCCGTCTGCTGCTTACTCGGGTTGAGGTGGCGCACCGGCGCGGCGAACGCGACCTTGAGGCCGCCGATGTGCAAAAACTCCTAGCCGAAGCCGAGCACAGCGCCGATCCCAAACTCCTTTTTGAAGCGCTGCATCGAAAATCGCACTTCGAATCGCGGGTTGGAGACGCACCGGGCGAGGCCCAAAGCGTCGCAGCAATGCTCGAGATCGCCGCCTCAACCGGCGATGATGACCTTCTCGCGCTGAGCTCTTACCATGACGCTCGCATTCTGGCGCGCACCGGGTGCTACGACGAAGCTCGCCCCATACTCGAGCGCGCCGCCGAGCTCTACCGCTCTCTCGGTGATCGCGACCACGAGTTCGACTGTTATGTAGCCTTGCTTGACGACGCTCTCGACCGTGATCGGCTGGCCGAGGGTGAAGAGATTCTGCGCCGTCTGCAAGCAATGGACGACGGCAGCGACAAGGAGATTTCAAAACAAGTCCTGCGATTGCGCATGCGGGCGGCGATGATCGCGCGTCATCACGAACAATACTATTCGTTGGCAGGCCGATTGCTGGAAGTCAGTCGCCAGACCGGCGACAGAAACTCAGAAGCGCATGCCTTACAATCCCTCGGCCTGGCATCTTACCGTCTCTTGCGGGTGGACGAATCCCGCGGGCATTACGCTGCCGCGCGAGCGCTTTACGCCCACATCGGCGACACGCTGGGAGAAGCGCTGGTACTGCATGACGGCATCGAACTGCTCGCGCCCTACGGAGATCTCGCCGGTGCAAAGCGCGATCTAACACGGGCCTTCGAGCTGTTTTCGAGCCGTAACCACGCTCGTGGACGCACGTTCTGTCTGGTGAACCTTTGCGCGCTTGCCGTCGACGCGCGGCTGTTCGAAGAGGCGCGTCGGACCAGCGCCGCTGCGCTTGAAGCCGCGAAGGCGATGGGAAGTTCGTCCTGCTACGCCCGCACGCTGATGAATCTCGCCCTCGCCGAATGCGGGCTGGATCGCCCCAGCGAGGCTCTCGCGCACGCCCGCGAAGCGGCAACGATTTCTGTCGACGCCGATGCCCCCGCAGAGCAAGCTGCTCTCCTGGCTATGGCGGCTACGGTCGAATCAGCAGCCGGCGATGCAGCCAAAGCGTTGCAACTGGCGGACCGCAGCGTCGAACTCGCGGGCAGCTACGGTAGCGATACGCTAGATCCGACCATAGTTTGGTGGAGCACCGCCGTCGTCTACCGCGCGTCAGGTCGTGAGAAGGACGCCGCGAGCTGCCTTGCGCGGGCGCACGAGCAGGTCGTTCAGCTCCTGGAGCGGATAGGCGATCCGGCGGGACGCGCCGCATGCCGCGCCGTCCCCCAACACGCGGAGATTTTGGCCGCCGTCGAGCGCGATGAATGGCCGCTCATGCCAGTTACGGCAACGCGTAGCGCCCGCGCGGCTAATCTTTTGCCCGCCGCAAAAGCATGAACTCCAGCATTTCGTCCGAGGATGTGAAGTAGCGCACCAACGTTGAGGCGAGGTGGCGGACAGAGCCGCGCCACTGCGCTTCGCCGCCTCCGCCCGGCTCACACCACATTCGCACCACGAAAACGTGCTCGTCTCCCCTTTCCGGCTTTGCTTGCATGTCGGTGCATTCGTCCTTTCGCTTTCGATGATATCTTGTCGGCGTCGCTCGGGCATGCACGCTGAAGGGACGGCGCTGCGGTACGCTTGGCCCGAAGACGCTTTTCGAAGAAGCCGTCGATTGTTGCCAAATCGTGAAGATAGGAGTCCACCGTGAAACGCAAAGCCATCAAGCGGATCGTGCTGCGCCTGTTTATCTGGGCCGGCATTTCAGGCGCCACAGCGTTGGGCCTGCGGCCCGTCTACGTCGCTGCCCAACAAAGGCCGGCCGCCATTCCCGCCGGCTACGTCCAGGTCAGCCCGTGCGTGCCGGGCATGGGCGAGCACTGGGCCAATCCGGCCACATTCCACAAAGGCGGAACGATCTACGGCACCTACCAGGCTAAACCGGTCTTCTCCGAAATCATGGTGACTCAGCGGGACTTCGCGTCCGGAAAAAGTTGGGAGGACACTCTTGCGCCGCTTCCGGGCTATCGTATCGACCATGTCGACATCGAGTTTATGCCGCACGGTCACCCTGGTATGACTTATGCCCACTACGACATTCACGGGTACTACGTGTCGCATGCCCGGCACCGTTTATTTTGCCGCGGCGCGAGCTCGCAAGCGGCGCACTGACGCACGACCCATCCGAACTCTCGCCGCGGCTTAATCGCCGCGGTTTAATGTAGTGCCGCGACTTTAGTCGCGGCGTAATGAAGCGCTCCCAATGTAGCGCCGCGGCTTAATCGCCGCGGTTTAATGTAGTGCCGCGACTTTAGTCGCGGCTGAATCTCGCCACGAACCTTTAGGT
>JACRUD010000042.1 GCA_014304875.1 Vulcanimicrobiota bacterium
GCGTCGGGAACGCCAGCGAGTTCCTCGACTGCAGCGCCAAGCAGGTATAACGCCGCGGGGGGGAATCAGGCGCCGGTCGGAGGCGGTTTCGGCGGTGGCGGCTTCATGTCGGGCCTGCTCGGCGGAGCGGTCGGAGGCTTCGTGGGAAACGAGCTTGCCGGCGGCATGCGCGGGGGGCAAGGAGTTGATCCTGCGTCGGCGGCGCCGGACCCTGGCGCTGGTTGGGCGGCCAACGATGCCGGCGGCGGCTTCACGGATTCAGGCGGCGCGGGAGAGTTGGGCGGGGGTGACTTCGGTGGCGGAGGCGATTCTGGGGGAAGCTGGTAGCCTTAGGGCCGGGCGTCCGTACGGCCGCCGCTGAAGCGGAGGCACTACATCGGAAATGGCCTATGCCTAGCGCAAAAGCTGTTCGGCGATGATCACGCGCTGGATCTCGTTCGTCCCTTCGTAGATGGCGAGAATTCGGGCGTCGCGGTAGGCGCGCTCTATGCCGGCTTCTTTCATGAACCCCATGCCGCCGAAGATCTGCAGCACGCGATCCGCGACCGCGATCGCCATGTCGGAACAAAAACGCTTCACCATGGCGGCTTCGACCGAGAAGCGATCTCCTCGGTCGGCCTTCCAGGCGGCGTGGTAGACCATGTTGCGCGCCGCGTAGATATCCGTCGCCATATCGGCGATCATGAACTGTACCGCTTGCTGCTGCGCTATCGGCTTGCCGAACTGCACCCGTTCTTTCGCGTGGGCGACGGCTCTTTCCAACAGGAATTGCGAAGAACCGACGCATCCGGCACCGAGCGCCAGCCGGCCTCGGTCCAGGGTTTTCATCGCCGTGACGAATCCCGCCCCAACTTTTCCGATGATGTGGTCCAAAGGCACGCCGGCGTCCTCGAAGATCAGCTCGCATATGTGGCTGCCGCGCAAACCCATCTTCTCCACTTTTTTGCCGCGGCTCACACCGGGAGCGTTGAGATCGACCCAAAAGGCGGTGATCCCCCCGCGCGCACGCAGCTGCTTGTCGGTGACCGCGAAGACGACCGCAAAATCCGCCAAGTCGGCGCCCGTGATATAATGCTTGACGCCCCGCAGAAAGTACCGGTCTCCATCAGACCTAGCCATGGTTGTGATGTTGGCTGCGTCCGAGCCGGCATCGGGTTCCGAGAGGGCGAAGCACGCCAGTTTGTCGCCGGCGCACAGCTCCGGCAGGTAGCGAGCTTTCAGCTCTTCGCTGCCGTCTATCGCCATCGCCATCGCGCCGATGCTGCAATGAGCGCCGAGCACGTTCGAAAAGCAGGCGTTCGCCCTGCCTAACTCTTCGAGGGCCAGACAATAACCGAGCTCGCCCACGCCGGCGCCGCCGTAGCGGGTCTCAAAGGGAAGACCGAACAGGCCCATCTCTTTCATGGCCAGCAGCGTGCGATCGGGAATCTCATCGGAGCGTTCGACTTCCTCCGCCACGGGCCAAAGTTCGCGCTCGACGAATTCCCGGATGGAACGTTTGAGCAACGTCAAATCGTCCGACAGGGCGAAGTTCATGCAATTGTCGGTCTGCGAGCCGGGATTCATGCGCTGGCTCCTCGTACGCGGTTGCAGGGCGGGCGTGCGGCCGGTCCCTAATTATCGAACGGGCTCATCCGGGCCTCGCTGTGGAACGTAGAGACAATCGATGAATCGCGTCTACCGCTATCCTTTGTCGGTGCGGATCACTCACTGGCTTTCGGCCCTATGCTTGGGCGTTCTGGCGATGAGCGGCATGCAGATTTTTAACGCCCATCCTGCGCTTTACGCGTCCAACACGTCGAATTTCTCGCATCCGGTTCTCGCGATGCATGGGGAAGCTGATCATGGCGGCGGGCCGCTCGGCTACGTGAAGATCGGCAAGCATCGCATCAACACGACCGGCGCGCTGGGTTGGGGACCCGACGGGATGGGGCAACAAGCCGAACGGGGTTTCCCTTCGTGGGCGACGATTCCGGGTCCTCAGGACCTTGCGGACGGACGGCGCTGGCACATCTTCTTCGCTTGGCTCTTCGCGCTGTGCGCCCTGATCTACGCTCGCTGGGCGTTCGCGCTTTGGCCAAGCGCCAAAGACATCAGAGCGGTGCCGGCGGCTCTGAAAGAACATCTGGTGCCCTGGCGCATTCTGCCCACCGCGGAAGCCAATCCGCTGCAGAAACTGAGCTACTTCATCGTCGTCTTCGCCATCACGCCGCTGGTCATCGTATCGGGCTTGGCCTTGGCGCCGTCGGTGGACGCGTGGGCTCCCTGGCTACCGGCTCTGCTGGGCGGCCGTCAGTTCGCGCGCATTTGGCACTTCGCCGGCATGCTGGCTCTGATGGCGTTCTTCGTCGGCCACATCGCGATGGTCGCGTTGACCGGAATGATCAACAACCTACGCTCCATGATTACCGGGTGGTACGGTCTGAAGGAGACGTCCTGACATGCGGCGACCGCAGTTTCTGGCGATGCTAGCCGGCTCCGCTTTGACGGGCTGTTCGCGCCTGGCGACCTCGCTCGATGACAACGCCCCCTTTCATCGGCTCCTGCAGTCGCCCGAGAAGTTGGATCTGGCCATCTTGGGCGCGGGTCAGCCGCTCGCCCGTGAATATCCCGATCGGGATATTTCGGCGGACTTTCGCCAAAACGGTTTCGATTTGCCCTCGTCCCCTGAGTACTCGCGCTGGAGCGCAAATGGCTGGCGCGGATACCGGCTGTTCGTGAGCGGTTTGGTCGAAAGCCCGAAGTCGTACGACCTCGCGGCGCTGCGGCAGAAGTTTCGCACCCGCAGGCAGACGACGCGCCACGATTGCGTTGAAGGCTGGAGCGTGATCGGCAAATGGACCGGCGCTCGTTTGGCCGACGTGCTCGCCGATTGCCGGCCTACGCCGCAAGCGCACTACGTCGTATTCCATTGCCTCGACGACGATGGCTCGGGGACCCTCTACTACGAATCGCTCGACATGCGGCAAGCGGCCCATCCCCAGACGTTGCTTGCCTACGAACTGAACGACCGCCCGATCCCGCTGAAAAACGGCGCCCCCGTGCGGTTGAAAGTGCCGACGCAATTAGGTTATAAGAGCGCCAAGTACGTTGCTCGCCTGGAACTGGTCGCCGATCTCGGCGGCGCTAATGGGATGGGCGGTTACTGGGAAGATCGTGGCTACGAGTGGTTCGCGGGCATCTGATCCGCCTTTGCGATCGCAACGCGCGCGGTCGCGCCCGTGAACCGCGTGTACACTGCCAGAGTCGCGCATAAGCAGGCCACTCCCAACAGCCAGCCACCGACGACATCGGTCAAATAATGGGCGCCTAGAGCGACGCGCGAAGCGCTGATCCCTAAGATCCACGCCGCCAAGAGCGCGGTCCCGATATTCTTGACCGTCTTGGACAAAACGCTTCCCCTGAGGAAGAAGATCAGCATGCCCAAGAACGCGACGGCGGTTGCCGCGTGACCGCTCGGATACGACAGCGTGTACTCATGGCGCACGAACCAATGAATCGGTCGCACGCGATGAAACGCGACCTTGGCCGGCACCACGAATATTTGAGCGGCTAGGAGAGCCGCAAGCGCAGCGACCGTCACAGATATGCTGCTGCGCTTGTACAGCGCGAAGGCGATGATAAGCGCCGCAAGAACCGCCTGGGTTGGAAAAAATCCCGAGATCGTCAGCATCCATGCGGTGAGAGAGCCATGGCCGCCGAGCCTGCCAACCGCCGCATCGATTCGCCCCTCCGGAGAGTGCGAAACGAGAAAGCCCAGCGCGACGAATGCGAGCGTGAAAAGCAGCGAGGCGGTCCAAAGGGAGCGTGAGCGCGATGCCGTCATCGAGGGAGCCGTTTACGCTTACAGCCGGATGTAGCCTTGCATCTTCTCAAACTTGCTCGGCCCGATGCCGGCCACGTTCTGTAAGTCATCGACGGTCTGGAATGGCCCGTTCTGCGCTCGGTAATCGACGATGCGCCGAGCCAGGCTCGGGCCGACGCCCGGCAGAGAGGCAAGTTCCAAAACGCCGGCCTCATTGACGTTCAAACTCTGACCTGGTCGCAGTTTATGCGCCGCGGATGCGGACCGGCGTCCGCGCGATGCTCCTCGGATGCGGCGCAAACCCGAGGATTGGCCGGAATCCGCGGCGGCGGGAGAGGCCGCTTGACTTACATCGTCGCGCTCCGCTGCAGACGATCGCTGACCCTTTGCCGGCACCGCAACTTTCATCGCATCCGTCAGAGGCGCAGCCAGGTTGAGCTCCTCGACTCGAGCTTGCGGAAGTGCGCCGCCGGCTTTTGCTATAGCGTCGACGACGCGACTGCCGGCGGCGAGCGTGTACACGTCCGGTCTGTTGACGGCACCGCAGACGTAGACCGTCACCTTTTGTGACGCCGAGGGACTGAGCGAAGCGGCTGGATCGCCGGCCAAAAGCACCGGCGGAGCCGTAGGCGCGCCGGCGTTGGGCCGCTGCGCCGGACCTAGGACCGGCTTCGGAAAAAACATCGCCGCCATCAGCGCGGCCACCGCTCCGACTCCGATTGCCCATCTCTTCCATGAGTGCCGTCCGCCCATGCCGCGCTCTTCCCGCGGCCGCCCCGGCGCGTCAAGGGCTTTGAAGAGTTCTATGGTAAAACAGCGCATGTCATCGCCGACAGCACCGTACGAGCCGCACAGC
>JACRUD010000200.1 GCA_014304875.1 Vulcanimicrobiota bacterium
GGACAAAAGCCGCTCGCGCTCTCGTCCCCGCGCTGGCCCGAGACGTGGCTCGAACACGATCTGCTTAATCGGCTCGCCGCGTGGCTAAATGCCAGCCTCCGCAAAATTCGCAGGCGTAGGCGCATTTTCCAAGCTCCGTGGGATGCGCGACGGCCAGGTACCCCGCCCTTTCGAGGGCTTCCCGCTCGTTGGCGAAACGCACTTTCCGGGTGCACGATTTTCCTTCGAAGTCCAGTCCGCGAAATATCGGCTTGGGCGACCCGCGGCGCCGGCGCGTCACCGGCGCTTGCTCCTGCGCAAATCCTCGACCGGCTCGTACACGAGCGTCGCCCGTTTGATGACCGCGTAGGGAATGGCGGTGAGACCGGCATATCGGTCGTCCAGCCGGACCACGCTCTGGTCCGACGACGCTATCGGGCCGGTGAAGACCGTCCGGTTGGCCACCGGCATCATCGTCACCACTTTCGCTTCGCGGCCCGCGAAGCGGGCGAAGTGCTCGCGAGTCAAAAGCGGGCGCTCGAGTCCCGCTGAGGCGACTTCAATTTGATACGGCGGAACCGGGCTGGGCGTGGCATCAAACTTTTGGGCGATGTAGCGGCTGACAAGCTCGCAGAAAGTGGTGTCGACGCCTGCGGGCCGGTCGACCGCCAAGGCGAACGAGTAGACACCGTGCTCTCGCCGCACGGACGATTTCAAGATCTCGATATCGTTCAGCCCGGGCGCAGACGGCAGGGACGCGACTATCGCATCCCACGCCGCCCGCATCTCGTGTATCCCCGGAACCGTTTCTTTCAAGCGCGCGACCACCTCCCGCTAGAGCGCGACGATGGCGACGTGAGCGCGCAGGAGCGCCTCACGCACCGCGCAGGCGATCGCCGGGGCCTGCGCGGTGTCGCCGTGGATGCACAGCGTGTCGGCTTCTACGTCGATTTCTTCGCCGCTGGCCGTGCTCACTTTGCGGCGCACGACGATATCGGTGGCTTGCCTTGCCGCCGCGTCCGGGTCGAGTTGCATCGCGCCCCCTTCCGCCCGGGGCGCAAGGGTTCCGTCGCCGCGATACACCCGGTCGCAGAAGGCTTCGCCGGCAAAGCGCAAGCCCGCATTCCGCGCAGCATCCTTCATCGCGGAGCCGGCCAGACCCACAAACGTCAGACCTCGGTCGAAACGCGCAATCGCGGTGGCAACGGCTGCTGCGAGAGACTCATCCTTCGCCGCGTCGTTGTAAAGCGCTCCGTGCGGTTTGACGTGCGACAGTTTTGCGTCGTGGGCCCGCGCGAGCGCGTTCAGCGCACCGATCTGATACAAAACGATGCTGACCACCTCATCCACGGGGATCTCCATCGCACGTCTTCCGAATCCGGCCAAGTCCGGGTATCCGGGGTGGGCACCCACGGCAACGCCGTGGGCGACCGCCTGCCTCACCGTCGCCTCCATGACCGATGGGTCGCCGGCGTGAAACCCGCACGCGATGTTGGCCGAAGTGACGACGCTCAGCAACGTGCCGTCGGCGCCGAGCTTCCAAGCTCCGAAGGATTCACCGACGTCCGCATTGAGATCGACTTTGCGAATGTTAGGCACGCAGGCTGTCGCTCGAGATCAGGTCCAAAGCGTGGAAAAGCGCTTGGCGAGCGTCCGTTTGCGTCACCTTGGCGAAGCTCACTTCGTCGAAGGGACGCAGTTGCGCGGCGCGGGGGAGGTCAGCGGCGATGACGCAGGCAGCCACCGCATATCCGCCCGTGGTTTGATGCTCCGACAACAGCACGACCGGTAGACCGTCGCTGAGCATTTGCACGCAGCCGGCGCAAACGCCGCCGGAAAGGACTCCCGTTCCATCGCCGACCGGTAGAGGCGTTCCTTCAAGACGCAGTCCCTGGCGGTTGGACCGCAGCGACACCCGATACACCGACGCAGCCAGCGCTTGCGGCATGGATTCTCCCAGAACATTTGCATGCGGTCCGGGAAGAATGCGCAACACCGCGGGCCGGCGCAAAACATGATCCGCCGCAGCGCATCCGCCGTTTTCCGCGCGGCGAAGAGTCTTGCCCTCCGAGCGCCTGCCTTCAGACGCGGCCGGCGGTCGTGAGGCCGGACTAGAGTACGCCGACCATCGCAAAGCTGAGGCGTCCGGCTCACCGATGGGGACGACATCCCCGGCCTTAAGTCCCCTGCCCCCGTACCCGCCGAAGCCTGCCGCCACATCTGTGCTGGCACTGTCCATCACGGCGGGGACGCGAACGCCGCCCGCGAGCGCGAGATAATTGCGCAGGCCCGTTCGCGCCGGGCCGATCCGGACACGTTCGCCGGCGCGGACGATTTCGCAGCGCCACGCGCGTCCCGGCCGGTCGGATATGCAGAAGTCGGCTGAGGCGCCGGTCAGCGCGAGCCGCGCATCGCAATTCAAGACGAACTCTGCTCCCGTCAAAGTCGTCTCGATCAGAGCCGCTCCGTCATCGTTGGCGACGAGCCGGTTCGCCGCACGCGCGCTCAGCCAGTCGGCATAACCGGATGGAGAGACGCCGAAGGAGCCAGTCCAGCGACGTCCGCGATCCTGCACCGTCGTCAACAGTCCGCCGTCGGTGACCAGCATGCTCGCGGCGGGTGGCTTCTTCATGCACGCGATTGGCTGGCGACGAACCTGACTATGTCGCCGGGCGCAAACAGGGCGGCTCGGCCGCGGAACGGGTCGAACAGCACGGCGTCGGTCCGGCCCAAAATTCGCCATCCTCCGGGCGCTGCCCGCGGATAGATTCCGCATTGTGGTCCGGCGATGGCCACGCTGCCGCTCGCCACCTCGGCGCGGGGGGTGGCGTGGCGTTGCAACTTCAACTCCTGGGGCAAACCGATCATATAGGGAAAACCGGCCAGGAAACCGAGGAATGCCACCTCGTACGTCGCTCCGCAAAAGCGCCGCACCAGTTCGCGCGGCTCCATCTCCAGCATCGCGGCCGAGCTCTCTAGGTCGGGGCCTTCGTCGCCGCCAAAGAAAACGGACACCGATATCAGCCCCGTGCGGGAGGTTCTTTGCAACAGCTTGCCTGCGGCGGCGGCCCGGACAGCGATCATCACATCTTGCGGCGATGCGACTTCCGGGTCGAAGCGGACCAGCACCGACGCATATGCCGGCACGGCGTCCACGACGCCTCTTGGCGGCTCTTCACGGACGCGACCGTAAAGGCTGCGCGCGCACGCCACCGTCGTCGGATCGAGATCGTCGCCGAGCGTTGCGATGATCGCCGCGTCTCCAAGCTGGCGCACGTCAACGTCCACGAAAGGCCGTTAGAAGAAAAGAACTCACCGTGGCTAAAGATTCGGCGCAGCATGAGCGCATTTCATTTCTCACCCCGGCCCAACCGCGCAGCCGAGATACACTGGCGCGAGTGGAGCGAAGCTCCGTTTGCACAAGCCGAGCGGGACGAAAAACCGGTTCTGCTGGCGATCTCCGCGGTGTGGTGCCATTGGTGCCACGTCATGGACGAGACGACGTATTCATCGCCAGCCGTGATCTCGCTGATCAACGACCGCTTCGTCCCCATCCGGGTGGACAACGACCGGCGGCCGGATATAAACGCGCGCTACAATATGGGCGGCTGGCCGACGACGGCGCTGCTGACGCCTCATGGCGAGATACTCAAGGGCGGCACCTACATTCCGCCGGACGCCATGATCTCGCTGCTGGATCAGATCGCTCAGCTCTACGCCGAACCGGACGTACGCTCGTCGATCGCGCGACGCGCCGCGGAGATAAAGGATCGGCGAACGGACGCCTCCGTCCGGCCTGAGCCAAGCGCTCTGGACGCCGACACCGTCCCGTTGGTCGAAGAAGCGTTGTGGCAGTCATTCGATTCTGATTACGGCGGCTTCGGCACGGAACCCAAGTTCCCGCAGGTAGAAGTCCTGCACTTCCTCTTAGATCTGTGCGCGCGCTCTCAAGACGACCGGGCGCAGACCATGCTGTGCAAGACGCTGCGCGCGATGGCGGACGGCGGCATGTACGACCACGTCGAGGGCGGCTTCTTCCGCTACTCCACCACGCGCGACTACAGCGTACCGCATTTCGAGAAAATGCTGGAAGATCTCAGCGGGCTCTTGCTCGCATGCGCCAAAGCGGCGGCATTGTTCGGCGATGGTGCGCTCGCCAAGATCGCGGTCGACACGAAAGGCTATATGGACCGTCGTCTGTGGAACGACGCGTTCGGGGCGTACGGCGGTAGTCAAGATGCCGACGAGGAGTATTACGCCTTGGACGAGGGCGCTCGAAGAAATGCCAAGGTTCCGTTCGTAGATTCCACCGTGTATGCGTCGTGGAACGCGGCGGCCGCGCGGGCTCTTATCCTTTCGGAGCCTTTGCTCGCGGGGTGCGGAGCGGACGTTCGCGGTTGGACCGAGCGCGGACTCGAAGTCTTGGAGACGTTATGGTCGAAGCTGATGTCCGACGGTCTGATGTGCCGCTACTTCGACGGCGCATCGGGGGTGCGCGGGCTTTTGGGCGATCAAGCCTGGTCTATTTGGGCCGCATTATCGGCTTTTTCGGTGACGGGAACGCTAACCTGGCTTCACCGGACCGGTGAACTTATCGCGGCCGCCGAAGTGCTCTACTCGGGCGACGCGCAAGGGTACTTGGACCGCCCGCCGGCGCCTGACGATCCCGG
>JACRUD010000162.1 GCA_014304875.1 Vulcanimicrobiota bacterium
CGCGCAGGTCCTTCGGATACTCGCCGGTCGCGTCGATGTCGGCGGCACGGGGAGCCACCCGCTCGCGCACGAGTTGCTGCACCGTTTCGACGATGAGTTGTTCGGCTTCTGCCGCCTCGGCAGAACGATCGGGTGCCAGCATGCGGAATTCTCCCGGCCAGTGCGTTGCGTCGATCACGAAGATGAGTGGCGGTGTTTCTGGTAGCCGATGAGATCGCCCTTCGACGAGCGGGCCGCGACTAAAGCCGCGGCACTACATAGCTCCTGCGCGATATCGCGGCACTGTCCGTTCGTGCGATGCCGCGCGCGGCGAATCGTCGCCTAGTCTTCGAGCTGGCGCTGCAGCGTTTGGATCTCTTCCAGCAAGCGCAGCACGACATCGACGCCGGCGAGATTGAGGCCGCAGATCTCGGTCAGCCGACGGATCGTCGTCAAACGTAACACATCTGCGCTGCTGTAGAAGCGTACCTCGTTGATGACATCCGGCCGCAACAGTCCCGCGCGCTCGTAGCGCATCAGCGTCTCAGGCGCGACGTCGAATTGCGCGACCACCGCCGTGATCGCATACACATCGGATCGTTCTTCTCGGTCGACCGCGTCTTTATGGATCATCTCTGTTTCGCCATTGCGGCTAGCTGCTCGAAGAGTTCGCGTTCTTTCGAGCCGAGGCTCGTCGGCACTTGCGCCGTCAACTTGACGTACAAGTCGCCGTACCCGCCGGGTCCCATCTTCGGCATGCCTTTAGCGGGCACGCGCAGGGTCCGGCCGCTTTGAGAACCGGCGGGAACGTGCATGTCGATCTTGCCGGTCATGGTCGATACGGTGACCTCCCCGCCCAGGATCAAAGTGTAGATGCTGACCGGCTGCTCGCGGTAAAGATCCTCCCCGCGGCGCTCGAAGCTGAGGTCGGGAGCGATCTTGACGGCGAGATACAGATCGCCGTCGGCACCGCCGTTTAAGCCAGGTCCCCCCTGCCCGGCCAAGCGGATGCGCTGGCCGTCACGAACGCCGGGCGGGATGTTGACTTCAAGCGATTTTTGCTGCGTGACCGTTCCCGTGCCGCGGCATTCGTGGCAAAGTTTGCCGCGATCGGTTCCGGTGCCCCCGCATCGTGGGCATAACGACTGCTTCTGCAGCGTGATGCTGCGCCGTCCGCCGGCGTACGCTTCCTGCAGGGTCAGCGGCAGCTGCGACTCGCCGTCGTTTCCCCGCGTTCCCCGCGCAGGCCGAGTCGCCGCCGGCCCGCTGCGGCCGAAGTTTCCGAAGAACGTCTGAAAGAATTCGGAGAACCCGTCATCGCCCGAGTCGCTAAAGTCGAATTGCACGCCGCCGGGACCCGTCCCCGTCGCGGTGTTGCCGCGACCGTAGCGAAAACCCGGAGCCGTTTGCGCTCGTTGCTGCCAGTCGCTGCCGAGGGTGTCGTACGTCTTGCGCTTTTCGGCGTCGGAGAGAACTTCGTAGGCCTCGGAGATGTCCTTGAACTTATCCTCGGCCTCTTTCTTGCGGGTCGGATTGACGTCGGGATGCCACTGACGGGCCAGCTTGCGATAAGCTGATTTTATTTCCTTGGCGCCGGCGCTCTTCCCGACGCCGAGGATCTTGTAATAATCTTTGTATTGAACCGGCACTAGCTGTCCGAAGTGGAGACGATCACTTGCGCCGGGCGCAGAACCTCATCTCCGAGCATATATCCGCGACGCGCTTCGTCCACGACCGTGTTCTCCGCAACGCCGGGCTCGTAGCGTGCGCCGACGGCCTCGGCAAGAGCCGGATCGAACGGCTGTCCTTTGAGCTCGATGGGACGCACCTGCTCGGCTTCCAACGCGGTCGTGAACTGGCGGACGGTCGCAAGCAGCCCGTCCACCAATTTTTCCGCGGTTGTTCCTTGATCGCGATACTCGGCGGCGCGCTGGAGGCTGTCGAGCACCGGCAAGATGCGTTTCAACAACTCACGGCGGCCTTCGTCCGAGCGCTCCACGATCGTCCGGTCGATGCGCTTTTTGTAGTTGTCGAAATCCGCGAGCGAACGAAGGTAAAGCCCGCGCTGGTCGGCGGCCTGCGCCTTGAGCTTTTCCAACTCCGCCGCGGCCGGCGCGCCGTTTTGCGGTTGGGTGTCGATTCCCGGTACGGCTTCGGCCGAAAGAGAATCGTACTCGTCGGTCGGGTTCGTCTCCGGCATGATCGAATTAACGCTCTTTGAACTCTGCGTCTATGACGTCGCCCTCGGACGCCCCCGCGCCGGCCGCGACGCCATCGCCAGACGTGGCAGCCCCCGCGCCGCTGGTTTCACCGTCGGCGTAAGATCCGTTCGCAGAGGCCTCCGATGTCGCCGCGCCGGTCTGCTGGTACACAGCCTGGGCCAGCTTGTAGGACTTCTCCTGAAGCGCGTCTGCCGCCGCCTTGATCTCCTCGGGAGAGCCCGTCTTGAGCAGAGAGCGGACGTTGTCGAGAGCCTTCTCGACGTCGGTCCGATCGGGTCCGGAAACCTTGTCGCCGACCTCCTTGAGAGTCTTCTCGGTTTGATAGACCAGGCCGTCCGCACGGTTGCGGGTCTCGACCGCTTCCTTGCGCTGGCGATCCTCTTCCGCATGTGCGCTCGCATCGCGGACCATGCGGTCGATTTCGTCTTTGTTGAGATTGCTGGAAGCCGTGATCGTGATGCGCTGTTCCTTGCCGGTGCCCAAATCTTTGGCACCGACATGGGTGATGCCGTTGGCATCGATGTCGAACGTGACTTCGATCTGAGGCACGTGGCGCGGCGCGGCTGGAATGCCTTCCAGCCGGAAGCGGCCCAGCGTCTTATTGTCCGGAGCCATCTCGCGTTCGCCCTGCAGGACGTGCACGTCCACCGACGTCTGGCCGTCTTCAGCGGTCGTAAACGTCTGCGATTTGCGCGTCGGTATGGTGGTGTTGCGTTCGATCAGCTTCGTCATCACGCCGCCTTGAGTCTCGAGACCGAGCGACAGCGGCGTGACGTCGAGCAGCACGACGTCGTGGACTTCGCCCGAAAGCACGCCCGCCTGAATCGCGGCGCCGATGGCGACGACTTCATCCGGATTGACCCCCTGATGCGGGTCTTTCTTCGTCAGCGATTTCACGAGTTCGACGATCGCCGGCATGCGCGTCGAGCCGCCGACGAGCACGACTTCATTGATCTCTTCCACGGTCAGCTTGGCGTCGGCTAAGGCGTTCTCGAACGGCTTGCGGCAGCGCTCCGTCAAGTCCGCTGTCAGCTGCTCGAACTTGGCCCGCGTGAGAGTGTAATCGAGGTGCTTCGGTCCGTTCTGATCCGCGGTGACAAAGGGTAGGTTGATCGACGTTTGCGTCATCGACGAGAGCTCGACTTTGGCTTTTTCCGCAGCCTCGGTCAGCCGCTGCAGGGCTTGACGGTCGCCTGAGAGATCGATGCCCTGGTCCTTGCGAAATTCGCCGACCAGCCAGTCGACGAGTCGCTTATCGTAGTCGTCGCCGCCGAGCTTAGTGTCGCCGTTCGTCGACTTGACCTCAAAGACCCCATCGCCGACTTCGAGGATAGACACGTCGAACGTGCCGCCCCCGAGGTCCCACACCAAAATAGTCTCGTTGCCCTTTTTATCCAATCCGTACGCCAGCGCGGCGGCGGTGGGCTCGTTGATGATGCGCAGGACTTCCAGGCCCGCGATGCGGCCGGCGTCTTTGGTCGCTTGGCGCTGGGCATCGTTGAAGTAGGCCGGGACCGTGATGACGGCCTTGGTCACTTTTTCGCCCAAGTAGGTGCTTGCGTCATTGGCAAGCTTTTGCAGGATCATCGCCGAGATCTCTTGGGGGGTGTAACCCTTGCCGTCGATCTTGAAGGTGAAGTCGGTGCCCATGTGGCGCTTGATCGACGCGATCGTGCGGTCGGGGTTGGTGATGGCCTGACGCTTCGCCAGCTGGCCGACGAGCCGGTCGCCTCCTTTAGTAAAGGCAACCACGGAAGGCGTCAATCGGTTGCCTTCCGGGTTGGTGATGACCGTGGGCGTCGTTCCCTCCATGCATGCCACGACGGAGTTTGTGGTGCCGAGGTCGATGCCTACGACTTTTGCCATGATATTCGTGTTCCTCCGGTAGTTGAGTTAGCGGCCTTAGCCTTGTCCGAGCGTTTCGGGTTCGTTCTGAAGCGTCACGTCGTAGGGTTGCAAGTTGCCGTTACGCCAAACCAACAGCGCGAGCTTGTCTCCGACATGCATGCGTGCGATGGTCGTGCGAACCTCATCGGGATCGCTGACTTTCTTATGGTTCAGTTCGACGATGATGTCGCCTTGCTGCAGGCCTGCCTTAGCGGCCGGACTGTCCGGAACGACGGAGTTGACGACGACTCCGGCTTTGTTCCCGTATCCTAAATAATTCGAGATCTGCTTCGTCAGCGGCTGCATGACGACGCCCATGTACGGATGCACGACGCCCCCGTTATGCTCCAGCTGCGCGAGGATCGGCTGGGCGGAATTGATCGGGATCGCAAAGCCGAGCGCCTGCGCCTGCGGGGCGACGACTGCCGCAAGCCCGACCACCTGTCCGGTGTCGGTGAGAAGCGGTCCGCCCGAGTTGCCGGGATTGATGGGCGGCGTTGTCTGGATCATATCCTGGTAGTGGATCGCCGGGATGTTCTCTTGTCCGCC
>JACRUD010000156.1:0-16946 GCA_014304875.1 Vulcanimicrobiota bacterium
ATTCCGAAAAGGTCGATAGGCGCTTCGGCTTCGAAGCGTTCCAGCAAATCCGTGCCGGTCACTCTGCCGCGACGCTGCGGTTCGTTTATGACGACAGCCGAGCGCGGCAACTCGCCCGTGTAACGGTAGCCGGGGTCGACGATGCCGTGCTCGATGACCCGCGTGCGAGTGCCGGCCACGTCCCAGAAAACGTCGTTGAAGTGAGTGACGTGGACGATGACAAGATCGCCCCTACCGGCTGCATGGTGCTTCATGTCGCAGACGAGCCCTTGCGGCGCATTATGCTCGAGATAGACGGCCGGCACGTCGCGGCCGGGCCGACGGCCTCCGAGCCATCGTTCCGCGAGGCCGTGAAGTTCCTCAGGGCGCTGCAACACGACTACGTCGACATCCTCATGCGCTGCTTCTTCCAGAGTGACTTCGCGCGCCGTGCTCGGCCACTCCCAGGTGCGCGCGCGGCCTCGTCCGTCGGGCCCTCGATCGGCCATGACCGGAAAAAGATATTCATGGGCCCCCTGGACGAAAGCGGTGGTCCATGATCCATGGATATGCCAAAGGAATACTTTCACGACGCCGCAGCTTCCGCGACAGCCAGCGAATCGATTGCGGCGAGTGCGTCCTGGACGCTGACGCTTTCGATGCAGGGATGGCCCTCGACGGGGCAGACTCTCGCTCGGCATCCTGCGCATGAGATCGTTTGGTCGCCGAGCAGCACGTGCGGGACCTGCCACGGTCGAAATCGCACGGCGGGAATGGTCGGTGGGAACAGCGAGACGGTCGCCGTTCCGACCGCGGCTGCGACATGCGCAGCGGCGGTGTTGCCCGACACGACAACCGAAGCTTCTCCCAAGATGCGCGCGAACTGCGTGAAGTGGGTTTGACCGGCAAAATTGAGCACGTTGGCACGTTGCGGCCCGGCCACAGCGCACGCGACCTCATCGTCTTCCGGCCCGCCGGTGACCACCACTCGGTCCCCGCGTGCCGCCAGAACCGACACCAAATCACCATAACGGCCCGGCGACCAAGTACGCGCCGGAACGGAAGCGCCGGGATGGACCGCGATAAACGGCCGGCCACGGAACGGATGCATCGGCGGACCTTGAGGAAGGCGCAACGCAAGCCTCGGGCTGTCGCTGGCCGCAGGCGCGTAGCCGAGGGCGGCGACGAGCGAGAGGGATCGCACGACCTCGTGGATATCGTTTGAAGGCCGCATTCGCACGTCGAGCAGCGAGCCGGCATAGTCGTCGCTATTGGCCGCGATCGTCTTGATGCCGGCCATACGCAACAGCAAGGCGAGCGGCAGAGCGCTCTGATGGTACGACGTCAGGATGAAAGCCTGATCGATCCTCAGCTTGACGAGACGGTCCAGCAGCGCGTCCACATCGGCGCGAGACACCGCTTGCGGTTCGGCGTCGATCCAGCCCGCTTCCCAGACGAGCAGTTCGTCTACTCCAGGCAAAAGCGCCGCCGCCGCACGGCCTCGAGGTCCGCACAGAAACGTCACCCTACTAGCGCCGGCGGCGACCGCGCGGAGCGCTGGTCCCGCCAGTATGACGTCTCCATTGTTGTCGTGGCGGGCCACGAGCACGTGGTGCTTCACCGGGGCGTGCCGAGCAGCAAGTCCACGGCAGCTTGCAGATCAACGGCCACCTCCGCGGCCCGCTGAACTTCCCCGGGTTTGGTCTGTCGGGTCGGAACTAAGATACCGCGCGCTCCTGCCGCGAGCGCCGCATCCATATCTGAGCCGACATCGCCGATGACTGCGCATTCCGCCGGTTCGACACCCAACGCCGCAGCAGCTTCAAAAATAAGTCCGGGTAGCGGTTTACGACAATCGCATCGATCTTGCGGAAGGTGCGGACAAATCGCCCATGCCTGGATCGGACCAAGGAATTCATCGACTCTGCGATTGACGGCATCGACTTGCGCTGCACTTATCAAGCCGCGGGCAACACCGCTTTGGTTGGACACGACGCCAATCCGCAGACCGGCAAACCGCAATCTCTCCACCGCTTGCGCAGCCTCGGGCATCAGCTTTACTTTGGCCGGATCGCCGTTATACGGCACGTTGACGATCAGCGTACCGTCTCTATCGAACAACACGGCCCTGAGCGAGGTGGCGGCGCCGATCACGGTCCCCAGCGCCGTCTTGTCTTCGAGGGAACCGTCAAAGCCCGGCCGTGCCGCTTGCCCGTCCCCGCAGTTCCGCGCAGCCAATGGTAGGTCGCGGCTGGGGGAATCAGAACGCTGGTGAGCAACATCACGCCCACTTCCCGAGCCGTTCGCGGACCGGGGCGAATGCGGGCCCAGGCAAACTCAGCGGTTCCCGCTAGCCAAACCAGTCCCGGCGCACAGATCAGTCGCGGCACCCTCAATGCGAAGCTCATCAGAGCCACGACACCGGCGGCCGTGATGACGAAATGGCGCGAGCGCCTTCCTTTGGACGCCGCGCCCGCTGTATGCCAGTGCTTTCCATGCAGCGCTCTCATCAGCGCATCGTCGGCGTTGCCCGCCTGCAGCCGGACGCTGACCCACGCGTCGGCTGGCCGAACCGGATGCAAGACGCCACGTCGACCTTGGGTGAGCGAATATCCGCGAGCCATGACGCGCAGCGCCAGATCGGCGTCCTCTCGGAACGCTCTGGGAAACCGCTCGTCGAACCCGCCGACGGCCTCCAGGACGGCGCGGCGATACGCCATGTCCGCCGTCGCCCAGCGTGCCTGTTCCAGACCCTTGATGTTGCGTTCCCAGTCCGTCGGCCGCCTGTCGGCCGATAGCGGTACGCGCACTCGGCCCTGCGTTCCCCCGATCCGGGTCGGCAGATGCTCGAGTTCGGCCGCCAAGCGCGTCCGCCAATGGGCGTACACGACGACGTCGTCGTCCAAGAACGCAATCCACGGGGATTGCGAGGCTCTCCACCCGATATTGCGCGCGGCCGCGGGGCCGGCAGCGCGGCCGGACAAGACCCGAATTCGCCCGGCTAAAGAAGCTGGGAACTCTTGTTGCGAAATGGGCGACCGCTTGTCCGACCGGTCGTCCACGAGAAAAATCGTGCCCGGCAACGGACCCGGTCCGCGCGCCAACGACTCCAGCAAGCGGGCGAGGGAAGGCCGACCGATGGTCGGGATGACGATGTCGAAGAGCGCGTCTGCGTCCATAACAAATCAGATCGCTTGCGCCATTGCGGGCGACGCGAATCCGTCGTCCATGGAACGGCCGGCCGCGGCCGACCCCTCGCGGCGAAGCAGAAAAGGCCCGACGGCAAGAGCGTCGACCGGCGCCGAGCCAAAGCACTCCAGTGCGTCGCGGGGATCATCGACCATCGGACGGCCGGCGGTGTTCAGACTCGTATTGATGACCACTGGAACGCCGGTCCGCCTTTCGAACTGCGACAGCATGCGAGCGACAAGCGGCTCTTCGCCGCGATCGACGGTCTGCACGCGCGCGGTGCCGTCAACATGCACAGCCGCCGGGATACGGCGGGCCCAGCTGGGCCGCACCCGATGGGTGAAAAGCATGAACGGGCTCGGCAACGGGCCCGCGAATATCTCAGCCGCCCGATCGGCCAACACCATGGGGGCGACGGGCCTGAACTGTTCGCGTCCCTTGATGTCGTTCAGGCGCGAGAGGTTGTCGGAGTAGGCCGGATTTGCCAGCAGACTGCGGTGCCCCAAAGCTCGAGGCCCGTACTCGCTGCGACCTTGAAACCACGCCACGATACCGTTACGCGCGAGAATGTCGGCGACGGCGTCGGCGATGTCGGCAGGCTGGTCAAACGGCACGCCGGCGTCCTGCAGCCACTTGCTTAGCTCGCCGTCGGACCACTCCCGGCCAAGCGCGGCCGACTGCATCGGGACGACGCGATCGCCAAGCTCGTGCGCGACGTAAAGAGCCGCCCCCAGCGCAGTACCCGAGTCGCCGGCCGCAGGCTGCACCCATATAGACTCAAATGGGCCGGCTTCAGCCAGTCGTGAATTGGCGACGCAGTTCAAAGCCACTCCGCCTGCCAAGCAAAGGTGCGCGTCTGCCGTTTTCCCGTGCAACCAGCGCGCCAGGTCCAGCAGCACGTCCTCCAGGCAACGTTGCATGCTGGCGGCCAAATCCGCATGTTCGGCACGCCAGGCGGCACCGTCCGCATTGCGCGGCACGAATGCTGCCAGGTCGAGCGGCAGAGCGGTAAATCCGCCGTCCGGACGAGCGCCCATCACGGCGCGGAACTCCTTCAACCAGCGCGGCTTGCCGTAGGCGGCCATCGCCATCACTTTGTACTCATCCGACGACCGCCGGAAGCCGAGATGCTCCGTGACTTCTTCGTAGCGCAGGCCCAAGGAGTGCGGCAGCCGTTGTTCCGCGAGAACCGTCAGCCGGCCGTCCACCGCCCTGCCCGCCAGATAGGAGCCGCGTTCTCCGCGTCCATCCAAAACCATCACGCTCGAAACGGGGTGGGGAGAGGCCAAATACGCCGAAGCGGCGTGCGCGACGTGGTGCGGCACAAAGCGCACGCGGCTGGGATCCAGACCGGGTAAAGCCGTGGCTAAAAACGAGGGCGCGCGCAGGGCGTACAGCGTTCGCAATCCCTCCCAATCATGGGCGACCACATCGTCCTTTGCTAGCCAGGCCAGCGCCGGATCGTAGGAATACGCGATGGCGTCGATGTCGCCAGGCTGCAAGCCTGCTTGCGCCAAGCACCATGCGGCCGCTTGCTCTGGAAGTTCCCAGGTCGAAAACGGCACGCAAGGCTTGCCGTGCTTGCGCCGGTTGAAGCGTTCCTCTTCGGCCGCCGCGACTATCGAGCCGTCAATAACCAGCGCAGCTGCCGAATCATGGAAAACGGCGTTGATGCCGAGCACTCGCATGACAAGTGCTTACCCCACTTGTCTTGGCATAAACGACGCGGGAGTTCGACGGACCGCCACAAATGGAGCGTCCGGCGCTGCGCCGAATCGACTCGCCCGAATGGCTGGGCTGCCGGTGCGCTGTGTCTTAGTGATTGGTTCGGGCCCAATCGTCATCGGCCAGGCGGCGGAATTCGACTACGCCGGCGTGCAAGCGTGTCGTGCCCTGCGCGAAGAAGGCTGCCGGGTCGTCCTCGTCAATTCTAATCCGGCGACGATCATGACGGACGCCGACATGGCCGACGCCGTCTACCTGGAGCCGTTATCTCCCGCTCATGTGGAAGCGATCATCGCTCGCGAGCGGCCGGATGCCATGCTGGCAACGCTCGGTGGCCAGACCGGTCTCAATCTCGCCATCGCACTTGCGGAGCGCGGCACGCTGGACCGCTACGGGGTCGAGCTGCTCGGAACTCCGCTGCGCAGCATCCGTCTTGCCGAAGACCGACAGCTGTTCAAGGCCGCGATGGAATCGATCGGTCAACCCGTACCGACATCGCGCGTGGTCACCGATGTGGGGACCGGCCTCAGCTTTGCGGATGAAGTCGGGTATCCGCTCATCGTGCGCCCCGCATACACGCTCGGCGGCACCGGAGGCGGCGTCGCCCGCGATCGCGACGAGTTGGCCGAAACGCTGGCGTCGGGAATCGCTGCCAGCATCATCCATCAGGTCCTTCTAGAGACGTCCTTGCTCGGCTGGAAAGAGCTCGAGTACGAAGTGCTGCGCGATAGCTCCGACACTTGCGTCATCGTCTGCAACATGGAAAACGTCGACCCGGTCGGCATCCATACGGGAGATTCAATCGTCGTCGCGCCCTCGCAGACTTTGTCGGACCGGGACTACCAGCGGTTGAGAACCGCAGCGCTCCATATCATCCGGCATTTGCGGGTCGAAGGAGGCTGCAACATCCAATTTGCGCTGGACCCGCGCAGCGATGACTACCGCATCATCGAGGTCAATCCGCGCGTCTCACGATCGTCTGCGCTCGCCAGCAAAGCCACCGGCTACCCGATCGCCAAAATCGCCGCAAAAGTGGCGCTGGGTCGCCAGCTCAAGGACATTGTGAACCCCGTGACCGGGATGACGAAAGCCGCATTCGAGCCGGCGCTCGACTATTGCGTCGTGAAGATCCCGCGCTGGCCATTCGATAAGTTCCCGTTGGGCGACGCCCGACTCGGGAGTCAGATGAAATCGACGGGCGAGGTCATGGCGATCGGCCGAACTTTCGGTTTCGCGCTGCTCAAAGCGGTGCGCGGCTGCGACATCGGCCGAGACTGCCTGACGGGCGGGCCTCAGGAGGGCTGGAGCGACGACCAGCTCGATGACGTGCTTTCAAACCCGACTCACGAGCGGCTTTTCGCGTTGGCCGAATGTCTGCGTCGCGGGCGCAGCGTGCGATCGATCGCCGAGCTCACCGCGATCGATCCTTTTTGGATCTGCGAGATGGAGGAGCTGGTCAGGACGGAAGAACTGCTGCGGCGGGACTCGGGCGACGTGCCCTTGGCGCAAGCAAAGGCGCAGGGGTACGCCGACACGACGGTCGCGCGCCTGGCGGGCGTGCCGCTTGGTGCGTTGCGTGACTCCGGAATCGGCAATGCGATCGCCCCGTACAAAATGGTAGACACGGCGGCGGCCGAGTTTCCGGCGCGATCGCCGTACTACTACGCGGCCGTCGGAGAAGAGGACGAACTTCAACCGCATTCCCGCGCTGATGCGAGCGCAGGACAGGCCGTCGTCGTCGTCGGCAGCGGCCCTATCCGAATCGGACAGGGAATAGAGTTCGACTACTCCTGCGTGCACGCCGCAGCCGCGCTGCACGAGGCGGGCATGCGCGCGGTCGTCATCAACAACAACCCAGAGACCGTGAGCACGGACTTCGATGTATCCGACGTCCTTATCTTCGAACCGCCCTGCGTCGACGAAGTGGAGAGCGCGGTGCGCGCGACGCGCGCGGCAGGCGCCCTTCTTTCGTTCGGCGGCCAAACGCCGATCAATCTCGCGCGCGAGCTGCACGCGCGCGGCATTCGCGTGCTGGGAACCGGGCAGCAAGCGCTCGACTTGGCGGAAGATCGCGAAAAGTTCGACTCGCTGCTGATGCGCCTGGGAGTCGCGCGGCCTCCGGGCCGCACGGCCCTTTCCTTCCGCAAAGCGCGCGAGATCGCAAGAGAAATCGGGTTCCCGGTGCTTGTGCGCCCATCGTACGTGCTGGGCGGACGCGGCATGGAGATCGTCTACAACGAAGCGCAGCTCGCGGCGTACGCGCAAAGCGCCCCGCCGATCAGGCCGGATGCCCCGCTGCTCGTGGACCGCTATTTGGCCGGCACCGAAGTCGAAGTAGATGCGGTGTTCGACGGAGAGGACATCGTGATACCGGGTATCTTCGAGCACGTGGAACGCGCCGGCATCCACTCCGGCGACTCGATGGCTGTGTATCCGACGCAGAATATCGCGCCGGACATGGAGCGGCGCATCGCAGCGGTCACCGAGACGCTGTGCGCGGAATTAGGTATCCGCGGTCTCATCAACGTGCAATACATCGTGTTCGAAAACGAACTGTACGTGATAGAAGCCAACCCTCGCGCCAGCCGGACCGTGCCGATAATCGAAAAACTAACCGCAGCACCCCTCGTGGCGGCGGCCAGCCGTATCGCGCTTGGTCAGACACTCTCCGGCATGGGGCTGGCACGGGGCTTGTGGTCGCGCCCCGACTTCGTCGCGGTGAAAGTGCCCGTGTTTTCCTTCGCAAAGCTTCGCCGCGTGGAGACGGCGCTGGGTCCGGAGATGAAGTCCACGGGCGAGGCTTTAGGCATCGATACGACCTACGCCGGGGCGCTGCTGCGCGGTTTGATCGGCGCAGGCATAACCCCGCCGCCCCCGGGCGGCGGCATTTTGCTCTCCATCGCCGACGATGAGAAGCAAGCGGCCCTGCCCATCGCCCGCGCATTCGTCGATTTGAAATACTCGCTGTACGCGACGCCGGGTACCTGGAGTCTTTTGGACTTACACGGTATCACTTCGAAACGAGTGGCCAAGATCGCTGAAGGATCGCCGCACGTCGTCGATCTCATCCGCTCGACCGGCGTCCATCTCGTCGTCAATCACGCTTCGTCGAGCGCGACATCGCAGAGCGACGGGTACCGCATCCGTCGGGCCGCCGTCGAGGCGGGCGTGGCATGCCTGACCTCACTGGACACGGTGAGAGCGTTGCTCGTCGCGCTGCAGGGGCAGTCGAACGCTGAGATCGCCGTGAGATCGCTACGCGACTACGTAGGAGGACGGAACAGAGCCGTTTTGGCCCAGTGAGGTCGCGACTGGTCACCATATGCAGCACATTTGTCGCCCTGTTCTGCTTGTTGGCGGCGCAAGAGATGCGCGTCCAAGTGCTGGATCGGGCGCGCATCAACGCCCGCCCCGGAAACCCGCGACACGCTCTGCGCAACGAATCTCGCGGCCGCCTGCTGGACGCCCGCGGCACCCCGCTCGCTGTCAGCAAAGGGAACCGCCGGATGTACCCGGCAGGCCGGTCGCTCGCGCAGACAGTGGGCTATGCCTCCTCCCTCTACGGCGAATCGGGCCTGGAGTCGGCGTTCGATTCGGTACTGTCTCCCGAGATCGCCGCGGCTCAAAATGGAACGACGCTCTCAGCGGTGTTGGGAGCCGATCGGCTCGATGCGACCTCGCGTGGCGGGGACGTTGTGCTGACGCTGCGCGGGGACATCGCGGGGCTGGTCGATCGTGCCATGCCCGGCGGCGTACGCGGCGCGGCCATCGTGCTCGATCCCCGCACCGGGGCCATTCTCGCTGCAGTGAACCGGCCGACGTTCGATCCGAACAAACTTGCCGAGATTTGGAGGACGCTGCACGAGCGGGCCGACGCACCGCTGCTCAACCGTTCCTTCGACGGCCTTTATCCGCCGGGTTCGACCTTCAAAATCGTGACGGCCAGCGCCGCCTTGGACACGGACACGGTGGCAGCGGGCGACGTGTTTGATGACCCCGGATACTTTTCGATCGGCGGCTACACGGTCCACAATGCCGAACACGAAGCGACCGGCAACCAAACCGTCGCGCGCGCTTTCGCGCTGTCGAGCAATGTCGATTTTGCGCAGATCGGCTTGAGGTTGGGCGTCGATCGCTTCTACGATTATCTGCGGCGCTTCCATGTCGGAGACGATTCCGGCGTCGCGTTCTCTACAACTCGAGACGACGTTCCCAAGGCGGCTACGATCTCGCAGTCGGAGCTCGCCCAAATGGCGTTCGGTCAAGGCTTGGCGGTGACGCCGCTACGCATGGCACTTGTCGCATCCGCTATCGCGGAGGGCGGCCTCATGATGCGCCCTCAGCTCGTCAAGGAACTCCGGCCGCCGCGGGGTCCCCTTTTGCAGGTTCCGGCTGAGCCCTGGGGGCGTGTCTCATCCAAAGATACCGCCGCAACCGTGCACGAAATGATGCTTGCGGTCGTCCGGAATGGGACCGGGACTGCAGCCCAGGTGCCCGCATTTGCGGTGGCGGGCAAAACCGGCACCGGCACCCACCCCGGCGGCGCGCCGGACGCCTGGTTCGTCTGCTATGCGCCGGCGCAGGCGCCACGTTTGGCCGTTGCCATCGTCGTCGAGGACGCAGGCTACGGAGGTGTCGTCGCAGCCCCGATCGCGCGCACGATTCTCACAGGCGCGCTCCCGCTCTACTCCCACTGAGACGGCAACGGTTTGGTGACTTGTGTCACAGGCCGTGCGTTGCATATACGATATAATGCCGACAACGCGGCGATGCGGTGGGACTGAAGCTTCGCGAGAGACGATAAGGCAATCCATCGACCGCCAACCGACGTTTGCAAAGCATGAGGTTCGCGCGGTGAAGGCTTGGGATCGCACCAATCGTCTCGTCGTTTCGGCGACGATATTCGGGATGTCGGCGGTCGCCGCGCTGAGTGTTGGCTCCAAATGCGCGACGGCCGCTCTGGGATCGGATTCTCAAGGCCGTGCGACGATAGCCGCCAGCGCATTCCAATTAGCTGACTTACCCGATCTGAACGTCGCCGCCCCGGCGCAATTGATCGGAAAGCTTAGGGCTAACGACCGCCTTCAGCGCGCCGGCGAAGCCGGTCTGGATGTGGCGTTACTGCTGGCCGACGAGGCGGGGAACAAGACAAAAGTCGGCTCGATGCCGTTCTTGGTCGCGGTGCCTCCGGAAATATCGTTCGTACGGTTGCGGGCCGGCCTTCGGGCCTTGGTCATCGTTACGGTCGTTGAACCGGAAACGTCCGGCAAGCATCTGAAAACGGCCACCATCATCTCGTGGGTACAGGGAGACGGGTCTATCGCCCCTTTGTGGAGCCACGCTGAGGCTTTCGGTCCGGACACGATGGCATCGGCCCGCGTCCTGCGCTACGATAGCGCGGTTCTGCTCCCGGGAGCGCGCACGGCCGACCTCGTCCTTGCCCAAACCAGTATCTCAGGCCAATCCCATGTGCAGACCTACCGCCTCAGCGGTAATTCGTTGAACCGGATTTACGGAGCCCTGTAGTCAGAACGCCTCGCAGCGGAAAGCGCCAGGTCGGGTTGACGGACAGGCGGACGACCGGCGCCTCATCGACCCAATTGGTGATAAGCCACGAAACGTGCTCTTGCGAGCGCAGGCCCAGCCGGCGGTCTGCGATTCCACTGCCGCGCTGGCTGAACGGCCCGTAGGCACGGCTTTGCGCGTTCGGTCCGTCGTTGAAGTCGAGCGCCAAGACGTAGTTGGGAATCACGACATGGTTGAGTCCGGCGTTTCTTTCTGTCAGCGCGGCCACGAAGTAGCCGTTGACGCCGTCTTGATTTGTGGGCCAGTGCGTGATCGCATCGTCGTTTTTGCGACGATGCGACGTCACTTGGTCGACGCGCAGATCGACGTCTCCGATCGAAAAAAAATTGCCTAAGGGCACGTCCGACTCCGTATAGTCAGGTATGAGTTGGCCGACGCGCGAACCTTTCAAGCTTACTCCGAGAGAGGTGCTCAGCGTCATTGCTTCCAGCGCCCGGCGCGGCCAGTTCAATACGATGTAGCGAACGCTGCGAGTCTCGCTGGGCGCGAGCGTCTCAGGCGCGTCGCTCAGAGAGGCGATCGGGCTCGCTGCGACATACGGACCCAGCACGTCACTCTCGTAGCGGCCGCCGAACGAACCTCCGTTGCGCAGCGAAAAGCTGAACAGATAGGTCGGTTGATGGACGCGGCGAGCGGTTCGGTTGCTGATCGTCGCGGAGACGATCGCGTACCCGTCGTTCGGTCGCTCCGTGGAAGGCAAGAACGTTTCAGCGTGGCTGACGGTCGCAACGGCATCAACCCGGATGCTCGCGTCGCCGGTCGCGATGTAGCGGCCCATTTGCACGTCGGCACGCGCCGCAGCAACGCCCAAGACCAAAGCGAAAATTCCCGCTGCAATAGGCGCGATGGTTCGCATAGCCCGTAATGTTTGAGCGGAGGAGACCCATCCCCTCTGATTAACGTCTACGCGAATCAGTGCGCTGCGAAGGACGTCCCGCTTGTTGCCTGAGGTCATCTACAACAACCGGTACCGCCTGGACGCAAGGATCGGCCAGGGCGGCATGGCCGTGGTCTATCGCGGCTACGACTTGTTGCTGCGCCGTCAAGTCGCCATCAAAGTGCTCCGGCCGCAGTTCTCATACGACGAAGCCTTCGTCGAACGCTTTCGCCAAGAAGCGCAGGCCGCGGCACGGCTCTCGGATCCCAACATCGTCAACACGTATGACGTCGGTGAGGTCGACGGCTCTTACTATATCGTTCAGGAACTAATCAGCGGAGAGACGTTGGCGGCCCTGATCGCGCGCGAGCATCGTTTGCCCGAATCCGTGGCCATCCGGTACGCCGAGCAGATCTGTCGAGCGCTTGCCGCCGCCCACCGCCAAGGCATTTTGCACCGTGATATAAAGCCGTCAAATATTCTCGTCACCGCGGACGACGTCGTCCGGGTGACGGATTTCGGCATCGCCCGAGCAGTGAACGGGCACACCGTGACCAGCGTGGATACCGTCTTGGGATCGGTGCCGTATTGCTCTCCCGAGCAGCTGGGAAGCGATGGCCTTACCGAGGCCAGTGACTTGTACAGCCTCGGCATCGTCATCTATCAGATGGTGGTCGGCCGGCTTCCGTACGAGGCGAACACAGCGGTCGGCGTCGCGATGGCCCACGTCCAAGCGCCCGTTCCGGATCCAACCGCAGCCGGCGGGCCGGTCAGTCAGGCTCTGCGCGCGGTTATAATGAAGCTCTTGCAGAAGTCACCGGCGGATCGGTTTCAAACCGCCGGTGAGACATTGGCCGCGCTTCGGCGTTGTGCCGGCGGCAACGGCACGCTCGACGCTGGCCTTGAAGAGCCGCTCTCCCAAGAGTCCCCCACAGCGCTCCTGCGGCGGGGCGGACGCGCCCCTCTAGCGGCCGACGGTTTGAGGGCGCAAACGGTCCGAACCGAGCGCGCCGCGTGGAACGTGGCACATCCCCTTTCGGTAGGCGTGCTCGTGCTCACGGCAGCCTTCTTGGCCATGCTGGTCATCGCCGTGCGCCAAGCGTCGTCGCAAGGAGTGACGATGCCGGACGTCACCGGCAAGCCCGTTGCAGAAGCTATGGCTGCCGTGCGCGCCACCGGGATCGAGCGCATAACGGTGCGCCAAAAGCACGATGATTCGGCGCCGCCGGGGCTCGTCTTCCAATCGACTCCAGCCGCCGGGGAAAACTTACGGCGGCGGCATGAAGCGACGCTGACGGTGAGCACAGGTCCCATGGCGCATCGTTTGCCTGATGTTGTCGGCCGGGAGACCGGCGAAGCGACGGCGCTGTTGACCGCGCAGGGTTTCAACGTGAAGCTCGCGTCCTCGGTCTACGCGGAAGCCAAACGGGGCACGATCGTAAGGATGGATCCCCCCGCGGGCGCCGCGCTTGACAAAGGAACCACGGTCAAGCTCTACCCCAGCGCCGGCCGGCAGGTCACAGCGGTTCCTGACGTCGTTTCACTCAGCGTCGATGAAGCGCGCAGACGACTGGCTTCCGCCGGTTTGAAGTTACAGCTCGGAGGAACCATCAGCAGCGCCAACATCCCCGCGCAAACGATCGTCGATCAAACACCCGGGGGTGGCACGACCGTGAGCCCCGGGTCTTCGGTGCTGGTCGATGTCAGCGCCGGCTCGAATTCCACCCGGGTGCCGAACGTCGTTGGAGGAAGCCTCGAGGATGCTCGCCGCACTCTCGAGAGCACGGGGTTGGCTGTCGGCACCGTCACCCAAGCCGTCGTCAACGACACGTCGCCGGACACGGTTTTAAGTCAGGACCCGGCGCCAAACTCAGCCTTGCCGCAAGGCGCCGCCGTGAACGTCGTCGTGGCGACGGCGGGAACAAACGACCTTCAGTCGCCGGCCGCATCGTCGGCTCCCGCTGCCGGGAGCAGCGCGCCGCCTTCACTCGGGCCCATTCCCAACGTGATCGGCATGTCAGTCGAAGCGGCGAAAAGCGTACTGGAAAAAGCAGGCTATCGCGTTGACCACGTCACCGCGCTGCCGGGCGCCGGCCCGGATGCGCGGATCGTCAGCACAGAGCCCGAAGCGGGCGCCACAACCTCTCCCGGGACCGTCGGCGTCAATCTCGTCGTCGGCGCCTCAGGGCGCTAGGCTGCGTGCATGTCTTAGGGGTCGACCCGAGCTTGCACGTCACGGGATACGGCATGATCGAAGCGCGTGCCGATTCGTTGCGGCTTGTGGAGGGCGGCATCATAGAGCCCGCCCGTTCGTCTCACCTGAGCCGCAGGCTCGCCGAACTGTGGACTGGCATCAGCGACGTCATTCGCGCGTTGCGGCCTGACGTGATGATCGTCGAAGACGTCTTTTCCCGGACCGCATACCCGAAGACCGCTTTGCTCATGGCACATGCCCGCGGGACGTTGGTCTGTGCGGCCGCGATGGCGAACATCCCGGTCCACGACTACGCGGCGACGAGCGTGAAGCTGGCACTGGTGGGAAACGGCGCGGCCACCAAGGCGCAAGTGGCGGCCATGGTGGTTCACGCGCTGAGATTGCGCCGCGCACCGGCCCCTGCCGACGTCACGGATGCACTGGCATTGGCCATCGCATTTTGTCGCCGTCGGAAAGGCTCGCGCTGATGTTTTCCCGCATCGATGGTATTTTGAGAGAGCGTACCGCCTCGTCGGTCCTTATCGAAGCCGGTGGCTTGTGCTACGACGTGCTTGTCCCGGGCTGCGTCGCCGACAAATTCGCATCCGTTGAAATAGGCCACAGGCTGCACTTGGAAATATTTTCGTATTTGCAAATCGACGGGAACCGTGGGACCAGCATCTACGTGGGCTTCACCAATCGCATCGAGCGCGAGTTCTTCGAGGCATTACTGACGGTGGCCAGCATCGGCCCGAAAACGGCCGTGCGGGCGTTTTCAAAACCGATGGCCGAGATCGCGCGTTTTATCGATGACGGCGATCATGCGAGCCTGCAGCGGCTCCCGGGCATCGGAGCGCAGAAGGCGAAAGACATCGTCGCGAAACTGCAAGGCAAGGTCGCCCGTTTCGGCCTCATCCAGGGCGAGAGCGAGCCGAAAAAGGAGCCGCCGACCCCGGATTTCATCGCGGAGGCAATCGACGTGCTGCTTCAGCTTCAGTACCGCCGTCCGGAGGCGGAGCGTATGGTGCGCCAGGCTTTAGAGCATGAGGACGGACCCCAAACGGCGGAAGCGCTGCTGACCCAAGTGTACCGGGACGCGGCGCGTCGTCAAAGCGCCTCTGAGGCACAGCGGTGAGCGGCCGCAAGACGACGGTGCGCGCGGACGACGTGAGCGGTGAGCCCGCGGTCCGCCGGCCGGTCATCGCGCCGACGGAGGCCGTCGAGGAAGAGATCATCGCCGTCACGTTGCGGCCCACCGGCTTCGACCACTACGTCGGCCAAAAGAGCGTCGTCGAAAACCTCAAGATATCGATCGAAGCGGCAAAGCGGCGCAGCGAACCTCTCGAGCACATCTTACTGCACGGTCCCCCGGGCCTCGGGAAGACGACGCTCGCCAATATTATCGCGCGTGACATGGGCGCGACGTTTCGCGCCGTATCGGGTCCGACGCTCGAGCGGCCTGGTGACCTCGTGGGTATTCTGACGAATCTGCAGCGCGGAGACGTCCTTTTCATCGACGAAGTCCATCGCCTGAGCCGTGTCATCGAAGAGTTTCTCTATCCGGCGATGGAAGATTTCGCAATCGATTTCATGGTCGACAAAGGCGCGTATGCCAAGACTATCAAGATCAATCTTCAGCAGTTCACTTTGGTCGGCGCGACGACACGTGCCGGCATGCTGACGGCACCCCTGCGCGAGCGTTTCGGGATCGTGCACCACTTCGAGTACTACGATATCGATGATCTCTGCCGTATCGTCACGCACTCCGCAGGGGTGCTCGGGGTTGGTTTGGCGCCGGACGGTGCGTTCGAGCTAGCCGGCCGGGCCCGCGGCACACCACGCATCGCCAATAGGCTGCTGCGGCGGGTTCGTGACTTTGCGGAAGTGAAAGCGAGCGGCATCATCGACCGCGACGTGGCCAAGGCCGCCTTGGCTTTGGAGCGAATCGACCTTTTAGGACTGGATCCGCTCGACCGTTCCTTTCTGAAGGCGCTTATCATGCAATACGGCGGCGGACCGGTTGGCATCAGCGCACTTGCCGCCAGCCTCAATGAAGAAGAGAGCACCCTTGCCGACGTGGTGGAGCCGTATCTTATTCAAATCGGATTCTTACAGCGCACCGCAGGCGGCCGGCGCGCGACCGAAGCCGCGCGCAAGCACTTAGGCCTTTACGATGACGCGCAGCCGCGCCTGTTCTGATTGCTGCCGCATGCTCGTCTTGCCAGAGCGCAGTTTTCGTTGAAGACGGTCGGCACAGTAGCCGCCTCCGGCTTGCTGGCTGCCATGACGGCGTTTGCCGGCTTCGCCGCGACGAGTGCGCGGGCTCAGGCCGAAACCGTTCGGGTGGTTCTGCTTGCGCATCGAACCCAAATCACGTTCGCGTCCGGCGCAGGCCTGGTCGTTCGCAGCCAGGACGATTCCGGCGCTGCCGAGCCGATGGAACCGCAGAGCCCCACGGTCCTCGACGTCCGAGCGACGGCTGTCGGCCTGCTGCTCGGCAACGCCGTTGCCGCCCCTGCTCGGCTGATGATCGCAGCCGCTAAAGACGCGCCGCTCATCATCGATGGCCGTGCCTTTCGCGGGACGGCCATCGTTCAGCGCGATGGTGTGGGCACTTTTAGGGTGATCAACATCATCGATATGGAACAATATCTCTACGGCGTGGTGCCGGCCGAGATGGACGCGGGATGGCCCGCGGCCGCCTTGCAGGCCCAGGCTATCGTCGCGCGCACGTACGCGTTGTCACGTCTGGGCAGTCACGAGTCCGATGGTTTCGACGTTTATGCCGGCGAGCGCGACCAAGTGTATCGCGGTGCAGCCCTAGAGTCGCAGGAGACGACCGATGCGGTCGATGCCACACGGGGGCTCGTCTTGTCGTACGCAAATCGTCCAGTGCACGCGTACTATTGTTCTTCCGATGGGGGTTACACGACCGACGGAAGCGCGTTAGGGGATCTCCAGCCGTACCTGATCGCCCAGCGCGATCCATGGGAGGCATCGCAATCGTCTCTTCACTGGACCGCTCGACTTTCACTCGAAGCCCTCGCCGCCGCGCTGAAGCGAAAACGCTGGGGCGATGTCGGCACGATCCAAACGATCTCGCCCGGAACGCCCGATGTTTCCGGTCGCCTGCAGACTGTAGTTTTTTCAGGCAGCGCCGGCGGCACGGCGATCTCGGGAACGAGTTTCCGATCGCTTGCCGGAAGCCGCGTGGTCAAGAGCACCAGGATCGACGGTCTTGTGATCGACCAAGACAACGTCGTCGTCAACGGCTCCGGATCCGGCCACGGCGTCGGAATGTCGCAGTGGGGAGCCCGCGATATGGCTGCCGGAGGCCACAACGCACAGGACATTCTCAGCTTTTACTACCGCGGAACGACACTTGTAAGAATGGAT
>JACRUD010000156.1:16956-22984 GCA_014304875.1 Vulcanimicrobiota bacterium
ATGCTTTGCCGCTCGCGCCCGCCAGCCCGGCTGCGCCGGGACACAGCCGTTGACATGGGAGACCCGTATGCGGCCGCTTCGTACGCATACGCCCTTCCCAAGGAGCTTATCGCGCAGCGGCCGGCGCAGCGCCGGGATGAAGCCCGATTGTTCGTCTTGCCGCGCGACGGGAAATCGTCGCACCACAGCTTCGTTGATTTGCCTGACATATTGCGCCCCGGAGATCTGCTCGTCGCCAACGACTCTCGCGTCATGCAAGGCCGCTTCCTGGCGCGGCGCGTCGGTGGGGGAGCGGCTGAAGTCCTGCTGTTGCAGCCGAGCGGTTGCGACGGCTATTGGGAAGCGCTGGTCCGACCCAGCGCGCGGATCAGATCGGGCGACCGTCTTTGGTTAGGCGATGATAGTGTCATCGAGGTTTTCGGTCACACCTCGCATGGTCAGCGGCAGGTCCGCTTCCGTGGCCTCGATGCGATTCAAGCGATGGAGCGCTTCGGCCACGTCCCGCTCCCGCCGTACATCAAAGAGACGTCGCCAACCGCGCGAGCGCGCTATCAGACCGTCTACGCCGCGCACGACGGTTCCGCGGCTGCGCCGACCGCCGGTTTACACTTCACTGACGAGTTGGTGCGGAAACTGCGCGCAGGGGGGATTTGCTGGACGACGATCACGCTGCACATCGGAGCGGGCACGTTTCGCCCGGTCAAAAGCGAGGACGTGCGGGCCCACACCATGCACGCCGAGCGATACGAGATCGAAGCGGCCGCCGCGACGGCTATTCGAGACGCCCGAGGACGGGGCGGCCGGATCGTCGCGGTCGGAACGACGTCGTTACGCGCCCTTGAAGACAGCGGCGGTGAACCGGCATCGCGTGCCACCGCTCTGTTCATCCATCCTCCGCAGCGCTGCAGAATCGCGGATGCGGTTATCACGAATTTCCACCTTCCGCGCTCGACGCTCCTCATGCTGATCTGCGCGTTCGGCGGAACGGAGCGGGTGCTGGCCGCGTACGAGGAAGCGATGCGGCTGCGCTATCGGTTCTACTCTTTCGGGGATGCGATGCTTGTGGAAAGATCTCTGTGAGCGTTCCGACGCTGTTCTTCGTCAATCGGACCTCGCGCCGCGGCGCGCAGACCGCCGACGCTGCCGGGCGCAAGCTCTTCGAGCTAGGATTCTCGCTGATAGAATGTCCTATGAGCGATCCACGTTCGCTGCGCGACACGATCCGCAATCGCAGGCAAGACGTGCGGCTCGCGATCATCGGCGGGGGCGATGGAACTTTGAACGGCGCCGCGGACGCGCTCGTCGAGACGAATCTGCCGCTGGGCATCCTTCCGCTGGGGACGGCCAACGATCTGGCGCAGACGCTCGGCATCCCGAAAAGGATACCTGACGCCTGTGAGGTCATCGCGCGCGGAAAGACCCGGCGCATCGACGTCGGAACGGTCAACGGCAAGCACTTCCTGAACGAAGCCGGTTTGGGGCTCAGCGCCAAGTTGGCAAGGCGGCTCACCAAAAAGGGGAAAGGGGTGTTTGGAACTCTCGCGGTGGGATGGTCCGCTCTCCAGATCATGGTGCGGGCCAGGCCGTTTCGCGCCGAGGTTCGCTGCGGCGATCAGGTGCTCGCACTGCGCAGCATCCATATCATGGTCGCCAACGGGTCCAACTTCGGAGGCTGGATCGTGAACCGTGACGCCGCCATAGACGATCAAGTGCTCGATTTATATAGCCTGGAAGTCGAACACTGGAGACAGACATTTTCTATCCTCCCCTCCATGCTCACCGGCCGGTACGAGAGCTGCCCGGGGTTGCGTCTTTTGCACGGCCGAGAGTTTGAGATCAAAACCGCGCGTCCGCATTCGATCGACACGGACGGCGAAATAACGACTCAGTGCCCAGCCGTCTTCAGACTCCTGCCGCAAGCTCTGTCCGTCTTCGTACCGGAGACCTAGCCACCCATGCTGCTGCGGCCCGATAGGCTCGCGCGCCGGGTCTACGAGATTCCGCTGGAAGAACTGATCGCCGCCGGAATACGGGGTCTCATCATCGACCTCGACAACACCCTTGTCGGCTACCGTCAACAGCGCCCGAGCGACGAGGACGCTGCCTGGGTCGCCGCGGCGCTCGCGCGCGGTCTGCGGATCGTCATCGTGTCCAATAACGTGCAGGGGTGGGTCAGCGAGGTGGCGGGCGGCCTGAAGATCTCGTTCGTGCACAAAGCCGCCAAGCCGTTGCCCCGGGCGTTCGGAAAGGCACTGCAGCTGCTCGGCACGACACGCGATCAGACGATGGTCGTCGGCGACCAGCTGTTCACCGATGTTCTAGGCGCCAAGCTGTGCGGGTTGAAGGTCATCTTGACCGAGCCATTCGGGCCACGTGAGCACCCGGCCATGCGGCTGCTGCGGTTCTTCGAGCGACTGTTTCTGCGAGGTCGTCAGGTTTAGTGCCCACCCCCAGGCAACCGGTCGACGGTTCCCTTGCTTTCCTACTTGCTACGTAGTATCATTGGCCTAAGCGCAAGTGTCGTAGGCCTCGTCTTTTCGAACCGGTCGGGCTCAGAAGCTTTCCTCGTTCAAGGAGCGTCAGTCAATGGACACATCGATCGCAATCGAGGACGGCCCAAAGGCCACCATGCTGACAATCGGCGGCGAAGTCGACGCGCTGACGACTCCAGCGCTGGCACGAGCGATCAGGGCATCGCTCGATCGTGGTCGCGTCCACTTCGTCATCGACCTCAAGGCCGTCAGCTACATCGATTCTTGCGGCCTGGGCCTGCTTATTTCCACGCTGAAAGCTGTGGCCGCGCGCCGCGGAAGCATGCGAATCGTCGTCGTGGACGCGCGCCTTAGACGGCTGTTCCAATCGACAGGGCTCGATCACATGCTGCCCTTGCACCAAGATGTCAAAGAGGCGGTCGCAACCGCGAAGCGGGCCGCCAGCACCTTGCACGTTCAGCCGTACTCAGCCGATGCCGACGACCGGTTCGCCTCCTTAATCGTCAGCTGACGGCATCAGGCCGTTCCTTGCGCGGGGCGACCGCAACGGTCGCGAAGTGTCCGTACCACACGAGCCCCGGCTTTCCCATCCCGCGCCGCCGAACGTGCTTGCGCTGGGTGTAGTCGACCTCGACTTTTGCAGCATTTGCCGCCCGGCTATGGCCGGCAGCCAGCTCGGCGGCAACAAGGATCTGCGATTCCGATGGCCGGCGATGTCGCTCGCTCAGCTTTAAGATCACATGCGCTCCCGGTATCCCGCGTGCATGAAACCAGTAGTCCTCCGGCCCGGCTACCCGAAAAGTAAGACGGTCATTGTCTTGCGGGGATCGCCCGACGTGAACGACGGCGCCTTCGATCGTGAAAGCGTGTCTCGAACTGCCCTGCGTCTGCGCATGTGGCGTGCGCGGCGCCTCCGTCTTTGCCTGCGCGCCGGTCGCTGCATCAACTTCGGCCAACACAGCGGCTCGTTCTTGTGACGGCAGATCGACAGCTCGTTGGACCTCCCAGGCCAGCTGTTCGAAGTAATTCATGTTCTCCGCCAAGGTCTGCAGGCGGGCAGCGATTTGCGGCAGGCCGCGGCGCGCTTTTCTAAATCGTCGAAAATATTGAGCGGCGTTTTCTTTGGGCGACAGCGCGGGATCTAAAGCGACGCATTCCCCGTCAGCGGAGATGAAGGAATCGCTTGCCGGCTCGATGGCGGCAAGGTTCGCGTAGATAAGATCGCCGGCGTTGCGGAATTCTTCAGCTGCAGCGGCCTCCCGTTGTGCTCGTTCCAACGACTCGCGCTCCAGCCGGGCGCGCTCGATCATCTTCGCTAGCTTCGAGCGCCGGCCGCTCATGGCGGGGACCGAGCTGCGCTCGCGGCTGGCGGTCAGCTCGCGCGCGCACAGTTCGTTGAGCGTGGCAACCATGCTCGGCGCCGCCGACGGCCACCCGAGCGGCACGCAATGGGCGATCGTCCTTGCGTCAAGCCGATAGACGTAGACCGGCTTGGACGTATCGGCACACGCGGCGGCCACTTCGCTGCGCAGGCGGTTCCAAGCCGTCAACAGACGGGTCGCAAGCGCGCCGCCGGGTTGCTCCGTCGCCCTGCGTATGCATGCACGTGCCAGCGGCGGAGTACACGTCGGGTCGAAGTCGCTGAGCAGCCGGGACAGAGTACGCTCATCTGCGTCGGCCAGCGCGGCCGCGAGATTCTCGAATTGAATCAAATCGAACCGTTGACGAGGTTGCGGCGGCGGTTCGTACGTCTCTCCGACGATGACGTCGCGGCTTCCGCTCCCGCCCCGGATCTGCTTCGCGGCGGCCAAGATAGCCCATCCGCCATCCTCGGCGGGGCGCAACACCAAGACGTTCGGCTTGCGCGGTTCCAGTTCGAACACAACGCGGTGCCGGGAAGGCACGCCAAAAGCAGACCGAGAACGCACGTCAACGTGGATGATGCGGTCGTTCGGAACCGCGGTGATCGCGTCTATGGCGCAGTCTCGCAGCAGCGGTGCGATGCCGCCGGCCCAGCCCCGTCCTTCCGGCGTCCCGGAAGTTTCGGCCGTTTCGCGTAGCGCCAGAAGCGGGCCGGTTGGAGAGAGAAGGCCGCTCAAGGCCGTAGCCTCGCGCCGCCGATAACACAGAAGAGTGATGTCGAGCGCATGGCCTTGGAAAGAGCGGATGCGAGCACCCGCAAGCGAACGATTTAGTTCGCGAGCGAGTCTGTCTACCATCCAGCTATCGAGGACCACCGGGCCGCACCCTCGCCAGCCGCCGACGAAAGGTTCGTCGATCTTTACGCCCTTGCAGCGCAAACCCGTCCTGCTTGTCGTCTCCGGACCGTCTGGAGCGGGCAAGGATAGTTTGGTCGACGAGCTGCGGCGCCTCGAACCGGAGCTCGCATACTCCGTTTCGGCGACGACTCGCGCGCGGCGTCCGGGCGAGGTCGACGGCGTCCATTACCATTTTCTCAATCGTGAAAACTTTCAACGACGTCTGTCCGCCGGCGAGTTCATCGAGAGCCGAGAGTATGCCGGGAACTTTTACGGAACGCCTCGCAGATTCGTGGAGAGCGCTCTCGACTCCGGCCGCGACATCGTCATGAAGCCGGAAGTCAACGGGGCGGCCGCCATAAAAACAGCCTACCCGGAGACCGTGATGGTCTTCTTGCGCCCGCCGTCGGCAAGCGTGCTGGCCGAGCGCCTCGAGAGACGAAGCACGGAAAACGCGGACGCGATCGCCGAGCGCCTCGCGATAGCGCATGATGAGGCGGAGCGGCTGGCCGCCTACGATTACGTCGTCGTCAACGATGTTTTCGATGCCGCCCTGCTACAGTTGCACGCCATCCTTATTGCCGAACGCACCAAAGTCTGCCGGGTTCTGTGACTGCGCCGATCGTCATGACATTCGGGAAGGAGACGCTACTATGTGTGGGATCGTAGGCTACATCGGACCTCGCGACGTTGTCGGCGTTCTGATGTCGGGTCTGAGGCGCCTGGAATACCGCGGCTACGATTCGGCCGGCGTTGCGCTTTTGGACGGCGGTTCCGTCTCCGGCACGAAACGGGTCGGCAAACTCAGCAATCTCGAGCGGGCGCTTCAAGAGGCGCCGCTCCACGGCAATGCCGGAATAGGCCATACGCGCTGGGCGACGCACGGCCGCCCGTCCGATTCCAACGCTCACCCGCATCTGGACTGCGCGGAGCGCATCGCCGTCATCCACAACGGCATCATCGAGAACCATGTCGCCTTGCGGGCGCAGCTCATCGCGGCGGGCCATCGTTTCCGCAGCGACACGGATACCGAAGTTATCGCGCACCTGATGGAAGATTTCTACGACGGGGATCTCATCGCGGCGGTGCGCCGAACTCTTGCGACCGTTCGCGGCGCTTACGCTTTGGGCGTCATTTCGGCCGACGCACCCGATCAGCTGATATTCGCGCGAAACGGAGCGTCGCCGCTCGTCGTGGGGCTGGGTGAAGGGGAGACCTTCATCGCGTCCGATATTCCGGCCATCCTCGAGTACACTCGCCGGGAACTCATCATTCAGG
>JACRUD010000051.1 GCA_014304875.1 Vulcanimicrobiota bacterium
GCGTCTAGGAGTGCTTGCGGCCCTGGAGTGCGTCGAAGAACTCACCGGCTGCAAGCAGGTGAACATTGCGGCGCTGTGCTTGGGCGGCACCTTAGCTCTGTTGGCGCTTGCGCATCTTGCCGCGCTCGGACCGGAACAAGCGAAACGCATCGGTTGGGCGACGCTGACCAACGCCCTCATCGACTTCGAGGAACCGGGCGACCTAGGGATTTTCACCGATGAAGCGGCCATCGAAAGGCTGGAGACAAAAACGGCTAGGCTCGGGTATCTGGGAGATAAAGAAATGTCGGGGACGTTCGACGCGCTGCGCGGCAACGATCTTATCTGGAGCTACGTCGTCAACAATTGGTTTATGGGTCGCCGTCCCCCGGCCTTTGATATCTTGGCCTGGAACGGTGACAGCACCAGGCTTCCCGCGGCGATGCACTCACAGTATTTGCGGGCGTGCTACTTGCGCAACGAGATCGTGAAGCCGGGCGCGTTTACGGTGTGCGGAACACCGGTCGATCTCGGCATGATCGAGACGCCGCTGTACGTCCTCGGCGCCGAGTCCGATCACATCGCACCGTGGCGCTCGACGTATGCCACGACGCAGCGGGTTGGGGGCCAAGCCAAATTTACGCTGTCGTCGAGCGGCCAAGTGGCCGGAATCGTCAACCCGCCGGGAAATCCTAAGGCTCACTATTGGACGAAGGATGTGGCGGAGAGAGGTGTCGCGGCCGAAGTATGGCGCGCCGCTGCGGCCAAGGTGGACGGGAGTTGGTGGGAGGATTGGGCGGCTTGGGCGTGCGCGCGGTCGGGCAAGCTCGTGGCAGCGGCCAAGCTGCCCGCCGGCGAGCCGGCGCCCGGCAAGTACGTCGTCGACGATCTCGGTCCGATGCTTGATCCGATCTCCGGCTTTTCGGTCACGAAAACGGCCGCCGTTTCAAAGGGCCGCAAGGCCGGCGCAGGGGATGGGCACAGCGACGGGCGCACCCGAGCCAACGACGCCGGTGGCAAGACAAAGGCCAAGGGAAAGATCCCGCGATGAGATCCAAGGACGAGGGGCCCTGGAAAGGGCTTGGCGAGTTTATAAGGGCGCAGCGCGAGCTGGCCAAGCTGTCCGTGCGGCAGTTGTCCGAAATGGCTAAAATTTCCAACCCTTACTTGAGCCAGGTCGAGCGCGGCCTGTACAAGCCTTCGGCCGATGTGCTCAAGAGCATCGCCAACGCGTTGCAGATGTCGGCTGAGACGATGTACGGGCAGGCCGGGTTGCTCGACGACGACGAGACCGTCGACGACGCGATCAATCGTGTCGAGGCGGCGATCAAGCTCGACACGCAGCTCACGACCGAGCAAAAAGATACCATGATGCGGATATACCGCGGCTTTACGCAGCGCTAGAGTACTAACACAAAGAGTTCGCCTGCGCTTGCGCGCTGCTGTCGGCATGTCTGAGGCATTAGTCGCAAGAGACATCCACCCGATTTACCCCGCGCTATTGACATATACAGCGCGTGCTTGGTATACTTAGCAGACAAGGCGCAGGGGAATGCCAAGCAAGCCGACCTTAAAAGGAGTAAATATGCCAGAGTACACCCAGTTCATGACCAATATCCAAGAAGAAGTGCTCAAGAGCGTCAAGCAGGCCCAAGAAGCCAGCCTATCCGCCATGGCTTCCGTGCGCGAAATGGCGAGCGACCAGAGCGAATACGGCGATCGGACGTACGCGAACGGTTTTGCTACCCCGGCCGCTGTGATTGAAAACGCTTTCGGCTTCGCGAGCTTGCTGATGCGGTCTCAGAAAGAGTACGCGCTTAAGGTCGCCGAGACGATGCTAAACGCCCAGAAGATGACTGCCGATGTCGCCGGCGACCGCACCGACCGGATGTCGAGTCGCAAAGGCAAGTAAACTCCTCTCATTTCTTCTTTTCGCTTTCAGACCGGTTCGGCAATTACTCCCGCACGGCTTGCCAAGCGACCAAGCGGCTAGGTGCCCGGAACCGGCACCGGGACGTCGTTGATGGGTCGGCCACCGGCGGTGGCGGTTGACTCAACAGAGTCCGTCGCGCTCTTAAGGCTCTCGATGTCCTGCGGGGAAAAGTGTCCGGATTTGAGCCTACCGCCGACATCGCCAAAAGATGTCATCAAGCCGGCCATGCCACCCGATAGCTTTTGCAGCAGCGGGTCTTTGCTCAGGCGGGCGATCTTCGCCGATACTTTGACCTCATGATAAGCGAACAGGAGCGCCGCGCCCCCTTTTATCATCGCCTTCGTGCGGTGCGGAGCTCCAGCGCTGAAGTCTCCCTGGCGGTACGGATTGAGCACCCAATGGTGAAAACAGAAATAGGCGACGCCCAGATGGGTTGCAAACCGCGTCTTATCAAGGAAAGCAGACGAAGGGCTGAGCGAAGCGGTCAACAGCGCAACCACGAGGCCGCCCGTAAACAGGACTCTCTTCCATACGCGCATTGTTCTCAAAGCGTGCTCCTCCCAAAGCGTGTAGGACCATTTCGCGCCCGCTTTTCTCTTCCATGCAAAGGCGTAAAGAAGCACGGACCTTTAGGTCCGTCCGTTGCGGCCACGCTGGCCTGCCAAGACGCAGCCGCCACTAAAAGTGGCGGCACTACACTAGAGAGGGCGTGATGTAGCCACGGACCTTTAGATCCCGTCCGACATGACGACTCGCCGTGCCGAGGAGTTCGCGACGCTAGCTGGCGCGGCACTTACATATCGAGGCCGCCGTTTACCGTATACACCGCCCCGGTGATATAAGTGGAGGCGTCTTCCAGTAAAAAGCTCACCACCCGAGCGACCTCCTCCGGCCTGCCCAGCCGCCGTTGTGGAATCTTCTCGATCACCTTGTCCAGAACAGGCTTGGGCATGGCCTCGACCATTTCAGTGCCGATGAAACCCGGAGCGACGCAGTTGACCGTGATGCCCCGCCTGGCCATCTCGAGCGCCAGACTCTTGCTGAGTCCGAACAAGCCCGCTTTGGAGGCGGCGTAGTTGGCTTGGCCGACGTTACCAGTTTCGCCGATAACCGAGCTGATGTTGACGATGCGCCCCGAGCCGCGTTCGATCATATGCTCCAAGACCGCTTTCGTCATATGGAATGCCCCGTGGAGGTTGACGTTCAGCACCGCATGCCAGTCTTCGACGCTCATGTTGCGGACCGTCTTGTCCAAGGTGATTCCCGCGTTGTTTATCAGATAGTCGATGCGTCCGTGGTCACGCAGGACCTCGGCGACCACCCGCCGACAATCGTCCGCATCGTCGACCTTGCCCTGGTGAATGGACACGGAGCCGCCGTCTTTGCCGAGCGTCTCTCTCATTCGCTCGGCGTTTTCCCGTCCCTTACTGTAACCGGCGGCCACGTGCGCGCCGCTCTTTGCGAGCATGGCGGTGATCGCTGCTCCGATTCCGCGCGAGCCTCCCGTCACGACGCCGACACGTCCCTCGAACACCTCTGCCTCCTCGATGTGGAAATACTTGCAAGTCCCCGGCGCAAGCCGACAAAAAGTCGGCGCACATCATCAGAAAAAGACCGCTCGACGCTCGGGCCGCCGCGTCCTAATTCTCGATCTCGGTCCCGGCGACGAACCACCGTAGCCGTCTGCGCAATTCTCGGGACCAGGAAATTACTCACTGCGCAGATCTCCCCTTTGGCGGGAGATGGCGCTATTCAGGATGAGTCGATCGCTGTGGCCTGACAGACGGCTTGGGGACTTTGGTTCGAAGACCAGCCCTCTGGCCTTTCTAAGAGCACCTTGACGCCATCCATGCCCCGGCCGCAGGGCTGGCGCAAGGCCGCGACGGAATGTGCGCACCATGGCCATACTACTACGGCGTATCAAATCGCTGGATCACATCTTAGCCGAAGCGGACAATAAAGATCGCGGTCTTAGACGCACTTTGGGTCCCGTCGCGCTCACTGCCATGGGAATCGGCACGATCATCGGCACCGGCATTTTCGTGCTGACCGGCATCGCGGCGGCGACGAAAGCGGGGCCGGCGCTGACGTTGTCGTTCGTCGTGGCCGGCACCGTCAGTGCCCTCGCGGCGCTGTGTTATGCGGAACTCGCCAGCTCCGTGCCGATCTCCGGCAGCGCGTACACCTACGCGTATGCAACGCTCGGCGAGCTCATCGCCTGGATCATCGGCTGGGATCTCGTGTTGGAGTACGGTGTCGGCGCGGCCACGGTCAGCATCGGCTGGTCCGGGTACCTTGCCAATTTCTTGGAGAGCGCGTTTGGCATCAACATCCCGGTCAGGTTTCAACATGCGCCGTACGACTTGGGGTCGGCCGGGCAGGTCATCCACGGCTTCGCGAACCTGCCGGCTGCCTGCATCATCTTGTTGATCACGTTGCTGCTCATCAAGGGCACGCGCGAGTCGAGCATCGTCAACACGGTCATCGTCATCATCAAGCTTTCGGTGGTGCTTTTCTTCCTCGCGATCGGCGTCGGCCATGTCAACCAGGTGAACTGGCACCCCTACTTCCCCTTCGGCTGGAGCGGTGTGTTCGCAGGGGCGGCGTTCATCTTTTTCGCC
>JACRUD010000159.1 GCA_014304875.1 Vulcanimicrobiota bacterium
GACCGGCTGCGGGCGATGAGTGGGAGGTCGTCACCTGATCCTTGGGTAAAAATTCCAGCCCGTGACGCTTGTTAGCCTGATGAATCCAAGCCGCTCTAGGATCGCGCGGCTACTTTCACGAGCGTCAACGGTCAGATAGCGATAGCCAAGTCGGTATGCCTCAGCCGCCCGGACTGCGACTAATGCCCGGAAGAGACCTTTGCCGCGCTGCTCCGGTATTGTTCCGCCGCCCCATAAGCTCGCAAATGATCGATGAGGCGGTAATTCCAGTCTACCCGCAGAGACAGGGTCTCCCCCGACGTAAATAACAAAAAGTCGGAGCGTTTCATCCCGCAGTCGCGATTTACAAACATCGAATAGCCGGTCACCTTTTTCCATAAATGCTGCCTCATGGACCGCCATCATATCGCGTAGAGCCGCCTCGGTCCTCACAACACGTGCATCAATTCCACAAATTGGGCCAGCAAGCTCGGCTGTATTAGCCATCATCAGTGTCTCGGGTTCGTCTGCTTCGAACCCATGTGCTTGAAGACGCGCCTCTAAGTCGTCCGGAAGATCGTGACCGTACACCTTCCATTCAAACTTGCGCCCGAGAAGATTGAAATGGTTGATTTCGCGGCTGATGACCGACTCTGCCGTAGATGAATCGAGCTTGGAATAGATGATGTATGAGTCCTCGCCTAGCGCCCGTAGCACGCCGTCCTCGGCCTGATAGATCAGTCTTGGAACGCGTGGTGGATGTGCGCGCATTTCGTCATCATACGCAGCGAGAATGGACCCCGGATGCATCCTACCGTTCGTTCTTAGCACCGAGGGGATCTTCCTAATAGCAGGGGCCGACCGAGCGGATTTAGGAAATCGACCCTTATCGTGGGGGTTACAGCAAGAAATGTAGCCACGGATCTTTAGGTCCGTCCCCTGCGTGGCTGAGAAGGGCTTCCAATCCATGAGGCTTACAAAAACGTTCGCAAGTATCGCTTTTGCGGCGACGACGCTTGCTCTGACGGTGCCGATGCTAGGCGTATACGTCGCCGGAGTTAAGGTTGGGACGCTCGGTCTGGTCTCTTCGCTTGCGCGCGACGCACCCTCAGAGCCGAGCGCCTCTCCGGCGAGGAGCCGACATCAGCTGCGAAGTCGTCGCCTGCGGGTGGCGCGCGACTGTTGCCGGGCATCGCCTACGATGAAATCGCGCGCATCGTTAAGGCCGACGCAACGCCGCCGCCTGTCGGCAGCTTCCCGGCCGACGCTGCCGTTATCGCGGCCCTGCCGCCTTTGTCCATGCCAAAGCCTGGTGAAATCAATACCGGCGCTATTAGTACCTTGTCGTTGATCCCCGTTGTCGGCTCTTGGCTCGCCTGGGCCAAAGGCAACGCTTTGATTCACGCGCAGCAAGAGGAGACGAAAAAGGAAAAGGATGCATTTGACACCGGGGTCGCGCTCCGTCAAAAAACAGGGCTGCTCGCGAAGTTTGCCTTCTATCGCGGTTGGCGTCGAGTTGAAGTCGTGCCATACACGACGATCGATAAGCCGGATGAAGGTTTGACGGTAACGCTCGACGATTTCAAAAAGACGTATCGATCGGTCAAGACCGCGCCGAGCGTCGAAACGTACACTGTTCAATCCGGAGCTCAGGCAATCGCCGTGCCGACAGTCGAAAAGCCTACGAGGGTCGAGACGCTCTCGCAGATCCGAAGCGAAGGGTTATCAGCGCGCGGCTACCGCACGACCGGATCGATCCACGTCTCACGCGGCACATTCTTTTGCGCGCCTGGCGAACACCGGATCGCAGAGACAGAATATGTCAGTGACCTGTCGGATCCCCAATACAACCCAAACGACGATGCATCAAACGCACAGCCGCTCGTTACAGCCTGCGGTTTAGGAAGTTCCGTCTCGCATCGCGAACCCGGGCATTTCGTCTTATACCGCGTCGTCACGGTTGACGAGGGCACTCCTGCCGCTTTCAACGTCGCGCTCGAACGGGGCAACATCCGAGAGATCGGAGAGCCGGACGCGGCCCTGTTTGCGCCGCCGCCGGATTACAAGGAGGCTACTGTCCCATGAGATCAGGAATTCTGATCGGCACGGCTTCAACTGTTCTCCTGACCGCCTTTGGGGTTGCGGACGCGAACACGCTTAAAGCGGGCGACTCGCTCAACTACCAATATACTACGGCTCAAGTGCTTCCTGTGCCGGCTGGTGAACCGAGAGAACTTGCCAAGCAGATGCACCCCACGCCGGGGACAGACACTTTTACATTCAGCATCGCGGTAGACCGACTCGACCCTGACGGAAGCGCGCACGCGACGATCTCACCACACTACAGCGGCCTCGTGCTCCACATCCGGGGCTGGAGCTTTCCCGACTTTGAAGGCAGCGTGTTGGCTGACGGCCAGATCGTGCCGAAATACGATCTGAGCCTGCTCAAAGGATCGGGGCTCGACGCCACCAGTTCGAGGGTCACAACAGGCTACCGGCCGCAGACGCATGAGGAGCAGGTCAATTTTTCCGCTTACTCCCTCAATCAGAGACTTTCACTCTTCAATGACGTGGCGCTGGGCGCCGGTAAGCGTAAGGCGTTCACTGATGGGGACTCCTGGCGCATCGTCATCCCTGACAAGAACAACGAGACGATTAACTTTTCCTACACCGGAAAACAATCATATCGCGGCCACGATGTGGTTGTTTTGGCGTTTACCACTATGCGGACGACGCAGAACGGCCCGAGCCCGGTCAAAGGCGCCGCCTATTACGACCCTCAGGAAAACCTACTGATCGGCTTACATTTTGAAGGCGACAACGACACGCAGCTAGGCGTCGGGGCGCAGACGATCGACATCACCCTTCAGCAATAAGTAACTATTGCTTTGCGGCGACCTCGGCACGCAGCCGCCCTTCCGCCCTCCTGAGCTCCGGAGTGAGCTCGTCACCGAAGTCCGCCGCTTCGAACACTTGACGAATCTCTATCTCGCCGTCATGGAATGGGCAGCGCGAGAAGCGTTCGATTGCTTTTTCCTTGGACTCCGCCTGGATCAGCCAAAACCCGGCGATCAACTGCTTCGTCTCGGTAAAAGGCCCCTCAATCACGCGTCGCTTTTCTCCTGTGAACTCGATGCGCGCGCCTTTCGAGGTCGGTTGAAGCCCTTCTGCGGCGAGCAAAAGCCCGTCTCTCGCAAGTTCTTCGTTGAATCGGCCCATTTCGGTCAGCAGCTCTTTGGTTGGCATAACACCTGCCTCGGAATCCTGGTTGGCCTTGACCATCACCATAAACCGCATCGACACATCTCCTTACTCGGCGGATACGAAATCCGCTTCCACGTTTTTCGACCGCCATGCCCCAGGCCTCTACTGATCGCGAGTGTCTTAGCGTCTTTGTAAGGACACAACGAATGCCAAGCGAAAGAAGCGCTCCGAACGGGAGGTCGTCTATGCATTTGCTGTTTGGAGCGCTGTTTTCGCTTAGCCAGGTGCTCAGCTTTCCCATGCCCTTGGCGCTCGTCGCGAGTCCGGACGGCCACAGCGTCGCCTACGTTCTGGACGACCGCGGAGTACGAACCTTATGGTACGCGCAGGCGCCGGCGTTCGTGCCGCGGGAGCTGTGGAACTCAGGGGCAGATGACGGTCAAGAAATAACAAACGTATCAGTCTCCAAGGATGAGAAATACGTCGTCTACGTGCGAGGCGGTTCTCACGATGCGAATTGGGTAACGCGTCCCTGGCCGGATCCCGACAACAACCCCAAAGAGCAACATTTGGCCGTGATGTCCATTCCCACCGCCGGCGGTGACCCCAAGACGCTGGGTGAGGGCGACGCCCCCGTAATAGCGCCGGACGGCGCGACCGTCACATTTCTGCACGATCCCGATGATGCCGTCTGGTCGGCGCCGATCAACGCCGGGTCTGCCGCTTCGCGGCTGTTCTTCGATCGGGGCCAGGACAGCGAGCTTCAGTATTCCCCGGACGGCAAGGCGCTCGCTTTCACGTCCGGCCGCGGCGATCATTCGTTTATCGGGGTTTATCGCGGCCAGAACACGCCGCTTGAGTTCTTGACACCGTCGACGTCGCTCGATTCATCACCGCGCTGGTCGCCTGACGGCTTGCAAATTGCATTCGTGCGCATTCCCGGCCAAGGCGGCCCGCCGCCCAATCTGCTGGAACGCCGGCCGGAACCCTGGGCCATTTGGGCGGCGGCCGTTTCAGACGGCGGCGGACACGAAGTCTGGCATAGCGGCAACGCGCTGCGCGACTCGCTGCCGGGCATCAACGGGCCTCAGTTAAACTGGGTCGCAGGCGGGAACCTGATCTATATCTCCGAGCAGACGAATTGGCCACTGCTCTACGAAGTCTCCGCAGCCGGAGGACATTCACGCCTGCTCACGCCGGGAAAATTTATGGTCGAGGACACGTCGATCTCGCCGGATTTTGCGACGATCTATTACACAGCCAATACCGGGACGACGCCAGGCGATGTAGCTCGGCGACACGGCTACAG
>JACRUD010000006.1 GCA_014304875.1 Vulcanimicrobiota bacterium
CGCCAAGGGCGCCTCGCGGTTCGTGAAGTTCCATTGGAAGCCGGTCCTGGGAGCGCATTCGCTTGTCTGGGATGAGGCCCAGAAAATCGCCGGCAAAGACCCGGATTTCAACCGGCGGGATCTGTGGGAAGCCATCGAGGCCGGAAACTATCCGGAGTTCGAATTGGGCGTTCAAATATTCGGAGATAAACAGGCCGACGCGTTCGACTTCGACATCCTCGACGCGACGAAGCTCATTCCCGAGGAAATCGTGCCGGTCAAACTCATCGGCAAGATGGTCCTCGATAAGAACCCGGACAACTATTTTGCGGAGACCGAACAGGTCGCGTTCTGCGCCTCCCACGTCGTGCCGGGAATCGACTTCACGAACGACCCTCTGCTACAGGGCCGCCTCTTCTCGTATTTAGATACGCAGCTCACGCGCCTGGGTGGGCCGAATTTCCACGAGATTCCGATCAACCGTCCTGTGTGCCCGTTCAGCAACGGGCAGCGCGACGGGATGCACCGTATGACGATCGACACCGGAAACGCGTCCTACGACCCGAACTCCCTTGACGGCGGGTATCCCGCCGAGGTCTCCGTAGAGGACGGCGGTTTCGCCTCATACCCAGAGCGCATCGACGGCATCAAACGTCGCGTCCGCTCGGACTCATTTGCCGATCATTTCTCGCAGCCGACCATGTTTTGGAATAGCATGTCGGCGGTGGAAAAAGACCACATCGTCGACGCCTTTTCGTTCGAACTGTCGAAGGTCGAACGACCGGAAATACGCGAGCGTGTGCTCGCGATGGTTCTGGCGAACATCGACCCTGAGTTGACGGCACGCGTCGCCAACCATCTCGGCCTGCCGGCTCCGGCGACAGGCAAACGAGCCAATGGCCGATCCGCCAAACGGGCAGCTTCAGCGCCTTCGCCCGCGTTGAGTATGATGAACGCCGCGAGGCCGGGCGTGAAGACGCGCAAGGTCGCCATCCTCGCGGCAGACGGTGTTGACGGGGCGACGATCGACGCTATGAAGGCCGCCTTGAACCAAGCCGGCGCCAGCGGCGTTGTGCTGGGACCGCATCTGGGCAGCCTTAAAGGGCGCAACGGCACACCCATCAACGTCGACCACTCAATCGTGACCATGCCTTCTGTGGTCTTCGACGGTCTGGTCGTCGCCGGAGGAGCAAAAAGCGCGTTGGCGCTCTCCGCATCGCGCGACGTGATTGACTTCATCAACGAAGCGTACCGTCATTGCAAGCCGATCGCTGCGGTTGGAGACGGCGAGCGTGTGCTGGCGAGCGCCGGCGTTTCTCCGCAGCGTTCCGGTCCGGCCCCAGGAATCTCGGTCGGAACCAACCCCGCCGCGGTCGCAAAGGCATTCATCGCCGCACTTGCACGCCATCGTTCGTGGGACCGCCGCGACAAGGACGTCGTCATCTCCGCGATGGAGCACACGATCTCGCGCCGGGCGCGCTAGACGCTCAGGCGCCGTCACAGCGACGGGCACTTGCGGTATCGGCATGGTGGAGCCGCGGTTCGCCGCATCAATGGAAATCTCGCGAGGACAGGCCACGGCTTAAGTCGGCGATGTCCATCTTCCAAAAACGCTTGGCCACGATGTTTATCGTACCGTCTTCTTTTTGCAGCACTCCTTCGACGATGACGGCCGGCTCGTCGCGCGCGATCGGACGATAGCGTAGATAGATGTCCGGCCGCACGATCACGTTGATCAGTCCCGTTTCGTCCTCCATGGTGGCGAACACGAAGCCTTTGGCCGTACCCGGGCGCTGGCGCGTCGTGACGACGCCGGCCACTTTGAGCACCAGGCGGTTGGGCAGCTTTGGGAGATCGGTCGCGCGGTACACTCCAAGCGCGGCTAGGCGCCGCCGATAGAATTGCATCGCTTGATAACGGGTGGATAGCCCGAGGCCCCAAAAATCCGCCGCGGCCTTCTCCTGCGGCCGCATGGCCGGCAATGCGATTTGAGGCTCGTCGACGCTCATCGCTCGCGCGAGTTCGCCGCCGCTTGCGAGTCCCGCCAGCCGTTGCGCTTCCCAAAGCGCCTCGCGCCGAGACAACTCGAAACATCCGAACGCCCCCACTGCGGCCAGTGACTCGCCAATGTTGCGCGGCAGGCGCATGCGCGCGACGAAGTCGTCCAGGCTGCGATAGGGACCTTTCGCGCGTTCCGCGTTGAGTGCTTCCTTATGCCGCTCGTTGATGCCGCGCACCTGATTGAGCCCGACGCGCAGTGCGATGGTTTCGGGTGATGGCTCATCACCCGTTCGATAGCGCTCGGCGGTGCACTCGTAGCGCGACGCATTGACGTCGGGCGGGAGCACGACAAGCCCGTGCCGGCGCGCGTCGCTGACCAGTTGCGCCGGCGAATAGAATCCCATCGGCTGCGCGTTGATGAGCGAGGCATAGAATTCCGCTGGGTAGCGCACTTTCAAATAGCCAGAAATGTAGACGATGAGAGCAAAAGACGCGGCGTGAGATTCAGGGAAACCGTAGTCGGCGAAGGCGCTCAACATGTGAAAGAGACGATCGGCGACCTCTCGGCCGATGCCGTTTTTCTCCATGCCGTCCAATAAGCGGCCATGCAGCGCCACCATCTTCTCCCGCGACCGCTTGTGCCCCATCGCGCGGCGCAATTCGTCAGCCTGGCCGGCGCTGAAGCCGGCCGCTTCGACGGCCATGCGCATGCCCTGTTCTTGGAAGAGCGGCACACCGAGCGTGCGCTCCAAAACCGTCTTGAGCTTTGGGTGCGGATAGGTGACCGGCTCGAGGCCTTGGCGGCGGCGAATATACGGGTGCACCATATCGCCTTGGATGGGGCCAGGGCGGATGATCGCGACCTGCACGACGATGTCGTAGAAGCAGCGTGGTTTCAGGCGCGGCAACGACGCCATCTGCGCGCGCGATTCCACTTGAAACAACCCCACGGTATCCGCGGCGCAAAGCATCTCGTACACGCAAGCGTCGTCGCAGGAGCGCAGATCGGCCAGATCGATCCTGACGCCGCGGACGCGCCGGATCTCGGCCAGCGCGAGTTCGATCGCATTGAGCATGCCCAGCCCGAGGATATCGATCTTGATCAGCCCCATCGCGCCGCAATCATCTTTGTCCCAGCACAAGATGGTGCGATCGCGCATCGCCGCCTGTTCGAGCGGCGCGACTTCAATGAGCGGCGTCTTGGTGATGACCATGCCGCCCACGTGCTGGCTTAAATGGCGAGGGAAGCCGTCGATCCGCCGGCAAAGCGCGTACAGCAACGACGCTTCGCTTCCGCCGAGGTCGATCTTCAGGGCCGCAGGCAACGCGTCGAGCGCCGTTTCCACATCGGCCGCAGACAGCGCGACCCGTTCGCCGTGCTGGGTGACGCCCAAAGCGACGTGCGGCAAGGGGATCTGAGCCCGAGCCGTCTGCTCGGTTTCTTGCGCGATGCTTTGAGCCGCCATCGTATCCAACGACTTCGCCAGCGCATCGACTTGGTCGAGCGACAAGCCGATCGCTTTGCCGACATCGCGAACGGCCATGCGCGCACGATAGGTGATTACCTCGGCGACCATCGCGGCATGGTCGCGTCCGTAGCGATCGTACACGTACTGAATGAGCTGTTCGCGCTGGTCGCCCGACGGCGTATCGAGATCGATGTCGGGCAATTCGTCACGTTCTTCGGACAAAAAGCGCTCGAACAGCAGATTAAGCGCGATGGGATCGACGTTGGTGATGCCCAGCACGTAGCAGACGGCTGAATTTGCCGCCGAACCGCGGCCCTGCACCAAGATCTTGCGCTCCTCCGCGAAGCGCACGATGTCCCACACGATGAGGAAGTATCCGGCCAGGTCGAGCTTTTCGATCACCGCGAGTTCGTGATCGATTTGGCGTCTCACCGCCCCGCTGACCGGACGGTAGCGGCGCGGTAAGCGCACGCGGATCAGCGATTTCAGATACGAAAACGCCGTCTCGCCGGGCGGCAGGGGGAATTTTGGAAACTCGTTGCGCAGCTTCTCCAGTCGGAACGCGCAGCGCTGCGCGATGGCGATGCTGTTGCGGATGGCCTGCGGCTGCGAGAAAAACAACCGCGCCATCTCGGCCGGCGAGCGCAGATAGTATTCGCCGTTGGGGCGTAGCCGCGTGCCGGCTTGCTCCAGCGTCGTCTTCTGCCGGATGCAGCACAGCACGTCCGAGAGCTCGCGATGGTCGGGCACGGCGTAGTGGACGCCGCCGGTGGCGACCGTTTCGATGCCGGTCGCATTCCCGACCGCGGCGAGGGCGCCGATGCGCGGGCCGTCGTCCGGCAGCAGATGGCGTTGCAGCTCGATCAAAAAATCATCCCGGCCGAAGATGTCGCGCAGCGTCGATGCGGCGCTGCAGGCGACCCGAAAATCGCCGCGCGCAAGAGCCGCCGCGACGGCGCCATGCTCGCAGCCCGACAACGCGATCAAGCCGGCCGCGCTTTGCGAAAGCGCGGCATACGAAATGCGTGGCCGCCCGCGCGGTTGATCGAGATGCGCCCGGCTGATCAGGCGCGAGAGATTCGCATAGCCCGAGCTGTCGGCGGCGAGGACGGTGAGATGGCTTTCGTCCTCGAGCGTCAGTTCGGCTCCGATGATCGCAGCGACGCTCTCGGCACGTCCGCTCTGCGCGAAGCGCACCGCGCCGTACAGGCCATCGCGATCCGTGATGGCGATGGCGGCCAGACCGAGCGCTGAGGCGCGCGCGATCAGTTCTTCGGGATGCGAGCCGCCGTCTAAGAAGGTGAAGTTGGAATGGCAATGCAGCTCGGCGTAGTCGGTCGGCATCGCTTTTAGTCGAAGGTTCCTTGCATGTACCAGAGGCCATCGCGAAGATCGCGGAAGACGAGCATCAGCGCGCCCCTGGGATCGGCCACTTGATAGTAGTCGCGCTCGACGGGCCGCTCCCACCAGCTTTCGCTGAAGCGGAAAGGGCCCGCGCGCGCAGCGTTGTCGGCCGGTTCTTCGATGCGGCGCGGCGGATCGAGCAGGCGCAGAGCCGGCGCCCAGATCTGCGCCGCAGGCTGCTGCGCCGCAGGCAATATCGGCGACGCCGGACGCGCCGGAGCTTCGGCGACGCCGTCGACGGCTTCCAGCGGGGTCGCGCGCTGCATTCTTTCGGGCAAGCGCGAGCGCGACACGTCGGCTTCCATCGTGATGACGCCGTCGCGCTCGAGCGCGGCATGCAGCCGCGCCAACGTCGCCGCCAGCGCCGCGCGGCGCGATCCCCTCGAGCCGTCGAAGAGCAGCATCTGCGGCAGCGAGCGATCGCACGGTTTGGCCCGCACGGCTACAGCCGCGATGCAGCCGAGCGCCTCGCGCGATTCGAGTGCGATACGCGCGACGTCGAATATCCCGGCCGCCGAAGCGGTCGGCTCGGCCAGCGCGACGGGGACAAAGACCTGTGCGCTCCCTTCCCGTTCAAGCACGACCTCCACCCGATCGCATGCTTGAGCCGAGCCGGCTAGACGGTCGGCAACGGTGGCGAAGCAGCCGCGCAATGCGAAGAGCAAAGAGTCCAAGCGCTCCACCGGGTCATCGAAGGCAAAACGGCTCTCGTAGACTGCGGGCGTGCGGTGCGGATAGAGCGGCTCGTCATCGTCGCCGCGGGCCAGGCGCGCATACGCACGCGCGCGTTCGCCGAAACGAGCGGCGAGCGGTCCGGCGGGCAATGCGGCGATGTGGCGGAGCGTGCGCAAACCCAGCAGCGAAAAACGATCGGCATCCCCTGGGGCCAGCGGCAGCAGCGTGATGGGAAGCGGAGCGAGAAACGCGGCGCTTTCGTGCGGCGCTATCACCCTGGGCACACCGCCGGAGACGAGAGCCGCACAGCGCGCGCTGAACTTATCGCTCGCCGCTGCGGCGGCGTACTTTAAGCCCAGCGCCTTGATGACGAGTGTGGCGCGCTCGAGCACGCGTGCAGTCCCTTGGGACTGTCCGGCAGCATCGAAATAATAGAGGCCCGGAGCGGCTCCCTCGGCGTCAGGGCCGCATAGCTCCAAGGCCTCCAGCACTGTAAGCGACACAGACCGCTCGGCGGCTTCGTCGCGAGCGACAACGGTGAGATGCGGGCACGCCGCGCGCGCCTGCTTCGGCGTCATGCCCGTGCGCACGCCGATCGCATCGGCGGACGCATCGACGATCGTCCGTCGCTGAGCGCCCTCAGCCACCGCCAGCGGCCGTGCGGCCAAGGAGGGATTCGCGCGCACGCACACCACGCTGGAAAAGTTGGAGATGATCAAACAAGCGATTTGGCGCATCGGAAAAGTCCATTCGGTCGTCGGAATGTATGGGCCAAGAGCCGGCCACGTCGGGCAGCACAGCCATCAACAGCGCGCTCGCGCCAGGGGCTGACGTCCGCGATTTGAGAATGCCGACCCGCGCCCGGTATCCTAAAAGCTGGACGCACTCGGCGCCTTGCTGCCACAATGGTGCGATGCCCCAGACGTGCAGGCGCAGCGATGCGAAGTAGGCTAGAGCCGACACGTTTCCGTGCGAGAGCGCGATCAAAGCGGTTCCGGTTCTCTCGGCCTGCGCGGCAAGCCGCGCGCAATGATGCGTCTGCAGCAGCTCGGCGTCGCCGCTGCAATCGACCACCACGGCGGCGCACGCACCGCCGCGCACGAGCGCATCCACCGCGCTTCGCGCGCTGGCCGGATTGGTCGGACGCACGACGATGAACCGGCCCAGATCGAGACCGGCATGCGCCGCAAAGGGAGCAAAAAAGGTGCGGCTCGGATCCACGTACGCCCCGATTCCCCCCGCTCGCAACGCTGCGGTGAGGATGGCCAATGCTATGCCCGTCTTACCGGAAGATGGCTCACCCAAGATCTCCGTCAGCCTTCCGGCGGGGATCCCGCCGGGGCGTAAGAGAGCATCAAGATCCGCAATCCCGCTGCACAACGCAGGGGCGCTCGCGCTACCCTGATGGGCGACTGCGCTATGCCAGCGCCGCTCTATTTGGGATCGCAGGGCGAGCACGGATTGTAAAGGCATGAGCTTGCGATCTATCTCCCGGCATCGGAAAATGTAGCCACGTCCGTCATCCAATCCCCGACCCGTTTAGCCGTCCCATCCCTACGCAATCATAGGTGGAATCCGATTATATGCGAACGTATGTTCGATAGCAAGCCCTATCTTTAATGATTTGGACGACCCATACCGCGTATTGCTGGGACAGCAATCTGTTCGGCCAACATGGCAATGGATCCGTGACGAAACAGCGCAGCGCCCGATGCGGTCACTGCGCCAAGGTTGCTCGAGTTTGAGCTGATCCAGCAGTCCACCGAGAACGTGAACGCTAGCCGGTCAGTCCCTAGGAGTGCCTGGCGGACTCAGTTTTCTGCTTCGCCGACCCACTCTAGCGAGGCGGGGGGCTCTTGGTCCACCGGCTCATTTTCCTGATCGATGAGCCGGAAAAGTGCCAAACATCGAAGCCACGGCTCGTTAGTCCAAAGTCCTGCGAAGTCGGACATTCCGAGCGGAGTAAGCAACCTTGGCATGTGCCTCCGGGACGTTCGAAAGTCACGGAAATGGCCGGTACGCCCGGCAGCCGGCCCGCGCTGGCCAGCCCTCACCGCATGCGCCCCCAACGCCACACGCATCAGAGCACGCGATACGGCTGTGACGCGATTTTACGCGTTGCTTCATATGATGTCAACTGATGTCAACCGATGGGTCTGAGCCCCGGAAAATAGGCCAAGGATAATTGTGGGTTTCCGGCCGTAGCGGACCTCACCCCGTTGTTGGACAAGCTGGATGAGTAAGAATCTGGCTCTCGGACTGCGCGATCCAAGCCTGAGCGAAGGATTGCGGCGAACGATGACCCAGCGATGAATGTGGGTGTTCGGTATTGTAGTCTTGTTGCCATTCTGTTGCAGCACGTTGAGCGTCGTCGAGTGATTCGAAGTAGCTTGCGTTGAGTAGTTCGCGTCGCACCAGGGCATTAAACGATTCGATGTAGCAGTTGTCGACGGGCTTTCCCGGTCGTGAGTAATTGAGTTGAACGTCGTTGTGGTAAGCCCACTGATCCATCGGCACGGCGCAGAACTCACTCCCATTATCGCACGTAATGCGCCGTGGTTTGGCGCGCGTGAGGACGACACGTCGCAACACGTCGATAACATCCGTGCTTTTCCACGATCGTCGCACCGCAAGCGCGATGCATTCGCGGGTGTAGACGTCGATGAGCGTCAGCAACCGGATGGCGCGGCCGTCGCTCAAGCGGTCGTGCACGAAATCCATGCTCCACACATGGTTGGGCCGGGTCGCCAGGATGCGCGGACCGCGGATCACACCTGCCCTGCGCCGGCGAGAGCGGCGTCGCTGCAAACCCAGCTCTGCCAAGCGATACAGCCGCTGCACATGCTTATGATTGACCCGCACACCCTGCATGCGCAACCGGTCGGTGATGCGGCGGTAGCCGTAGTGCACCCGTGTTTCGGCGATCGCCTTGATCTGCAGCAACAAGCCCGCGTTCTTGGCCGCAAGTTTGGGCCGGTAGTAGATCGTGGCGCGATTGTAGCGCAACACCGCGCACGATCGCTTGGTACCGACGGGGTAATGCGCTCGCACATAGCCGATCAGCTCGCGCTGTCTGACCGGCTTTAGAGTTTTTTTGAGAGCACGTCCTGGAGAATCTTGCGATCCAAGCTCAGATCCGCGACCAGTTGCTTGAGCTTACGGTTTTCTTCGCGCAGCAGACGCAGCTCGCGTACCTCGGCACGCCTAAGCCGCCGTAGTGCTTTTTCCAGCGCAGCAGGGTGTTGAGATGCACGCCCAGCCGACGGGCAACTTCAGTTGCCGGCGTGCCGGCTTCAATCTCGCGCAACGCTGTCGCAATCTGCGCTTCGCTGGCATGAGCTCGTGGCATAAACGGAACCTCCCACGGCCATTTTTCAGGCCGCTAGATGGTGATCCCGCTTGTCCAAAAAACTGGGGTGACGCCCCGATTGTCAACTTCATTATGATCGAGCAGCGTACCGCTTCTCGGTACAACGCAAGGCGTTGGTTCAGATCTAGTGTCGTCTGAGTCCGGCATAGTCCAGAGAAAGGCGTCCATGCAGGAAACGACTGCTGCGACGGTCGACGCGGCGCTCATAAGATTGCCGCTAACGAGTGAATCCCACTCTGGCAGTGATCTCTTGTCGGTCAGCAGCCTGAACAACTTCTAGGATCAAAGCCTATGGACGGCTGACCGCCGGTCGAAAATGCTCGGGCAGAAGGATTGCACCATCTCGGGCGCGTGGCGGAATCGGTAGACGCGACGGACTTAAAATTGGGGAACTATATACAAAGTTACCCAGCGATAGCGTGACCTTTGCCGAAGCCCATGTGGTAGGCGCAAACGCAGCACTTGTGCCGAGCCGTCGTTCCCTGCGCTTCCGGTAGGCTGTCAATCATTGCATCGGGCGCGAGTAAGCGTTCGTCGCATTCTTCATTCCCGCCAGGTAGGTCCGCGCCGGATCGGCCTATTTGGTAGCCACGTTCATACGCGCAGACGGCGCATTTGTGACGTTGACGCCCGCCCTGATTCTCATGGAGCCCGTCCATCGTTTCGTCGGGCGCATCGTTTCCGTGTCTGCAGGTCGCCATAGGCTAAGCGAGCCTCACAGTTCTCTTTTCGATGACGAATCGTTTTGCTTTGTCAGTCCGCAAGTCACGCATACAAGTGGTGCGCGGTGTTTTGCGTTGAGCGGTAACTTTTGTTAGGTCTGGATACTCGCTCTGGAGGCCCTTCCAAAGCTCGTGCGTTGAAATAGCACGGCCACGCGCAAACCTAGCCATCCATGCGTGGGCTGCGTCGGCAAAGCGGGAACCCCTCGGCATAGGACACCCTCCTTGTCCGGGTGCTTCCGCGTGCGATCTTGAAGCCATTCTGTGACTTGACAACCCTAAACTGATCCGGTACAATGAAAGGCATGGAAACGCGGTTCGAGACCCTCATTGGCTTCCTCGGTAAGTTTAAGGACGAGGAAACCTGCCGCGACTTCTTCGAGAAGCTCCGCTTTCGCAACGGTGCATATTGCCCGCATTGTGGCCTCATGCACGTTTATCGCTTCAAGGGGGGCAAACGGTTTCGGTGCGCCGGATGCCGTCAGGACTTCACTATTATCACAGGCACCGTTTTCGGCGAGAGCAAGATTCCGCTTCGCAAGTGGTTTATCGCTATCTACCTGCTTACCACGAACCACAAGGGTATTTCATCCGTCCAACTTGCCAAGCAGGTTGGCGTCACGCAGAAAACCGCTTGGTTCATGGACCATCGCATTCGCAAAGCGATGAAACAAAGCAACGGTCAACTTTCGGGCATCATTGAGATCGACGAAACCTATGTCGGCGGCAAGGAGCGCAACAAGCATGCCGCACTGAGAACAAGAGGCACCCAGGGACGAAGCGTCAAGACTAAGACGCCCGTATTCGGCATGCTTCAACGGGGCGGAGAAATGCGGGCGAAGGTTGTCAATGACGTTAGGATGGTCACACTAGAAAAATACATCGTCGAGAGCGTGAGGATCGGCTCGACCCTATACTCAGACGAATTGAACTCGTATGACCGGATTGGTAAACTTTTTCCGCACGAGCGTATTCGCCATGCCCAGGGAGAGTACGTTCGGGGCTCCGTCCATTCAAACGGGGCCGAGAGTTTTTGGGCGCTCTTTAAGAGAGGATACATCGGCATTTACCATTTTATGAGCGCAAAGCATCTTCAGCGGTACGTCGATGAGTTCGCATACAGGTTCAATACTAACGAACGCGAATTCCAAGGCGTGTTCGGCGACCTTGTTCACAAAGTTGCTACCACGCGCGGCTTGCCGTATAAGGTCCTCAAAGCGTGAGCAGACCGCGAAAACAGCACGAGCCATTGGACTTCTCATTCGAGGAAGTCCTTTCTACTATCGCTGACGAGAACAAGCCACTACTCCAGGAAGCCGGCGCGCGACCGTTCGTCAAGTGGGCAGGTGGCAAGCGGTCCATCCTGTCGGAATTGCTTGCGCGTATTCCCAAGACGTACCGAACCTACTGCGAACCCTTCATCGGTGGGGGCGCGCTTTTCTTCGCGGCCAAACCTGAGAAGGCATATCTTTCGGACGTAAACTTTCACCTTGTCCTAGCCTTTGTTGCGGTGCGCGATGACCTGGATGGGCTGATCGCAAACCTAAAGATTCACGTCACCAAGCACGACAAGGACTACTTCATGAGGGCGCGGACGCAACTGAGCCGCGAAAAAGACCCAACCAAGGTCGCCGCGTTATTTATTTACCTCAACAAGACGTGTTACAATGGACTGTATCGCGTCAACCGCGCAGGCGAGTTCAACGTTCCCATAGGGTCCTACACTACCCCGACGATTCTCGACGACACAAACCTACGATCGGCTTCCAGGTCGCTCCAGGGCGTTGAGATCAAGCAGCACGTTTTTTCTCAGGTCCCTGTCGAGAACGGTAACTTTTACTACCTCGACCCACCCTACCATAAGACGTTCGACGGCTACGACAGTAGCAGGTTCGGTGACAAGGACCATGAGCGGCTAGCCGCCTTCTGTCGCGCCCTCGAAGACCGGCGCTGCTTCTTTATGCTCTCAAATTCAGATACGCCGTTCGTTCGGTCGCTCTACAAGGGTTTTAAGATAGAGAAGGTTTCGGGCGCACGGTTCGTCTCATGCAAAGCCGACGGACGGGGCAAAGAGAACGAGCTTGTCATCCGAAATTACGAGTAAGTTTGAATCCAAGTCAAACGCGACCGGAAACCGCCTAGAGCGATTCGTCGAACATGCGCTTATAGACAAAGGCTACACCGAGTTTTGGAACCACAAGGCGACGGCGTTCGAGAGCCGAGCGGCTATCGGCGGGAAGCAGTATCTAAGGCAGTTGCCTGTCGGTACGACGATTTACAACACGCCACGCAAGGCCGACTTCTTCATCATAAACGCTGAGCGATTCCCGAACAACCTAATCATAGAATGCAAGTGGCAACAGGTTGGCGGATCGGTCGATGAAAAATACCCGTTTCTGCTGTTCAACATTATCAAGACGGGTATCCCAACCGTTGTCTTGCTCGACGGTTCCGGCTATAAGCCCGCCGCGATGGCATGGCTTAAGGAGCAGGTCAACGAGAACGGGGCGCTTATCGGCGTCCTTACTATGGCGGAGTTTCACACAAAGATCAATAATCGCTTTTTAGGGTAACTTTGTATATAGTTCCCTAAAATTGTGGCTCCCTTAGTTTATGTCAACGCCTGTGGCGCCGGCTCGTCTAGCCTAGCGTTGTTTCATGCGGGTTTCTGAGTTCGATCACGCCATTTCGTGGCGGCTCGCCTCGCTCTGATGCGTCTCGTTTGTGAACAATCCGTGAACTTGGAAACCGGAGAACTTTCGACGTATGGTACACACCGCAGAACGTGATACGTGTTATGACAGGGAGTTTGAGGTCCTAACCATCGTCTTTTTGCGACGTGGGGTACGAGGCGCGCTGCCAAGCTACCCAAGTATCCGGTAGCGCTCCCTTGAGGGTTGAGGCTTTACTTCGGCGGCTCGTTGATAGCACGCGTGGAAATGGATCGAAATGAGTGGTGGGCAGCCCATTCCTTAACAAGAATAACCCTCCCTACTGTCGACGTTTATCATCGACTTCCATCACCTTCGGGATCCGGTATGTGGGCGATGGTCTTGTACCAGAGGGTGATGTGTTCGCCGTCGTAGGCAGTGGTCTGCACCCAGTAAAGTCCTTCGCTATGGGTCGCACGCTGGCGTTCAGCCGCCTCCAGGGCCTCGCCGGTTGGCTGAGGATCCATCAATTTGTAGACGTCCCCACCAGCACCAAACTTGGTCACAATGAGCCGCGCGTCGTGCTCGTCGAAGCAACCAATATATGCTGGGGACCTTCTATCATCAAGCCCGCCTTCAAGCGTGAGACCACCTGCCATGGCTGCTGCAATATAGCGCGGTGCGATTCTATCCATCTTGTGCGATCCTTTCGGCAATAAACTTTCTGGCCCGACCGGAACTTGCCAATGTATCACTTACCACATTTGCTCTGCATCTCACCGGCGCTTTACCAAAAAGGTCCCCCGAACCCCGGCTAACCGCACTGCTTGTGTGCTTGGCTATAAGAGGTGTGCCATTGTGAAATGCTGTCGGTCTGCTTTTACTTCGGCGTGAAGGACGGGCCTTGTGTTCCCGTTCCCTCAGCATCCTCGCCGCACTCTTTTTCGGGGGCTACTGGGGCCAGCAAGTGGGGGTACTTCTCCGGGTCGGAGCCGTAGCGCCGGAGTTCCTCGGCGGTAAATGGGAAGAGACCCAAGCGTTGCTCTGGCGGGTGGGGCCAGGGGTCGGGGTCTGGTAAATCGGTGTTGCCGAACTCATCTACATGGGACCCTTGGCGCTGCGCTGGTTTGCTTAACTCAGCATAGTCGGGTTCGACTTCTCTTGGTCGTCCATATCGTTTTTCAAGGTCGGCATAAGGTCTGGGGCGGATCGTAGCGCCTGGAAATAGGACCTCAACTTTTCAATGCCTGCTTCCCCCTCATACCCTCGCTCCATTTTACCATCCCGACCAGTCTCCGTCCACCCGGCCTTAGCCACCTCTTTTATGTGCTTAGGGTCTTTAAACTCGTGGCGGTGGAACTCGACTTTTTGACCTGCCGCAAAGCGCTTGCGGGCGTACTCTTTGGTTATCTCGGAGATACGTCGGGCCTTTTCGTGGGTCTTGTTGAACTCCTCGTCGCCGACAACGTTGGTAGCCATAGCATTAAACGCCCGTGGCTATCGGCATGGCTGTGTCTATGTAGTGGAAGCAAACCAAAAAATCATTCTTGAGCGCCTCGTCGGCCCAAGCCGTGCAGTAGTCCGAATCAGCGCAATTGATTATTTGGTCGCCCGCTTTGGGGTGCTTGAGCCCCTCTAGGATGTTGAGCTTATTCAACTCCGACGACATTTCGTGGGTCAGGCCGCCGCCGAAGTTCTGACCTGAGCCGTCCTCGTTCCCGTTTTCCGTGCCGGGACCGCAGTGGGCGTTGGCAAAGTCCGTGATGGAGTCGTAGCCCAAGGTGTCCTTGAGGTGTTTGGCCACTGCTGCTCTGGCTTTTGGGGAATACTTGTCCAACTCCGTCATATTGGCAGGGCCGCTAGGTCCGCCTAGCCCATCGCGCCCCGCGTTGGGGCCAAACTTCTTGACCGCGTCTGAGTCCCCAGCCTTTTCAGTGTAGAGCGGGTTAGCCTTCTTGATCCTGTCGCAATCGTGCACCCGTTGCTGGGAGTGCCCTGCCATCGGAGCGCGGGGCATTGAGCCGTCTTTGCGCAAGCCGTCCGGGCCCATTTGGTCGAGCGGGGTCCCGGCCATCTCATCGACGTAGCCGCCCTTGCCTGCCGCCGCCCCGCCTATTATGAAGTGGAGTTTAGGGCGACCGTAGATAGTCTCCTTGACCATTCCCATGTTGCGAGCGTCCTGCATAAACGCCTCGTCGTCGAAGTAGCCCTCGGCGTCAATGTATCGCTCGGTTGGGGGGGGCTTGGGACGGTGGGGAGGGCTCATCGTTTCCCTTGATTCGGGGCCGGCGCTATTCTCATCGTTCTCCTACCAGTTAATCGGCACTAGCCTATCGCCGTTTCCAGATTTAGTTAGCTTGTGGCTCGGAAGTAACCGTCCGAGACTCCTGGGTGGCAACGCTCTTTTTTACATTACCGAAAACGTAGTTCGGCACGACAATAGATATTCCGATCACTGTGGCCATTGCCGTCATGGTGCGCCAACATACAATTTTGGAATACCGTGTGATTAGGAGCGAGGTGACGGCCATCCTAGACACCATTTTCAAACGATTCCAGCTTACTTTGGCGCAGTCCCTCGCACCAGGATCAAGCGCGTCAAGCCTGCAGGGAAGTATTCTCGCTTGTGCGATAATCGCCGGCCGGCCGACAACGCGCACAGGACCTCTGACGGTATCCCATTACCCTTGTGGTTGTCGCGCATGCCGTCGCCGCGTAAGAGCACCGTCATACACGTGTGTCGCCGGCGACCCTATGGAGTTGGAACGCCGGATGACTCAGATCGCGTAATGCGAATCATTAACCGTCTACGAAAGCGGCACAGCTTCACATACCTACGAATTGATACGTCATCTACCGTCTCGCCACGTACGTCAATGGCATGACCATGCAACTCTCAGCCAAGTCACAAAGAACATAGCACGTCTGATGCTACGTTTGTGAAATGTTCCGCGCTCTGACAAACGCACCATCGACAAGTAAGTGAACGCTAGAGCGGAGGTGGTGAACGATTATGATGGAGACCCTGGTTTCGAATGCACTTAACGGTGGCGCCGGCGCGCCGTCCCGTCGTCCTTACGCGCGATAGCACAAACCACTCTTTGTGTTAATACGCTGATCAAGGGAAATCCCTTATAGCATAAGGATTCAAGCGCGCTCGCATAGAGTTGCACAGGCAAAGGAGCGCTTCGCTCTGGGCCCCCGCTGGAACGATCACGACCTGGTATTTTGTGGCGGAGACGGCCAACCATGGTACCCCGCCACGTTTACGAGCGGCTTCATCAGCGCGTGCAAGCGTGGAGGCCTTGGCCGAGTCAGATTTCACGACCTACGTCATACCGCTGCCACGATGTTGCTGGCGGAGGGCACGCACCCCAAGATCGTTGCAGAGCGGCTAGGCCACAGCACCGTCGCGCTCACGCTCGACCTTTACAGCCATGTTACACCAAATATGCAGGAAACGGCCGCTGCGACGGTTGACGCGGCGCTTGTCCGCATAGCCGCTACAAGTGACTCCAGGGCCTGAGGGGGTGGTAATCCGAACGATTGGTGAACAATCTGTGAACAAAACCAGGAGATCGGGTGATTCTCCGTTGAGTTTTGGTCCAGGTAATACCGTGGAATAAGCGTTTCAGCGTCTAGGGCGCGTGGCGGAATCGGTAGACGCGACGGACTTAAAATCCGTTGACCGCAAGGTCATGTGGGTTCGACCCCCACCGTGCCCAGCCTTATTTCATGCGGGTTTGCGGCGATGAGGCAGCTCTTGACAAGAGGCGGAAAAGAAAAATTGCCCACCAAATTGCCCACATGAGTTTTGGGAAAGGCCGAAAGTGGCCGTTAGCGGGACATGGGCACAGGCCCGCGCATGCAAGAAAAACTTAGCCGCTGGTGGCCGCTCCTCGCGGTGATCGTGGCCGTGGCGATCTACCAGCTAGCGTTTCGCTATCGGACGGTCCAGGAGGGCGCGCTGGTGCGCGCGCGTTACGATCGGCTGACCCACACCGTTTGTCGGACGTACAAGGTGTCGATAGCACCGTCATCGAGTGACGCCGGCTATCAGTGGGTAGCCGTGCCGCATACCGTTTGCAAACCGTACTGACGCGGATCCGAACAGGCAAATAGAACGGACGCCCTCGCTGGAGCGTCCTCGAACTCGGTAGTTGTGAGCGCCGGCCGGCGGTCGTGAGCCGCTTAGCCGCCTTGCGCCTTCCTCATCGCCGATCGCAGAGCCGCATCCATCTTCGCGGCGGCGGACTCTTGCATGGTGGGGGCAACGTGGGAGTATGTATCGAGCGTCAGCGCGACCGAGCTGTGGCCTAACATCTCCGAGACGATCTTCGCATGGACGCCCTGCCGTAACATTAGGGTGGCGGCCGTGTGCCGCAGGTCGTGGAGCCGAAGCTTCGGATAGCCCAAACCACGGACCAGCCGACTGAATGACTTGCTCACGGTGTCGGGGTTCAATGGCGCCCCAAAGCCATCGGTGAACACGAGGTCGTGATCGTTGCGGAAGTCCGGCCCGAGCGCGAGTTTTTGAGCCGCCTGCTTGACCTTCACCGACTTGAGGACATCCATCGCCAAGCTGGGCAACGCGACGAGCCGGCGAGACCGGTCCGTCTTCGGCGACTTGAAGCTGAGCTCGCCGCTCGGAGACTTCTCCATCGAGCGATGCACGGATATCGTGCCGGCCGTCCAATCCACGCTTGCCCAGGATAGAGCGAGCAACTCGTTACGGCGCAGGCCGCTCATGCCAGCCAGGAAGATGAAGCCTTGGAATGGAGTGTCGCGGGCAGTGTCGACCAATTTGATCAGACCCGCTTCGTCGAGCGCCTGAAACTCTCGCCGGATGACGCTTGGCGCTTGGGCGCTCACGCATGGATTACGCCCGACGAACTCTTGTCGCAACGCAAACTGCATCGCACTGTGCAGCGTTCGATGCACGTACTGCACGGAGCGAGAAGACAGACCGCCACTGCCGCGCGTCCGCCCGTTGACGAGCAGCTCATCGTATACCGCCTGGATAGCGGATCCACGTAGCTTGTCGAGCGGAGTCGCGCCAAGACGAGGGTTAATGTAGAGCGTCACGATCTCACGGTAGCGAGCGTAGCTGCGCGCTGACACGCGGTTCTTCATGTGCTTCAGCCAGCGCTCCAGCAGCGCCGACAACGGCATTGACGGCCCGTCGATATAGACGCCCTTGCGGATATCGCCTAGGACGCGGACCAGCTCATCGTGCGCCGCCTCTCCGTGCGGAACCCAGACAGGTACTTCTGCCGGCGGCTGCCATCGTCGCCCTTGGGCAGCTCGAGGCAAATGACGAAGCGCTTCCCGCGCTTCCTGACGTAGCCTCTCATCTCGCCCTCTTCTGCCGAGCTTGGGGCTTCGGCGCCCGTTTCATCAGCGTAGTCTTTGCTCTATATGATTTCGCGTTTAGATACTTGACGCGACAGGCAGCGGAATCAAACTTTTGGTCAATGCGCGACTTTACAAAAAACGTGCCGCAGTGAATGCAGCGATCCACAGCTTCAAGCCATCCCCTATCGTTCCGGCTGTTCGTCTTGTAGATGTCCGTAAACAGTTCCCGATACTCGTTAGCCCAAAAGATACCGTCGGGTTCACCAGCATCTAGGTATTGGTCGTCATCTTTGAAGTCAAAGTCGTTGCTGACTTTTATCAGCTCACGGACTTCCGCGGCGATGGGCTGTCCGTCAAACTTTTGATTCAGCAGACGATACACGGTGTCGGCGAATTGCTTCAAGGCGGGCAGCGTCACCGCAGCGGCTTCTGTCTCATAAAGGTTGGCTTTGATCTCTTGCACCCAACCCTGAAGGGCCTTAGAGTCTCCCCGCTTAGAAAGGCGCGCGCCGAGCTGCCACCATGTGGGCGCTACAGACAGGCTAAGATCCGGCCAAAACGAGTCAGTGTGGTCCGGCCGCACCGTAGTGTCGGTTAATCCCATTTTGCGGTCCATTCTTTTCATGCTCTTACTATTCTACTGTTCACTGAAGGATAGTATGCGTCGGCGCGACGAAATCACCGCTGCGATACTATAATAGCATAACACTTAGGATACTACAAGAGACTGAAAATGACTTCAACTAGAATTAGGGCTCACCGACTGGCACTGGGCCTAAGTCAGCAAGACTTGGCTGACAAGCTAAACCGCGACAGGGCGTTTATAAGCGCCATTGAGCGCACCTCCGGCTTCCCGCGGCTTCAAACCTTGGAGTTGATCGCTCGAGCGCTGCAATGCACGGTAAGCGACCTATTGCCGCCGAGCCATCATCGCGTCCCCAAACAACCAAGGCCGGCCAACGATCGGGCGCGGCCATGAGTAGCGCTGCTCCATCCGACGCGAGAGTAACAATCACGGTACCTGAGCTTGCTATGACGCTCGGTGTCGGCGCTACCGCAGCGTGGAAGCTAGTCAACACCGGTGAGATCAAGAGCTTCAGAATCGGTCGGAGAGTTTTAATTCCGCGAACAGAAATTGCCCGACTTTTGGCGCGAGCCGAGCAGACAGATCATGCTTAGCCTCCGACCGCTCAGCACACCGCAGCCGCGTGGCGCTTTGGGCCAGATGACGTAAAGCTAAAGCCGCTGGGGTCAACCAGCGGCTTGACCGGAGAAGGAGCCATGAGCAAAGTTAGCCCGTATCGCCGGATTTCCTATCCCGAACGCATCGCTCAAGCAAAGGCGCTCAGTGCCACCCGGCCACCGCAGCAGCGCAAGAGACCAACACGATCGCCCGGCTTGATTCACATCAGCAACGTGCTGCCGAACGTGATGGAGCAGCTTGAAGAGCGATGGATATGCCATGAGGTGCTCCAGGGAAATCCGGCGATGCCTGTGCCTAACACGGTTGGCTCTGACGGGGGGCGGTACCGCTGCGCCGTGCTGGAGCAAACGCCGTGTGATCTGGCAACCTTCGGCGTTGACCGGCCATACCTACGGTTGAAGAAAACGTACGACCATCTGCACGCCTGGCACCGAGTCAGGATGGCTGAGCTACGCCGCGACCTGCGGGAGTTGCTCTTGTATTTTAGGGTTGAGCGTAACGCACGGAGCGGAGCAGGCCGTCACGCCGACGCTTCGGACCTAGCCGACGCCATGCAGTGGTTCCGGGCGACCTTCATCCCAACCAGACCGCTGAGAAAACGTGGCGCCGCCTAGTGTCGGCAAAAGACGAAATCGAGCGGCTTCTAAACGAGGCCGAACCGCGACCGCGGGCAACACCTTCGCATGTCGCTCCGGAACCGGTAGAACTGGTTTCGCGCCTTGCCGAACTGGCCGAACTTTCGGACATCGACTATGAGCAGATCCGGAAGTCAGAGGCTGATAAGTTAGGGTTCCGAGCCTCTGCACTCGATGAAATTATTAAAAAGCGGCGATCGGCTGCCGGCAAGTCGAATGGAAGCGGCAGCGAGCTCGTCTTCGAGAGCGTCGAACCGTGGCCGGAGCCGGTCGACGGGGATGCCCTGGTAAACGAGATAGAGGGATGCTTCGAACGGCATGTCGTGTTGCCCACTGGGGGAACGACCGCCGGCGCGCTCTTCGCGATTTATACACACGTACACGATGCCTTTCCGATATCGCCTCTCCTCGTCGCGACGTCGCCCGAGATGCGCTGCGGCAAGACTACTTTTCTGAAGGTGTGTTCCAAGCTCGTAAACCGCCCTCTCGCGTCATCGAGTCTGACGGGCGCCGGCGTGTTCCGCACGATCGAGAAATGGGGACCGACCCTCATCATCGACGAGGCCGACGCATTCCTACACGACAACGAAGAGATGCGCGGCATACTCGACAGCGGGCACGACCGTGAGACCGCCTACGTGATCCGCGTCGTCGGTGAGGAGATGGAGCCCAAGACGTTCTCGACATGGGCGCCGAAGATCGTTGGCCATATCGGCAAAATGCCATCCACGCTAACGGATCGCGCCATCGACCTCCCGATGAAGCGCAAGACCGCCTCAGAGAAAGTGAAGTCGATGCGCGGAGTCGACTTCAAAGATGTCAAGCGGCGCATTAGACGGTTCGTTGATGATCACATGGCTGGCCTCAGAGCCGCGAATCCTGACATGCCGTCGGCTCTCAATGACCGCCAAGCCGACAACTGGCTTCCCCTCGTCGCGATCGCCGACGCAGCGGGACCACGATCCGCCACGAAAGCGCGCGATGCCATCGAGGCGCTCACGGGAAAAGACGAAGCCGAGGCCAGCTCGACCGGCACGATGCTGCTCGTGGACATCGGTTTGATCTTGAAAGACTGGCCGGATGAAGAGATCTCGACAATGGATCTCCTCAAGAACCTTGTCACGATGGCGGAGCGACCGTGGCCGACCTACGCCCGCGGTAGGGAGCTGACGCCACGGCAATTGTCTAGGCTCTTAAGACCCTTTGGCGTCCATTCTCGACAGGTCTGGAGCGGCTCCGACGCTGGCGGTTCCAACTTCCGCGGCTACCGAAAAAGCGACTTCGACGATGCTCTCGCCCGCTATACCCCCTATTTATCTGCTAGAGTGCTAGATGCCAATAACCATGTCGACTCTAGCACGTATTTATCCGCTAGAGAAGAAATGGCTCTAGCGGATAATCAGCCGCTAGAACCAGCGCCGCATAAGGACTCTAGCGCTCTAGCGGATGGAAAGGGGGATACGGGGCGTGCGGAGGCGTTAGAGGGCGCTCCACAATCGGGCGAGTGTGAACCGGAGCCGCCGATCAGTGCTGACGCTAAGCAGCTCCAAGACGACCCTTATGACATGTCGGACTACGCTTGAACTAGCGTCACAAAGGGGTCGGGCTATTCGGTTATCGACTCATGGATGTGCGGCCGGGGAGGGGGTAGATCCCGCTCCGGCCGTATCGGTCGCCCTATGACCGGCGAGGCTTACGCTTATCGGCCTGGCTACTGATCAGCAAGCCCAAAGCGCTTGCCAGCATCAACGCTGACGCGATGAGGTTCGGCGTCCGCATATGCAAGACGTAGAATACTATCGCCAAGGCAGCAAATGCCATAAGCGCAACCGAAAGAATCCGGCGGGTTAACATTGGTTCCACCAGATGTTCATTTGGCCAGCAAAACTCCACGAACCGTAGTAGTAGAGCAGTCCTCCGGCCGCGATGTATGCCGCGCCGCCCGTTATCGCACCTACGGCAAAGACACCAACGCCAAGCGCCGCGCCCAGGGCGATAGCGTTAGCTTTGCATAACGCCGAGGCGACCTGTATCCCTGGCGCATAGTGCGCGGCTCCGTCGATGTCGAGCACCGGTGTAATGTCGAGGTCGTCCGCGACTTGCGGAGCGTTCGTCGTGGGAAGGAAGCGCGACGGGATGTTCACCACGTCGCCCCATTGGTCCGTCATGGTCCCGGTGTTGTACGTGGGGTTATACGTGTACGTGAACGTGTAGGTCGAGAACTTCACGTACCCGCTCACGCCGTCTGCGTTGCGGTGTATCCACACGTTGCCGATGTTGAGCGGAAGCAAAACGTCGCCACCGCTGTTGAAAGCCAGGTGGGAGGGAAAATACCCGCCGACATAAGCGGTCGTGCCGTTGATGAAGTGCGCGGTCGCGACTGTCGTGCCGTTGCTCGAAGCGTTGTAGCCGTGCGCTGTAGACATGATGGCGCTGTTGGTGTTCTGGTCGTCTTGCGAATACTGTTCTGTCGTCGATACCTTCTTGCCGAAAATCGTATGATGCGTGTCCGCCCAGTATTTGAGCCATCCTCCAGGCGGCGGAGTAGGAGCGGGGTCAATCGTCGGCGGCGGCGGAAGCGGCGAGGTGTAAGTCGGTGGGGC
>JACRUD010000070.1 GCA_014304875.1 Vulcanimicrobiota bacterium
GGGCGTACCACTGATTGAGATCGATGCAGCCCAGGTTCACCACCCACAGCAGCGATGCCAAGTCGCCGACGACTGGAAAATCGATGACGTTACCCGAGGCGTGTTCGATGGCGCACGTCTTTAGCCAAGAGGGGTGCGGCGTGGGCGTCCGCTTCATGAAAAAGAACTCACCGGCGGCGCCGTTGGGGTACCTTTTCAAGACCATCGCCCGATCGCGCAGGTGAGGCAAAAGCCAGGGCGCGACGCTTGCGTAGTAGCGCAGCAGATCGCCTTTGTTCACACCGACATCCGGCCAAAACGGCTTGCGAAGATTGGTCAGCGTGACGGCATTGCCGTCCGCGTCGATCACCGCGCCGTCGCGGTCACGCGGGATGAGCTCGCCGCCCGGCCCGGCTTTCGGGGCTGACGGAGCTTTGGCTTGCGGAGTCGCCTTGGTTGTTTTGGTTTTCGCAGTCAACGGCACTTCCGGTCTCGCCGGCGTTCGTGCTTTGTTTTTGGCCGGAGCGCGCGCCGTCTTTTGCGCAGCCCCCGCCTTTCCCGTTCTTGCCTTTGGCATGTCGGTCAGCCCCCCTGCGCCAGCAGTCCGGCCGCGCGATCCAGAGCGGCCGCCGTCGCCATCAAGGCACGCCCCATTTCGGCTGTCGCGAAACGCCCAACCGGTTCAGCTTCCCTTGACCGCGGCATAGATCGTGCCGAAGGCCCGGGCGACGGCGGCATCATCCCAGTCGCCGTTGTGGTTATCCAACATGGATGTCACCAAATCGGCAGCGATTCTCTTCAGTTCCAAGTGTTGGTCGTCGGTCATCATATGGGCGCCATGCCTCCCAGTCGCTCGCGACATCGCATCTTCCGCAGACCGCTCCGCCGGAGCCGTTTATGGTTCGCTATCGTTGCTCCCGTGATGGCCGGCACGGACACGATCGTCGCGACAGTCCGAGCCCTCTACCGCATCCGATAGACCATGACCTCGGTCAATGTAGTGTCGCGACTTCAGTCGCGGCCCCCGGTCGGTTCTGTGAGCGGTCCCAAGGGACACCGAGAACCGTGGGCGCACTTCCAAGCAAAGGGGCGACGCTGGAATGTCCATGTGGGAACCATTCACCGAGGGAGCCAGGCGCGCGATTGTCCTGGGGCACGAGGAGGCTGCTGCTCTGGGCCACGCCTTCATCGGCAGCGAGCACATTCTTTTGGGCGTCGCGCGCCAGGGCGGAAGCGTTTCTGCGCGAGCGTTAGAGAAGCGGAAAGTCTCCGTCGATGGTTTGCGCGAGCAGATAACAGCGCTCAAACCGGCCGGGGATGCCATCGAGCCGCCCGACATGAGCTTTACGCCTCATGCCAAGCGCTCGATTGAGGTGGCCTTTGAAGTAGCACGGAGCTTCCGTCATAATTTCGTCGGCGAGGACCATCTGTTTCTCGCCCTCATCGACTTGAAAGAGGCCACTGCCGCCGGCATCCTGGGTTCCCTCGTACCTGACGTACCGGCGCTGCGCGAAGAGATCTCAGGCCTGCTCGGTCAGGTATCCCGCCGCGGGATTGGCCTGCTGGCCCAAGCGCCCACCCCCCCGCGCTTCGAATTCCGCTTCCTCTCCGTTGCGGCGGCTCAGCTCGGCGCCGCGGACGCGCCCGACGCAGCTGCACTCCACGCGCATGGCAAGGAAGGATTCCAAATAGCGGCGGTCACTGCGCTCGCCGACGACTACGTGCTGATCACGATGCAGCGCAACATCGCGGGCAGTGACCCGCAATTCCAACCCATGTAGCCGCCATACATCCTAAATTCACTTAGTATGCTTAAGAGCCCAAGCAAAGGCCAACAAAAGCAGAAGAACCGTGATGAACATGTCTAACCTTTCCAGCTCGCAACTTGGCGAGCATCAGCCACTGAAATGCCATAATTTTTGTTTCCGCGTAGTGCGTACTTGTTCGCTGCTTAAGCGTAGCATGAAGGCGGTGGGGGTTATTTCCCTATAAGAGGACGTGGGTCGAAGGTAACGCGTATGCGGGTTATCTTTCCGTTTTTGATGTGACTCCAGTTGACGGTGGGGCAGGGAGGCGCGTCTTCTGTATAGAGATTGAACCAGGTCGCCACGTCGGCACCGTCAACGAACATTTTCTCCACGACGACATCCGTCACAACCTGCGAGAGGCCTGTCAATCCGCGCACGCACGATTCCGCGCCATCGGCTTGGCCGAGCGGTCCGGCGAAAGTGACGTTGTCATCAAGTATCGCTCTTAAGCGAGAAAAGTCTCGCTTTTTCCACGCCTCGAAGTATTCCTCAGCAGTTTCTTTGGTGCTCCGTATGGACACGGGCTCCCCCCTTTCCGATCGATTTAAGCGACGGCCTTGGAGCGCCCGCCGAGTTCGGCGGCGTGCTCGTGCGCCCACGAGAAGAGATCCGCCAGCGCCGGTTGCAGGCTTCGTCCGAGGGGTGTGAGGCTGTACTCCACGCGAGGCGGAATCTCGGGGTACGACACGCGCGAGATGAGTCCGTCGCGTTCGAGATCGCGCAGCTGACGCGTGAGCACCTTCGGGGTGATGCCTTTCAAAGCGCGTTGAAGGTCGCCGAAACGCCGTGTATCCTCGAGTAACTCCTCCAGAACCAAGATCTTGTACTTGTCGGCGATCATCGCGATTGTCCGCTGAACGGGGCACGCCAACTTCGTATTATAGCCCATTACTATCTCCTGGGATATCATGTATGCTTTGAGATACTACTTACATTTTTACCATATATCGTTTACTATTGCAATGACCCTTCACAAGGTTAAGGAGATTGACCCTATGGATCTCACAAAACGGACGCCGCGGAGCGTCAAAGATAAGTTTGCCGGCGTCGTCATGCTCGGCCGCACAACCGATAAGGCGCGGGCAAGCCAGGCAGGGCAGTTGGGCGAGTATGATTACAACTGCGGCATGGATCAGGGCGTGTTCGGTTTTCTGGGAATCGATCACGAGGAGTATCGGAACAAAGCCAGCAGCATCGACGACGCACAGCTCGAGCAGTGGGTGCGCAAGGAGTTCGCAGCCAAGAAAACGCCGGCCGAGCTCGATGCCTGGAACGCTGAGTTCCTGCAGATGGCTCCCGAACCGGGCAGCGATAAAGAAACGTACTTTGTAGGGCTGCGCGATGCGATTGACCCGACGAGAACCGACATCACTCGCTGGGCCGACCTGCTAGACCTCGACGAGGGACGCCCCGTACCGCACGCGACACCGGCGTAGCTGCCGATTTATTTGCAAACGTAGATCGAAAACAGAAAGCCCGAGCGCGTTAGACGACATTCAGCGACACACGAAAAGCAGCCGGCCAGGCTGCTTTTTTGTTACGCTGTTTGCGCAAACCGGCGCCTAGACTTCACCTGCGCCTTCTGCAGCTCAACATCCCGATCGCGCGGCGCGGCGGTCGTCACCAGGTCGTGTAAAAGCTCCTGCACAGCGTGAGCGACGCTATCGACTGCGTGCTCAAAGGCCGCTTCGTTTGCCTTCGAAGGATGGGTGCAGCCGCTCACCTTTCGCACGAATTGCAGCGCGCCGGCGCGGACCTCTTGGTCCGTCGCATGCGGTGCGAAATTGTGTAACGTTTTGATGTTTCTACACATTCAAGATACTCCTTGAGGATGACGCTCCCGTACGTCGCGGCCTGACTTGCAGAGAAAGCACCCGGCCTTGTGGACCGGATGCTTTTTTTCCGCGTCAAGCCTTTCACCTGGCGGTCGCCCTGCTGACGTAACCCGCCGGGCTTACGGCTCTGCGACGTCGTCCGTGTCGCGCGGCAGAACATCGTCGTGAGATCGCGGGGCGTAGGAGACATTCGTGGCTTGCGTGCCGCCGGTTCGCATGCCGCTGTCGCTCATTCCGGCGGTCGGCGTTGCCATGCCGGAGATCCCTCCGCTGGTGGAGCCGGTGATGTCGGTCGGCATGCCTTGCGAGCTGCCGACCAGCCCGGAGCCGGCTCTGTCGTCATCCCGGTCTACGCCTGCGGAGCCAGGCATCCGCGACGAGCCCGTGCCGTAGGTCGCGTCCGGTCGCGTGAACAAGTCGCTGAGGCGGCTGCCGTCGTCTCCTCGCGGTCGCACGCCGACGAGTATCGCCCCGCGGTGCAAGTCGCTTTCATACTGCCGTCCGTTCCCCTGAGGGACCGACAGCGGCAGCGCGCCGACTTGACTTGCGAAGTCTTGCGCTTGGGCCGAATCGTTCATCATGACGTGAATCTCGTCGTTTCCGTAGCCCATGCGGTGCAGCTCCTCGATGGCGCCCCGGGCGGACTCGCGGTCGAAATAGACGCCGGTTTCCATGTCTTGCAGTGCCACGTCGACTTCCCTCACTCTCTCTCGTATCGCGCGTTCGGTGTTCTCCGAACACGGATATAAAGACGTATTCCGCCCTGGCCGCTCGCATAAACCTAGGG
>JACRUD010000046.1 GCA_014304875.1 Vulcanimicrobiota bacterium
CGGCGCGATCATGGCCACTTTCGATCAAGCGCCGTATCGGACCAAACGCGATAGCAAGCCCGACTCCCTGAAGACCATCACGCTGTTGGTGTCGCATTCGCAAGCGCTGAGCGGCCTCAAAGCGGGCATCGAGCGGGGCATTATTTTAGGCGAGGCCGCCAACGCCGCCCGCCAGATGGTGAACACTCCTTCAAACGAGATGACTCCGACGCACTTGGCCGAGCGCGCTTCGGAGTTCGCGAAGAAACACGGCCTCAAAGCGACGGTTCTCGATCAGCCGGAGATGAAGCAGCTCGGAATGGGCTCTTTTCTTTCGGTGGCCGCCGGCAGCGATGAGCCCCCGAAGCTGATCGTGCTCGAGTATCAAGGCGACAAGAAATCGAAAACCGTGCTGGGCCTTGTCGGTAAGGGAGTCACCTTCGATACCGGCGGGATCTCGCTGAAACCGGCTCAAGATATGGACGCGATGAAGGGGGATATGGCGGGCGGCGCGACCGTGATCGCGGCCATGGCAGCCATCGGGCGGCTTAAACCCAAAGTCAACGTCATCGGCATCGTCGGCGCCACCGAGAATATGCCTTCCGGCAAGGCGACCAAGCCGGGGGATATCGTGCGCGCGATCAACGGAAAATCCATCGAAGTGATCAATACCGATGCGGAGGGCCGCATGGTCTTGGCGGACGCACTCTGCTACGCGCGCAAGCTGAAGGCGACCCATCTGGTCGACATCGCGACGCTCACCGGGGCCGTCGTCGTGGCGCTCGGCAATACGACCACCGGGGTGATGAGCAACGATCGCGAGCTGGTCGACCTGTTTCACGAGGCGTCGTCTGCTTCCGGCGAACGCTACTGGGAATTACCGCTTTTTCCGGAATACTCAGAGCTGATCCGCAGTCCCATCGCAGACATGAAGAACAGCGGCGGCCGTCCGGCCGGGTCTATCTACGGCGCGATGTTTCTCAAAGAATTCGTCGAGAACACCCCGTGGATCCATCTCGACATCGCCGGGACCTCATGGACGGATCGTGAGGGGGGCCATCTTGCCAAAGGGCCTACCGCCGTCGCGCTTCGTCCGCTCGTCAAGCTAGCGGAGCTCTTGGCCGAGCGCCCCGTCCACTATCGGGCAGATGAAGCGGCGCACAAGCGTTTCGTCGGCGCATCGCGAGTGCCCGAGAAGGCGCCCGCGACGAACGGAAAGGCGGAGGGCAAGGTCGGCGCGGCTCGCGGCGGCTCTCGCCTGCGATAGGTCGACGTTCGACATGTAGTGCCGCCGCTTTAGTGGCGGCACCGTCGTCGCTTGGACGACCTATGGGTCGGTGGTTACATTAAGAGCCGCGACTGAAGCCGCGGCGCTACAGTGGGGTTTGCTACATTAGATCGTGGCCGCGCAAAGCAAGACTTGGCGGATCAAGCGGGCCGCTAAGTCCGCGATTACCGGGTCGGCGTCGGGCGCGGCATGGATCGAAGCGAGCACGCCAGGGATCGACACGCCGGCTTCACAGAGATCGTGATCGATCAACTCCAGTTCGATCGCCATCGGACGCCGCTTCCATCGCCGCCACGTCATGCCCGGCAAAGAATGCCTCTTTCCGAGTCTGTGACAGAGATAACACATTTCTTCCACTGCGCTGATAAGACGGTTTCCCCAGGACGTCTGTGACATGCAACCACCGCGTTCGGCACATATGAGACTTCCGGTCACTGCGGCGGGCAAGACGCGCCGGAGCAGAGGCTAAAGGTCCGTGAATACACGTCCCTTGACGCCTTGGAAACGGCGCTGTCGTTGCCGCGCGTGGGGCCTAAAGACTGCCGCGCATGCTTGCGCAGAACCCGCCTACGCCTCGATGGGGCGGCGCACTAAGCCTTCTAGTTTCTCATCGATTCCCGGCGGGTAGACACCGGTGAAGCAACCCATGCAGAGGTCGTTGCGGTCGCGCGCCGTCGCCCGGACCAGCCCGCCCTCGCTCAAGAAGACGAGCGAGTCGGCATCGATTGTCTCGCGGATCTGAGGCACTGACATGTTCGCGGCGATCAACTGATCGTACGTCGCGACGTCGACGCCCAGAAAACAAGGGTGCCGCATGGGCGGGCACGTGATCCGCACGTGCACCTGCTCGGCTCCTGAGCGGCGCAGCAGCGCAACGAGTTGGCGAGTCGTCGTGCCGCGCACGATGGAATCGTCGATCAGCACCACTCGCCTACCCTTGAGGTTCGCGATCAAGGGATTGAACTTCAATTTGACGCCCTGGGTGCGCATCTCTTGATCGGGATGGATGAAGGTGCGGCCGATATAACGGTTTTTCATCAGCCCTTCGATGTACGGAATGCCTGACTCATCCGCATAGCCTATCGCAGCAGCGGTCGCGCTGTCGGGAACGCCCATGACCACGTCTGCGTCAGAAGGCGCTTCCTTGGCCAACTCTTTGCCCATCTGGTAGCGGGCCAGATACAGCTCGCGGCCCGCGTAGACCGTGTCCGGGCGGGAGAAATAGATGTATTCGAAAACGCAGTGCGCGGCTTTATGCGGAGTGATCACCGTGCGGGTGTGAACGCCCGCGTCGTCGATGACGACGATCTCCCCAGGTTCGACTTCGCGGATGAACTCCGCGCCCACTGTCGCAAGCGCGCAGCTTTCTGACGCGAACATCCAACCGCTTCCGTACTTCCCGATGCACAGCGGACGGACGCCCCACGGATCGCGAAAGCCGAAAAGCTGGCGCTCCGTCGCGAGCACGATGGAGAACGCGCCGATACACTGCTGCATCACGCGCGCGACTCGTTCCTCGATATCCCCTTCGAAAGCCGACGAAATCAGCCGGGCAATGACGTCGGAATCGGAGTTGCTCGTCGGAATGAGGCTATCTGGCAGCTTCTCGCGCAGCTCCGCGACGTTCACGAGATTTCCGTTGTGCGCCAGCGCAAACTCGCCAAGCGAGCTGGGTGTGAGCAGCGGCTGCGCATTGTAGACGACCGATGATCCGGTCGTCGAATAGCGGGTGTGGCCGACGGAGAGATAGCCCGGCAGTTTCGCGAGAATATCTTCGGTGAAGATCTGGGAGAGCAGCCCCATATCTTTATGGCAGTGGAGCTTGACGCCATCGGAGATCGCGATGCCGGCGCTTTCTTGACCGCGATGCTGCAACGCGTACAGCGCGAAGAACGTGGCCCGCGCGACGCGCTCGCCGGGCGCGTATATCCCGCAGACGCCGCACGCATCGTGAACGGCGTCTTCGCTGTCTTGCGGCTTCGGCTGATACCCGCGCCACGTTCCACGTGCCAGGAATGCCATCTATCGCTAGCCTACCCCATAGGTTGCGGGCTGTCAACCGACGCAGAAGTGCCGATGTCGCTGCGGCAGCGCAGCTTTGTGCCTGGCGGCAGCGATCTTCTATAAGCGGCGACGCCATCGTAGGCTTTACTGCGCGCCTCCGCTAGAGTGCTGCCGAGCGCGCTGACGGTCATCACCCGCCCACCGACGGAGTCGACTTTGTCTGCGGCGACGGCGGACGTTCCCCAGAACGTCGCGACGTCTGCGACCGGCCGCTGCAGGTCAGGCTGAGGAAGGCCTGCTAGCGGCGTCGACCTTACGGGATAACCGTCCGATACCAGCACGACCGCGACGCATGCCCGCCGTGAGAGATCGATCTGCGGACCGGCCGAGATGTCGCCCCTGGCGGCGGCGAGAAGCAACGCGCAAAGGTCGCTGTTGACTCGCGGCAACACCGCCTGCGTCTCCGGGTCGCCGAACCGGACGTTGAACTCGAGAACCATCGGACCCAGCTTGCCGATCATCAACCCCGCGTACAGGCAGCCGCGGAACTCGATGCCCTCGCTCGCCAACCCCGCGACGGCGCGTTCCAAGATATCTCGCCGGACGCTCGCTTTCGTCTCTTCGTCGATCACTGGGACGGCTGCGGAATATGCGCCCATGCCTCCGGTATTGGGACCCGTGTCGCCGTCGGCCGCGCGTTTGTAGTCGCATGCGACCGGCAATTCCACGACGGCCCGGCCATCCGTCAAGGCCATGACCGACAGCTCGCGGCCCGACAGCGCTTCCTCGAGAACGATCGTATTGCCGCCGCCGGGCACAGCTCGGCGTGCATACCAGTCGTTCACCAAAACGCGCGCTTTTTCGGATGACGCGCAGACTACCACGCCTTTGCCGGCCGCGAGCCCATCAGCCTTGACTACCACCGGGCCCTGCCAGCCGGTCAGATACTTCGTCGCCTGCTTTGCGTCGTGGGCGATTTTGCAGGCAGCCGTCGGTATTCCGTGGCGCTCCATGAAATGCTTGGCAAACGCTTTGCTCGACTCCAGGCGCGCGCCCGCGCGTCCGGGACCAAACGTCGGGATACCGGCGCGGCGCAAGGAGTCGGCCAGCCCGGCTGCCAGCGCGGCCTCCGGTCCTATGATCGCCAGCCCTATGCCGGCTTCCGCCGCTCGCGCCGTCAGGCCGGGCACCGCCGTGGCGGCCATATCGGTCCAGTTGGTGCCCAAATGCGACGTGCCGGCGTTTCCGGGCGCGGCAAACAGGGCCGACACCAGCGGCGACTGCGCTAACTTCCAGGCGAGGGCATGCTCGCGTGCACCGGAGCCGACGACGAGTACTTTCATCGCCGGCCTCGTTCGCGGCGACCGGACACGGGGGCCGCGACTAAAGTCGCGGCACTACATTGGCTCGAAGAAAGCCTTAGAAACGGGCCTGCCCTTATTCCCATTCGATGGTCGCGGGGGGTTTTGCCGTGATGTCGTACACCACGCGATTCACTCCGGCCACTTCGTTCACGATGCGGGTCGAAACGCGAGCCAACAGCTCGTGCGGCAGACGCGCCCAGTCCGCCGTCATGCCGTCTTCGCTGCTGACCGCTCTAATGGCGACGAGATTGGCATAGGTCCGGCCGTCACCCATGACGCCGACGCTTTGCAGCGGGGTCAGCACGGCGAAAAATTGCCACGGCAACGGCGAAGCGCTCCGAGCGATCTCCTCGCGCGCGATCGCATCGGCACGGCGCAGTAAAGCCAGGCGGTCTTGCGTGACGGCCCCGAGCACTCGCACGGCCAGCCCAGGTCCTGGAAAAGGCTGCCGGTGGACGATCGAATCCGGCAGGCCCAGCTCGCGGCCCAGCGCCCGCACTTCGTCTTTGAACAGCAGCCGCAACGGTTCTATCAAGCGCAGATGCATGCGCTCGGGCAATCCGCCGACGTTATGGTGAGTCTTGATCTTTGCGCCGGTCGCGCTATGCGGCGTCTTGCTTTCGATGACGTCGGGATAGAGCGTTCCTTGCACGAGACACTCCACCCCCGGCAGCCGCTTCGCGTGCTCTTCGAAGACACGGATGAACTCTCGCCCGATCGCGACGCGTTTGGCTTCGGGGTCCACGACCCCAGCCAGGACGTCCAAAAAGCGTTCGCGCGCGTCGACCGCGATGAGGTCGACGTGCAAAACGTCGCGAAACGCTTCGATCACCTCGTCTGCCTCATGCTCGCGTAACAGGCCGTGATCGACGAAGACGCATGTCAGCTTATCGCCGATCGCTCGCGCCACCAAACTCGCCGCCACCGCGCTGTCGACGCCGCCCGACAGCGCGCAGATCGTCCGCGCATCGCCGACTTCGCGGCGGATGCGCTCTATAGCAGAGTCGATGAAGGAAGACATTTGCCAGCGCCGGCGCAGACCGGCCACCTTGCGCAAGAAGTTGCGCAGGATCAAGCGCCCCGAGTCGGTATGGCCCACCTCGGGGTGGAACTGGACGCCGTACCATTGACGCTGGGGATCGCCGATGGCAGCCAGGTCGCAATTCTCGGTGTGGGCCAGCTTGATAAACCCGTGCGGCAGCGCGGTGACGGTGTCGCCATGGCTCATCCAGGCCTGCGAACGTGGTGGAACCTCGGCAAAAAGAGGCGAGTGGACGGCGTCGATGATCAGCTCCGCTTTTCCATACTCACGGATTCGTCCGGGCACGATCGTCCCGCCGGCCGCCAGCGCCAGCTCCTGCATGCCGTAGCAAATCCCCAGGATGGGCCTGCCCGATGCGAGCAGTTCGGGCGGCAAATGCGGCGCACCGGCCGCCATCACGCTCTGCGGGCCCCCGGTCAGGATGAATGCCGTTGGGTTGCGGCGGGCTATGTCCGCCCACGGCACGTCGAACGGCAAGATCTCGGAGTACACGTGTTCTTCCCGAACTCGCCGTGCGATGAGCTGAGCGTACTGCGCACCGAAATCCAATATTATGACGGTTTCTTGCGCGACCGCTTGCACCGGCGGCAGCTCCCGTTTTTCCGAAACGTTGAAGATCACGTGCACACGTCCGCGAGTCTGCCCGCGTCGCGCGCCAACGACAGCTCTTTTGCGATCCGCTCGCCAACCGACATCTCGCGGCCCCAGCGATAGGCGCTATACGGGGTATATTTCGTGCCCGGCGAGCCCGGTATGCGCAAGCTCACGTCGTAGACGACGAAGCTCTTCGGCGGACCTGGCGCGATCACGCACTGCAGCGCGAACGGCCCGATCATCCCGGGCGGCCGAGCTGCCGCGGCGGCCGAACAGAAACGGCGGCCCAAGTCGAACGCTTGCTCCAGCATCGACTCGGTGAGGGTGGCCGCGATGTGGCCTGCTTCTTCGAGCGACGGCACGAAGTCGGACCCAAGCGCTTGCTGATCCGAGGCTAGCAGCGAAAGCGCTCCTTCTAGATTCGTCTGGCGTCGCGTGTCCGTGCCGAGCAGTTCCAGCTCGCCGAGAATCGGGGACCAGAAAAAGTTCAGATTGATGGTCGGGCCTAACACGTACTCCTCGAACACCGCAGTGGCAAGCCCATCCGGGCTCACGACCCCGCGAGCCAAAAGTTCGCCCGCGCGCTCCCGGCAATGAGTGGAGCTCGTCGTCAAGAAAAAAGCCCGCTCGAAGGACACATTTGCGTGCGGAACTTTCACCAGAGTCAAGCCGGCGATGTCGTCGGGTGTGTTGACCCGGATCGGATGACGTATGCCGGCCGCCTCCAAGAGCGCGTACTGGTTATCCGGCTCGTCACGATCCTCGGCCCGCAGCAGGGTTCGCGAGCCGAACATCGGCACGCGCATATCGCGTTCCATGGCATCATGCGAATGACGCTGGCGAGCGTACACTTCGTAGGAACGGTTGGGGACGAACACGGAGTCGCGCTCGAGCAACAACCTCTGGACGTCTTCTCGCAGCACGTCGGCGAAATGATCGACCGCAAGCGTTTCGTCAACGCACCCGGTGCCGTCGGCGCGCCGGCGATAGTAGTCTTCGTACGTCCGCTCGCGACCTCGCGCGGCGACCACAAGCGTCCGAAAACCTTCCCGTTTCGCGCCCAGGCAGACATCAAGCGCCGAATGGCTGCCGATGCAGCAGACGGTGAGCGACCGCGAGTCGTAACCGGCCAGAGATCGTAAAGGCGAAGTTGCCTGCGTCACCTAGTTGGCCGGCACGCCCGGTCCAGGAACCACCACGGACACCGTCGCGGCATCATCGAACGAACTCGCGCCGTGCAGACCGCTTGACTGGTCCAACACCATTTCCAAGCTGTCGGACAAAAGCGCGTTCTTGATCTCGCGTGCGATGCGCCGCCCGGTCGACATCGGCTCATCGTAGTTGAGATACGAGTACGGCGACCCGTCGATAAAAAGGTTCGTGCCCGCAACGATACGAGCCGAGATCTCCATCAGGTAGAACTCGGCCTCAGGCGTCACGATGGTCTCGAGACAGAACGCTCCGTAGAGACCACGGTCGGGACAGATCTCGCGGCTGACCCGCACCACCGCCTCACCCATGTGGAAAGCTTCAGCCAACAGCGACTCCCGCAGGCTGATCGGCTGGTTCCCGATGACCACGTATGACGGCTGCAGGTCCCAGCCTTCCTGGTCGGACGACGGGATGCGGCCGAGCGAGTCGACGTTACTTTCGTAACGCCGGTCCATCGACATGATTTCGAGCTTGCCGTTGAGCGGCGAATAGAAATAATGGATGTAGACCGGCACTCCGATGATGTACTCCTGCATGATGTATTTCTGGCGCACGAGATGCGAGGCGGTACGGGAGAAATCGTCCGCGTTCTTGACGAAGAGATAGCCTTTTCCGCCCTGCGCACCGTACAGCTTGACGATGACGGGCCGGTCGATGTCCCCGGCTTTGGTGAACTGGCGCGGCATCTTCAGGCCCGCTCGCCCGAGCCACTCGCGCTGGCGCATGCGATCCGACTCCCAATCCAGCACCGCCTTGTTTCCGAAATACGGCGTGCTCATGCGCTTGTGTTGTTCGGGGGAGAGATACGCCACGAAGGAGCCGTGCGGGACCAAGATGACCTTGCGCCGATTCAGTTCCGCCTCGATCGCCGGAAAATCGGCGTACCGGGCAATGACGATGATGTCGTCCACGAAGGCAAAACTCTTGTAAAGCCGCTCGTTCTGCGGCGTGACGACGGCCAGAGTGTGGAAACCCTCGTCTTTGGCGCCCTTGAGGATCTGCAATGCGGAGTGGCTGCCTAGCGTCGCGATCGTGAAAAGCTGCGGCAGATGCTTGTCCATGAGGCCCGTGCGTTCGACGCAGAGTCTTGCAGTTCCTAAAGCGCGGCGATCCAACCTAAGCGCACACCGCTCTAGAGCGACCGGCGCACGGGGCGGCGCGCGATCGATGCGCTTTGCAAGTGCGGGTTACTCAGCAGAGCATCACAGGCAGCCTCAAGCCGTTGCGCCGAAACGGAGCGGTTGCCTTCGTACAGCCGCCACACGACGCCTCGGCGAACGTCTTGCAAGCCATGCAATTCGAACCGGCCCACGAGCAAGCGAGTCAGCGACGCAGTCTCATCCTCGAGTTCGTGAACGCTGGCCTCGTATTCCGGCGGATCGACGAGCATCGGATCGTCATCGACGACGGAGTAGGAAAGGCGGTGCTTGTTCGGGTTGAAGACCACTTCCGCTCGGCTAAGCGCCCTCATAGTGTCCGCCGCCTGGGAAGCGCCCCCAGCAACCGTCAGCCGTAGAGAATCGACGCGCTCGACTCTCGCAAGCTCTGCATACCCGAGACCTCGCAGCGCCAGAAGGACGGTATAGGCCGCGTTGTCGGGTATGATCAACTCGATCGCGACATCGACGATCACAAAAGCGCCGCGATGTTCTTTGCTACGGCATGGCGACCGGGGCGATTGGATCCATGACTCGGTCGATCCACTTGCGGTCGCCCAGCCACTCCCAGGCGATGGCGGAAAGCGGAACGGACCCAAACGTCAGCAATTTGTCGTGGAACCCGCCTAAAGAAAATGAGGGGCCTTCGGCGTCGCGTACCTCGCCGGCCAGCGTCTCGATCTGGGTCTTGCCCGTAAGATAATCGATGGCTTGGCCCGGTCCCATTGCGAAACGCGTGCCTTCGCCATATGCCGTCGCGGTGTCGATGCCGGCGTTTTTTGAAAACAGGTCGATCGCTTGCGGCAGCGACATCTCGCCGGACGCTAACGCAACATCGACCATGATGCGCGTGGCCCGATGGCGCATCAGATGAATGACGGCCTTCCGCGCGGCCGGATCGTCCTCGTAAAGGCCGGTGCGCATGAGCATCTCCTCGCCATAAAACGCCCAGCCTTCGATGAAGACGCCGTCGCCGTGCATGCGGCGGATAAAATCGGCGTTGTGATTGGCGATCGACAGCTGCATGAAGTGGCCGGGTATGCCCTCGTGAGCCAGCACCGGCAGGACCGTTTGGCGAGCCTGGGCCGCGAAAAAACTTGTGTTCTTCGGATCGTAGTCCGGAACGAAATAGAAACCGCTGACGTCTTTGTCGAAGACGCCGGGTGGGTTCATGAAACCGCCTGGATTCGTGGCGGCAAGCGCTTTGGGAAGCTCGACGATCCGGAAACGCCCCAAGTAGGGCGGGATGGTGACTAGGTGATGGCTGCGCAGAAAGCTCTCCACCCGTGCGGTCTGCGTCTCGTAGAAATGGAGAAATGCCGCCTTATCGGCGAAAGATTTCTGGAGGCGCTTGGGTCCGGTCGCATAACGCGCGTGGTTGTCTTCCCATACTTCTAAACCGCGATCGCGCGCGAGCTCGTAGTTGGCGAGCTGCATGAGATCGTCCGAGGTCCAAGGGAGCAATAAGACTCGCCGCAGATAGAAATCGTATTCCTGTTTGCCGACTGCAAAGCCGCCGGAGTGCCAGGAGGACAAATGCGAGTCGACCCAGGCTTTGTAGTCTGCTAAAGCGCTTTGAGCATCGTCGCGAGCTTCGTACAATTCTTTCTTGCGGGCGGCCGAGATGCCGGGAGTCAAAACATCCAGGCTCTGCTGAAAAAGCGGACCGGAATCTGAGATGTCTTCGGACGCGACCTTGCCGAACTCACGAACCACATCGGTCAGATTCGTTTTGCCTTCGCCCAGCACTCTGCGGCACTGGCGCATGCGTGAGGCGGCGTTTGCGGCCCGCACGTCGTTGGACGCGAAGTTTTTCTTCAGCAGCGAAAAGACGCCGTTGGTGCATTCCTGTTCGTAGACCGATGGATTGCGCTGCAATGCTTTCAAACGGGAAGTGCGCCACCAGTCCCCTTCCATGTCGGCGCGCAAAAGCAGGTAGTCGATTCGATCCTGGACGGCGTCAGTCTCCGGGACGAGGGCCGCAAGCTCATCGCGGAACCGCTGCAGATCGCGCGCGTAGCTAGCCTGCGCGCCGGGGGAAAAGGCAGCCAACTTGTCGTCGGCGGTGTGCAGCCCGAGATCGGTTGTGGATACCGGGTCCGCTTCCCAGACCGCGCGGTAGTAGCGGCGGGCAAGATCTTCTAAAGCAGCGGCTTTGGATGGGATGGGCGCGGCGCCGGCCGGCATCATGCCGGCGATCCCAAGCATCGTGCACGCAGCCGCAGCGAGAATGACATTGTGCATGCTCATGGCGCGACGTTCTCTTTGGCCTGCGCCACCCCTGGCTAACCGACGCGGGCATACACCATGACGGCAGCCGGCGCGGTGTCCGACACAACCGTTCGCCGGCGAGTTTGCCGGACGATGTAGGGCTATGCGGATAAAGCTCTCAATATTTTATCGAGCATTGAAGGGTACGGCGACGACGCATGACAGGACAGAGAGCATGACCCTCTACACGATCGGGCACGGAACGCGTTCTACCGAGGAGCTGGTCGAAGCCTTACGTTATTTCGGCGTACGGCGGTTGGTCGACGTCCGGACGTATCCGGGTTCTCGCACGAACCCGCAATTCGGGCGGGAGCAGCTGGAAAAGGGCTTGCCCGCCTACGGGATCACTTACGAGCACTGCGCCCAACTGGGCGGCCGTCGGCGCGGGCTCGGGCCGGACAGTCCTAACAGACGTTGGAAGAATACCGCCTTTCGCGGGTACGCCGACCATATGCTGCAAGATGGATTCTGGGCCGCGCTGGATGATCTGCTTCGTGAAGCGGCTGCAGTCCCGACGGCAGTCATGTGCGCCGAGACGTTGTGGTGGCGCTGTCACCGCCGCCTGATCGCGGACGCCGCAACGGCTCGCGGCGCAGCGGTCGTGCACATCATGACATCCGGCGTCGCTCAGCCGCATAAGATGCTGCCGCCGGCATCGCTTGTCGGCGATCGTGTGACGTATGTAGCAGAAGGCGCCGGGGACGGACGGACCTGAAGGTCCGTCGGCTACATACGCTAGGGGTGTCCCGAAAGCTCCGGCTTATAGGTTCCGAAGGTCCACGGATGCCCTTCGATGTCCAGGACGCCGAAATCGTGCGACCCGTAGTCCGTGTCGTGCGGCGCGTGAGTGATTTTAGCGCCCGCAGCTGTGGCATTTGCGTGAAGCTCATCGATCGCAGCGGCGTCTGGCAAAACGACGTAGATCGCGCCCGTCACCGCGTTCGCCTCTTTAGGGGAACGCACGGGGTAGTCGTCGTCGCGGCTGTTCCCCAGCATGATCAGGTTGCCCGCGACGAGCAGCTCGGCGTGCGCGACCGTGCCGTCCGGAGCGTCGTACACAACGTGAGGTTCGGCGTTGAACGCGCGTCGAAGCCATTCGATCGCGGCGCGGGCATCGGCGTAACGGAGCGCTGGATAAATGGTCTGCCCAGCTGGGCCAACGTTTCTTTTCATCACAATTCTTCTTCCGGAAAGCGGTGTGGCGACGGCGCCGCGACTAACGATATGGCGGCGCTAACACGCGGCAGCGCTACCTCGTGGCATGAAAGGCCGGCAAAGCGGGCTTTAAAACCATCAGAGCGACCGCGATGATCGGGGCTGCCAGGGCGACCAAGCCCCATGAACGCCACAGCCTCGACAGCCGTGAATAGGCAGTCCAATCAAACGCCGCGCTCCGGCCTGCGCCGGACGTCAAAGCAGCGATTTTCCGCTGTGTACGGGCAACCGGGCCGAAAGCCAGTCCCGCGATGATGAGCAATCCGAGACTCCACAAGGTCCAACCGGTGGACAGGACCGGTATGCGAGCGACTGCGGCGGCGCCAAGACCGGCGATGAAAAGCAAGATGACTCCGGGGATCGTGAAAATGCGATCTGCGCGGCGGATCGCACCCATCGTGTGGGCGATGACTTTTGGATCCTTGGTCCTATCGGCGACCGCTTTCCAAAATACGCCGACGCTGATGTTCCCGACGAACATGATGACGGCCAACACGTGAATCAACTTCAAAGCCAAGTAGAGCATGGGGTATGAGGATTGCCATGCCGTCGCGTATTTCCTATGGCAGACACTCCCAACCCAAAGTCAGAGAAACAAAAAAGCACGTGGGCGCAACGCGGGGACGAAGCATCCAACATAACCTTCGGCGTTGACATGCCCTCCGGCGCGGCGTAGACTTTCGTGGATGGCGTTCACGCTTGGCACTGTCTTGGCACGCCCTGCAAACCGCAACGTCGGGTTTTGGCTTGTGGCCAGTTCGTTCGCCGTGACGATGCTCGGCACGACGCTGCCCACGCCCCTCTATCCGATCTACGAACGCGACATCGGCTTTTCGCCGGCCATGATCACAGTGATCTTCGCCGTCTACGCGCTCGGCGTCATCGCGGGTCTTCTTCTTTTCGCTCGACTCTCTGATGAAATCGGGCGGCGGCGCGTTCTGATGGCCGGCCTTGCGTTCTCGGCGCTCAGTGCGATTGCGTTCTTCGTAGCCCACGGTCTGCCGACCCTATTTGTCGGGCGCGTCTTGTCCGGTCTCTCCGCTGGCGCCTTCACGGGCACGGCGACTGCCGCTATGGTCGAACTTGCCGGCGTCGGAAAACGAACGTCCGCAACGATGGTGGCAGTGGCAGCGAATATCGGAGGTCTAGGCTGCGGGCCCCTGATGTCCGGCATCCTGGCGCAGTTCGCGCCGTTGCCCCTGCGCCTATCGTTTGCGGCGGACCTGGTCCTTCTTGTGCCGGCAACGGCCGCTATTCTGCTGACGCCTGAAACAGTGGAGGTGCAAGATACACGGCCGCGCTGGCGCGTCCAGAGGTTGCACATCCCGGCCGAAATTCGCGGCACTTTCATCCGGGCGGCCGTCGCGGGCATCTGCGGCTTTGCATTTAGCGGCCTTTTCGGCGCCGTCGGGCCCTCCTACTTAAGCGGAATACTCGACCAGCCAAGTCACGCAGTGGCGGGCATTCTTGTCTTCGCGCTGCTTGCGATGTCGGCAGCCGGCCAAATCGCGGTCAACCGGGTCCCTAAGCGATTTGCGCTCGAAACCGCATGCGGGGCGCTGATCGCCGGCCTAGGTCTTCTCGCTGCCGCAATCCTGGCGAAGTCTATAGCATCCCTATTTCTTTCCGCCGTGATCGGCGGTTTCGGAAACGGGCTCGCCATCGGCTTCGGCTTGGCGGAGATCAACGAGAACGTGGAGGTGCAACGCGCCGAAGTGACCGCTACGTATTTCGTTTTGCTCTACGTCGGCTTGACGATACCGGTGCTAGGCGCTGGGATACTCGCCAACGTGTTCGGCTTGCCACTCGCCGGGATTATCTTCGCCGCAACCGTCGGCGCGGTCGTCTTGGGAGTTCTTCTGGCTCTGATCAGGGGGAGGGAGCGATAGCGCCGCACAGCGCATACGTCATCCAATGATGAACGGCATGGAGAATATCCAGACGCGTTGCTGCATCGCCGGCGGAGGACCGGCCGGAATGATGCTTGGTTTTCTCTTAGCGCGGGCTTCGATAGACGTCGTCGTGCTGGAAAAGCACGCCGATTTCTTTCGGGACTTCCGCGGCGACACGATCCACCCGTCGACGTTGCAGGTCATGCACGAGCTGGGCATCCTCGAGGGCTTTTTGGAGCGGCCCCATCAGAAAGTGCGCCGGTTGGGCGGCCAGATCGGCGACCATTCGTTCGCTATGGCGGATTTCTCCCATGTGCCGACACGATGCAAGTTCATCGCATTGATGCCTCAGTGGGACTTTTTGAACTTTCTAGCCGAACACGCCAGGCGCTATCCCGCCTTCAAACTTGAAATGAATGCGGAGGTCGGCGAGCTCCTGTACGATCGCGGCAAAGTCATAGGGGTTCGGGCAACAACGCCGGGCGGCGGGTTGGAAGTCCGCGCCGATCTGGTGATCGGCTCTGACGGGAGGCATTCGACGGTCCGCGACCGGGCCGGCTTGCAAGTCATCGATGTCGGCGCGCCGATGGACGTCTTGTGGATGCGGATCTCCCGGCGCGCGAGCGACCCGAACCAAGCCTTCGGCAGAATCGGCTCCGGCCAACTCATGGCGATGATCGACCGAACCGATTACTGGCAGTGCGCTTACGTGATCCCCAAAGGCAAGCTGAAGGAGATCCGGCGGGCGGGCTTGCCGGCCTTTCGCAACGATATCGCGGCGCTTGCGCCGTTTTTGGGAAACCGCGTCGAAGAGCTAGGCGACTGGAGCGAGATCAAGCTGTTGACGGTCACCGTGGACCGCCTGCGCCGTTGGTATCGGCCGGGACTTTTGTGTATCGGGGATGCGGCACATGCCATGTCGCCCATCGGCGGCGTCGGGATCAATCTGGCGATCCAGGATGCGGTAGCCGCGGCGAACGTTCTGGCGGCGAGACCACGGCGACGGTATTTCACCCTAGCGCAACTGCGCAAGGTCCAGCGTCGGCGCGAACCGCCGACCCGGCTCACGCAGAGCCTCCAAGTCTTTATTCAAAATCGGGTAATCACGGGAATCTTTCGAAGCACGAAGCCGCTTGGACTTCCACTGCCTCTGAGGCTCCTGAACCGCTGGCCGATTCTGCGCAGCATTCCGGCGTACGCGGTCGGCATCGGGTTCCGCCCGGAGCACGTCAGGACGCCCGAATCACAAGGGGGCCGCGCCTAAAGAAGCGGCACTACATTCCCCGCTGCGTGCGTTACGCGCTGGCATACGATGGTCGCGCAACCGGTGCGAAAGCGTGTGCCCACCTATTGGCGCCCGACCTGGCCCTCCATGGCTTTGAATATCTTGGCGGAATCATAGCCGATGCCGTCCTTGAAAACGGTGTCGACTTTTTCAACGTCGGCGATATTGGCCGCGGGATTACCGTCGATCAGAACCAGGTCGGCGTTCTTCCCCGTCGCGATCGTGCCGATGCTGGCCAGCTTCCCCTCGAACTGTGCGCCGTTGGCCGTGGCGATCTTGATGGCTTGCTCAGGGGAGAAGCCGGCTTCCACCAGCAGCTCGAGATTGCGCTGGTCGGCGAAGCCCGCGACCGAGCCGCCGTAGCCGGTGGGGTCGGCACCCGCCATCAGCAGCCCTCCGGCCTTGACGAAGTAGCGCTCGAATCGCATTTCTTTTTTCAGCAATTCGCCGGACGGGTTGTTCTTGTCAGCCAGAATCTCGTTGCGAGTGGCCAGGTAGTCGAGGCGTGCTTGCGCGTCCAGAGAATCCAGCATGCGTTGCTGCGGCGGGAAGCGGTCGGGAGCGCCTGTTTCGTAGACGGCGAGCGTGGACGCGTTCGCGACGTGGTGGCTGACGAGTTCTTCGATGAGACGTCGTACCGGCTCGCTTTCGATGTCCAGCCTCCGCAGCGTTTCCGAATGCTCTTTGCCGGCCGGGCAGATATCGGGTTGTTTGCCGGCATCGAAATCGGTCGCTACTTCGATGCCATGCTCCAGGCTGTCGATGCCGAGCGAAATAGCGTCGTGGAACGTCACAGAACACAGATGGCCGGCGACCTTGATGCCACGTTTGTGGGCAGCGGTGATCAGCGCCGCCAGCGACGCCTTGGTGACGAACGCGTAGGCTTTGAACGACGTGACGCCGATGTCGGCGTAGTAGTTGACCGCCTCGGTCACTTCACGCGGCGTGCGCGGAATATCCATGTACAGCCGCGAGCGCGGTCCGGATATGTACGGGCCCGAGACGTCGATGTGCGGTCCGGGCACGCGGCCGTCGTCGATCGCGCGTTTGAGATTCAGGTCGGCGTACGGTTCCATGCTGCCCGCGGTCCGGATAGTGGTCACGCCGCCCGCCAGATACATGCGCGGGAAGCTCACGTACATGGCGTGTCCGACCGGTTGATCCCCGACGAGGTAGAACAGATGGTCGTGCATCCCGACGAGGCCGGGCATGATCGTGCGGCCGGTCCCGTCGATCGCGGCTGCACCAGCGGGCACGGCGGCAGCGGCGTCCGGGCCGACCGAGGCGATGCGCCCGGCCTTGATGACGAGCGTCTGCGACTCGCGGGCAGCCGCCCCCGTGCCGTCGATCACCCGAACGTGCTTGATGGCGATGACGGGCGCGCTGTAGCGCACGAAGCTCTGGACCGCCGGGGCGAGCGGCGCCGGAGCATCCGAGTCGGCGAGAGCGGGCGTGGCGCAAAAGAGCAGCGCGCCCGCGACATAAGGAAGGTATCGAAACATCGTCGCGCCCCCTTCACTCGGCGGTATGGTGGCACGACGGTTCAACTGGGGAGAGCGAGAATCTTCGTGCCGACTCGGCCTTAAGCTGCTTCGTCTCGCTTGTAGGCCTGCTCCAGCTCCGCAAGCGATTCATCGCCCGCGGCGATCCGGAACAGCGTGGCGTATTGGGCATCCAAACCGCAAAGAAACGAGCCGATGATCTGATTGATGTTCTCGCCGTTGAGGTGCTCTAGGCGGTACTCGAGTTCGGCATAGACCGCGTTCTTTTCTGCGACCGAGTACTTGGTCATGTACAAGTGCGTGTTCAGCTCTAATAGCTTCTCTTGCAGCCTCATGCGAAGCGCAGGCAGCTCCGGCACAGCCATGATGAAACTGCGCAGGCAGAGCCAGCCATCGTTTGCCCACGCCATCACGGTCCACGGACGGAGCTTGTTGTGGAACTCCAGCGTCGCCATATCCGGCTTGACGCTGTGGAACCGAAAGCCGGCCTCGGAGAGCAAGGGTGCGAGCGTGCCGCGGTCGGCCGTATTCGCAGGCGCGCCGCCTTCTGTGGACAGCGCTGTCGCGCTTGCTTCGGACGGCAGCGCCTCCTCCGTCACTCGCAGAGCGCCGCCTTCGCCGCTTTCGATATATCCTTCGCGCAGCAGGTGCTTGACGACGGCCGCGATACGGCGCCGGAACTCGGGCGTTTCCTCTGGCGGCGAGCCGTCCGCCACGAACAGCTTCGGGATAATGCAGTTTAATTCGCTAAGCGTCGCTCCAGGGCTTGATGCGATGGCCTTGACGATTGGGATGAGCAGGCTTACAACGCTCGGGACTGACATGCTTGCGGCCTCTTTCCGACGATCTCCGCCGTCAAGACCATTGTACATCGTGAAAACAGCGCGGGTAAGTCGGCCGATTTACGGCCGGGTCGAAAAACGATACACTTCCGGTCGGCAAAAAACGCAAACGGCTAGGGGGCCTTTGGGATCTTGCTGCATCGGGACAGGCTTGGGTCCGATCAGCAGCCGCTTCCGGGATGCCGGGAGTTTGCGAGCATAGCACGCCATGCTTTATCGAACGACGATCGGATCGAGTTGATCGCATGCCGACCGCCGTTCTCCTCGTATGCGTGAGCGTCGACGTGGCCGGCGTTCAACGTGTCGACCACCTTTTGGAAGTATCCCGGCTGAGCATAATCGTCGTTCGATCCCCACACCACGTAGACTGGGACGTCGCTGAAGGCGTCGACGGCGTCCGGCGTCTTGTTGTTCATCGCCCCTGCAGCCGCGAAGATGCCGGCCCATTTGTGGGGATGCTTGGGACCCACCACGAAGACGCCGTACCCGCCCATCGAGTGACCGCCAAGATACACCCGATTGCAATCGACGTTGAACGCGTGCTCGGCCACATCCAAGGCCGCGTAGACGTCGACGGAAGCCGGATCAGCGTACTGGTTGTCGCCCCGTCCGTACGGAGCGATGACGATGGCATTGGACGCGGCGGCGTCCTGGCGGATCACCGGCTGAGCCACCAAGATATCGTTCTCCGTCCACGTCCGCCCGTGCAAGAAGACCACCAGCGCGCTGGGACGGTGAGGGTCGTAGGTCGGCGGGACGTACACCGCCATGGGTTGCATGGTTCCGTCCGCCGGCGTGCGATACGGTATGTCATCTTCGCCCCGCACCGATGCGAGATCGTGATAGCGGCCGGTCGCAAGTTGTTGAATCAGGCTGCTCTCAAGCGTCGCGGTGTCGCGGACGTAGTCCGCGTATTCGGATTCGCTCATCCATGAGGAATGCTGATGGCCAAGCATCTGTCCCGTCTCGGTGTCGAGCCGTTCCTGGAGGTCGGCGGCCATGCCGGACCGCTTTTGGATCTGGCCGAAGTGGGCGCTGAGGAGCGCTCTGGCCGCGTCGAGCTTGGCTATGGGGTCGGCGGCGTTTGCTTTTTCCGCTGCCGAAGCGCTCGGCACCGCCATCCCTAGGGCGGCTGAAAGCGCCAGGGCTGCCCCCAGCGCCACGATTCCGCCGAGTAGCGCATTACGCATAATGAGAGAACTTGGCCGCGGCCGGTGTCGTGACCCGCAGGAGCGGGCGCGTAGGACGGACGGACCTAAAGATCCGGGGCTACATTAGCGCTAGACGGACCTGAAGGTTCGTGGTTACATCAGGCTACTTGGCGGCGAAGACCGCTTGGTCTATCGAAACGTTTGTCTGATATTGCCCGTACGTCGCATCGGCGACGGCACGCACATGCGGGATCGCGATTTCGACATGCTGCGCGGCGATCACGGTATAGGGACCCACGGTCTTGTACTCCTGGGTCATCACGATCTTCCCGCCGCTTTTGTAGTGCCACTCCATCTGAAGCGTCTCGTAAGATGTCGGATCGATATACGCGACCGCATCGTCCAATATCGTGCTGTGAACTTTCTTCGTCATGCGCAATGCCAAAAGCCGCCGGCCGTCCACGAATCGGGCGCCGTCGTCCTCGACGTCGCAATCGCGTTCCCAGGACGCGGGGTCGCCGATGTCGGCGAACATCTTCTTAAACCCCTTAGCATAGCCGGGAACGTTGTCGAAGATGACTTCGTAGTCATTCGGGCGTTTGAAATACGACGTGCCGTCGAGCTTGGGCGAGACGAAGGGAAAGCTCAACAGCCGGACGTCCACGTGGACGCGGGCTTGGAAGCTTCGCAAGGATGGGTCGCGTTCGATGATGCGTTCTACGATGGCGTGAGCGTCGGACAGTTGCGGCTGCTGCGCGGACGCGGGCGATGGCCCCGCGAACAAAACTGAACCGGCGAGCGCGATCAAAGCGCCTTTAAAGCAAACCGTGCGTTCTTTTTTTTCGGTTTTCATGACCGTTTCACCCCAGTTTCTAAATGACGAGGGCGCCTTCAATGGGGGGCGCCCTCGTGCTCGAATCGTCGGAATGCTAGATCTTCACTCCCCAGCCGCCGAAGATCGAGGTGTTCGCTCCTTTGGGCACGCGGACGAACGTCACTCGGCGATCCTCACCATCATCGCTTCGCTCTTGCACGTGCTTTTTGGCATCGTTGTCCATGGTTTTGCTCGCTTTCTCACTTGCAGCGCCCGACAATTCGGTTCGCTTTATGCTTCAAATGATAGGCGATTGCGACGGCCGGAAAATCCGTACGAGCACGGAGATTCGAGTCTGGGCAGTACGGACTATTAGAGGTTTCCGGTACGGAGACGGCTCGTGGAGCAGCCTAAGGCGTGGGTCTCCCTAAGGAAGCGACCCACAATTCGACGGCGCAGATTTTTCTTCGAAGCGCTGCGTCATCCACGCGACGGCCAATTTCGCCGCGTCCGGGTCGGCGGTCAGGTGCCCCATCCCGGCAAGCGGCGCGTAATCCACCCGATCGCCGCCCGCACAAGCGCGCTTGACATAGCGAACCGTATCTTGGGGCGGCACGATGGTGTCCGTCAAGCCTTGCGCGATGAAGTACGGGGTGGCGGGAGTGATGCCCGGCGCATTGTCCTGGAAACGCTTATTCCAGGCCTCGTTCTGGTGCATCCGCTCGTTGAGAAATTTATTACCGAGGTTGAGGTTATGGAACGCCGCTACGATGGTATCGAACTTCGTGATAAGACAGGTTCTGGCCGCCAGACGCAGCACGCGCATGGAGCGCGAGTCCAAGACCCTGTCCAACGGCAGCCGGTAGACGTCTGACCACGACGCCAAAAGGTAGGCAGCCAGTATCTTATTGCGGTTTTGATCGATGTGGAACTTGATCGTTTCGTACAGGTCCGTGGGAGGCGCGCCCGCACCGATCCCGACCAGCTTCAATTCGGGAGCGTAACTAGACGCGAGTTGTCCGGCGAACAGCGACGCGTGACCGCCTTGCGAATACCCCCACGGTATGAAGCGTGCGGAAGCGCGCGCTGCGGCAATGTGGCGCGCGGCTCTCACCGAATCGAGAACGGCACGCCCTTCGCTGATCCCTACCAGATACGGATGCACTCCCTCAGTTCCCAAACCCGGGTAGTCGGTAGCCGCCACGACCAAACCGTGCGCGATCATGTCCTCGAGCCCGGTCATCAATTTGAATTTCGGATCGCGAGCCGACGGCGCACACGCGTCGGTGATGCCCGTCGTCCCGTGCGCGTAGCCGACGACCGCGCGGTTTTGGCCCGGCGAATCGGGAGCGATCACCACGCCGCCGACCTCGATCGGTTTTCCGTCTAGGCCGGTCGAGACGTAGCGGACGCGCCATGCCGATGCGTGCGGCGGAGCAGCGATCCGCTGGAAATTGACGAGGGATCCGGGCGGTCCAAAGGCCGGCGTGGATGCGGCGGCATGCGGCGCGGAGCATGGGATCAGGATCGTGACGAAAACGGCCGCGAACATCACCTTGATGATGCTGTCTTTCATGCCGACGTTTTCGCCGCGACTTGCGCCGAACCCGGCGTGGTCAGGTCACGATGCGGTGGGTGCTCCATAGAATCGAGCAGGGCGACATCGACCCCTCGTTCGCCATCACCCATCGTCTCGGGCTAGAGCAGGCGCCGCATG
>JACRUD010000130.1 GCA_014304875.1 Vulcanimicrobiota bacterium
GTCTAAGGGATTGCGGACGGCGAGATAGCCGATGATCTTCTCCTCTTGACGCATCGGCGCGACGATGACCGAACCGCCGTTGTCGTCGGTCGAGCGCAAAAAGCCGCCCGTGGGAAGCGTGCTGACCTTGCCGAACAGCATCACTTTGTTCGCGCGCAACGCTTGATCGATGAAGCTTCGGTCGATGACGGCGAGCGAATTGCGGTCTTCGACGTTGCGTTGGTATCGGATGCGGAAGCCGTCAGGTGTGCTGGGATCGCACATGGCCGCGATGAATATCGGGGCGTCGACGTACGCGCGCATCGTCGCGTGCAAGTTGGCGAAGAAGTGGTCGTCCGGCCGTGCCGACGTCAATGCAAGCAGAGCGGAGTAATAGGAAGACTGCCAGGGAACCGAAGAGCCTGAGTGAAGTCCTGCCGCCGCACGCTCGTGCGAACCCTGAGGCGTGACATTGCTGCTGACCGGAGCGGCTGATCGAAGTATGGCGGCCTTCCTCCTGTTATCCTTATTGTGTTCGACAAAAGGCCGGGACCCAGCGTGACAGCCTCACGGCTGCGCGCCGCGTCACATCGCAGGCTGCGTGCGCTGCATCACAGATTTCGATGGCGCCGCACGAACTGACCCAAGGGCCGCCGCCTGCGCCGAAAGCCGAGCGGAGGGAAGGCCCGCAGCGACCGCCGTCGCTGCGCCGCAGCCTTGCCCGCGCGGCGCAGAATCGGCGGCCATGGATCCGGGCGGCAAAGGGCGCGACGAGCCGGACGCGAACGTACCGGCGCCCTTATGGTTATCGAGCGCGCGGAAGTGACTCCTCGACAAGAAGTGTACCATCCTGGCGATGTGCTGAACGTCAGCCTGCTGTTCCGCGATCCTTTCGTCGGCCAGTGCGAGGCGGGGCTCGTGCGCCGCAGCGGAGCCGGGCCGCGAACAAGCCGGCGCTCTATCTTGGCCCGCAGCAGCGGCAGATTGTATGAGGGGCAAGTCCACGTTCGCCTGGACCATATCGGCACGTGCGCGCTAGTTGCGACGCTGACTCCGGTGAAGGGCGAAACGGTCGAAGTAGGGACCGGCGACCGGCTGCTAAACGTTCGTCCGACGCGCCCTCTGTAAATTCGTGGCGCATGCAGGAGACTGCCGCGCTGTGCGACAATCCGCGCGCATCGCAACGGCATTGGGAGGGCTGACATGAGGCGGACGAGCAAAAAGCGGAGCACGGCGAGGAAGACCAAAGCGCCCAAGAGCGCTGCGAAAAAGCGCAAGAGCCCAGCCGCAAAGTCGGCCGCCAAGACGACATCCGGCCGCGGGGGCGTCCGTAAGAGCGCCGGTACAGGCGGCCGAAAGAAGAGCGCATCTGCGGGCCGCAGCAAGGCAAAAACGAGCGCCAAGAGCGCCTCTGCGGGCCGCAGCAAGGCAAAAACGAGCGCCAAGAGCGCCTCGAAAATACCGGCGGCGAAGAAGTCGGCTCCCAAATCTACACGGCCGCCGACACGCGATAAAAAATCAGCCGCCGGCGGCCGCGAGAGCGCTGTTTCGACGAAAGAATCGAAGCCGCAAACAAAGCGGTCGGGAAGCGCTCGCGGCTCCCGGTCCACGACCATGCCGCCCTCGGACACAAAGCAATCGGTTTCATCGAGAACTCCCCGCAGTACCCGAGGCAGCGCTGGCCGAGGCAAGAGGGGAGACGCGATCGAGAGCACGCCGCGCGGCCGCGGTGATCATGACTCCGCGGATTCTGTCTTGGCGGTGGACGAGTTTGAAGAGGAAGAGGAGTTCGAGGAAGGCTACGGTGACGAGGAGCAAGAGTTCGAACCCGAAAGCACGGAAGACGAGTTCTAAGCGCTCCTGCGCGACTGGAAAAGGTGAGACCGGCGGTCTCACCTTTTTGCTTTGCCTGGAGGTCGCGGCTGCAGCGATATGGGTCTACGCGATCGGCGCGGCATTGGCCGACCGCCGTCTGTGTCGGCGGCTGCGCGTCCGATGCGGCCCGCAAAGCGCGTCTGTAGCTGAGGGCCTTCCCCTAGTCTCCATCGTCGTGCCGATGCGCAACGAATCGCGCAACGTCACCGCATGGACGCGGGCCGCCTGCGCTCAGCTCGACGTCCCGGTCGAGATACTCATCGCGGACGATGACTCGACTGACGATACGGTGACGCAGGCTTGTCGTGAAGCGGCAGCTGATCGCCGCGTGGATGTGGTATCCTGCCCGCCGCCGCCTGCGGGATGGGTGGGCAAGCCGTGGGCCGCATACATCGGCGCGCGGAAATCAAAAGGCGCCTGGTTGCTGTTCAGCGATGCGGATATGCGCATGGAGAAGCGCACCGTGGCGCTCGCTCTGAGCGCCGCCCAGGAGAGCGGTGCCGATGCGATTTCGCTGACAGCCACGCTGGAGGCCGGCACTGCATGGGAGTCGATTGTTCTGCCCGCCATGGCATCGCTCATCGCGACGGGATTTCCGCTGTTCGCGATCCACGATTCGGCGTCGCAGGTCGGCTTGATGTGGGGCGGCTTCATTCTCGTGCGGCGTGAGGCGTATTTTCGCTGCGGCGGCCACGCTGCGGTCCGTTCGGAAATCGCAGAAGACAGGGCGCTCGCGGAGCGCTTGAAAGCGTTCGGCTACCGCATTCGCCTGTTCGACGGCAGCATGCTGGTGCGCGTCCGGATGTACCATGGATTCGCAGAGATGTGGGAGGGGTGGCGCAAGAATCTCTACGAGGGCGTGCGGCGCAACCCGATCTTGGCCGCCGCTTTCATCGCGGCTATCGCTGCGGCGATGGTCATGCCGTTGCCCCTCGTGGGGGCGCTGCTCGTTGTGCACGAGCGACGCGGCTGGAAGCTTCGGGAACGGACCTTAGCCGGTCTGTGCGCGTTCGGCGTCGGCGCCGCCCTTGTCGTCCGCGCGCTGCGCGATCCGGCCGTCGGAGCTCGCTCCCCCGCAATCCTCGGCACGCCCGTGGCCGGAGCGTTTATCGCGGCCGTCATGGCGGCGTCGGCTTGGCGGACGCTGAGCGGCCGGGGCCAAACGTGGAAGGATCGCACGATACTCTAGCGTGCTGCATGGACAGCCGACGGCGCGCTTGAATACGCGTTCATGAAGTCGTCCGTCAGCAAGACCGACTTGAATCTTTGGGTGGCGTTTGCCGATGAGGCAAAGACGCAGCGGCTGTATGCCGCATACGCCACGCAAGCCATGAATGAAGGGTATCCCGAAGCAGCCGAAGCTTTTATGGAAGCGGCCGGCGCGGAGATCGTCCACGCCATGGCACATCTGACGGCCTTGAAAGCCGTCAAAAGCACGGTCGACAACCTGCGGCGAGTCATCGAAGACGAAGCTCGCGAGAGTGCTTTGACCTATCCGCGCTACATCGCCGAGGCCCGAGCCGAAGGCCGCGAGGATGCCGTGAGGGCGTTCGCTCTCGCCCTCAGACGCGAGGAGCACCACGCCGCGCTTTTCGCGCGAACCCTTCAACGCATCGAAAACATCGGAGTTCAAGATCCTTCGGGTCCCGCGCAGGGCCGAGCGCCTGGGGTTGCGGCGGTGCAGGGCAAGACGGCGCGCCCGGCGGCTCCCGGCAGACCGCAGCCGCGCACCGGCGGAAGGTTGCCGACCAAGATGGCCGGCCCGGCGGAGATCACGCAGGAGCGCCAGCGCATCGCGTCGCGGTCGCGCATCCGCGAATTGGTTTTCGGGGGCCAAGACGGCGTGCTCACGACCGTCAGCGTCGTCTCCTCGTTTTTCGGTGCCCATACGAGCCGCGCGGACATCCTGTTCGCCGGCTTGGCGTCGGGCTTCGCGGGGATGGTTGCCATGACCGCGGGCAGCTACTTGTCGTCGAAAGCCCAAGGTGACGTGGAGCGATCCGAAATCGAACAGGAGCGCCGCGAGCTTCAAGAACACCCGGCCGAAGAGATGGCCGAATTAGTGGAGATATATCGCCGCCAAGGAATGCCGCTCGAGCAAGCACGCGACGCGGCGATCAGAGTCTCCGGCGATCAAGCGCGCATGCTCAAGGTCATGGCACGCGAAGAGCTGGGCCTCGATATCGAACCGCACGGGAACCCGCTCAAAGACGCGGGGGTCATGGCGTTGTCCTTCTTGGTGGGCGCCATTGTCCCGACGGCCCCTTACGTATTCCTCAACGGGCCGCCCGCGCTGATCACGTCGATCCTGCTCGCGGCCTTAGCGCTCTTCGGAGTGGGCGTCGTCAAAGCAAAAGTCGCCGACACAAACCTCGTGGTCTCCGGTATGGAAACATTCGCAATCGGGGCTGGAGCGGGACTGCTCGGCTACGTGCTCGGGACCTGGTTGCCGAATGAGTTCGGCTTGCACATATCCGCCGGCGCTTAAAAGGCGCCGATCCACACCGCGCCGCCACCATAATGCTCCTTTTTCCATATCGGAGCGAGCTCTTTCAAGCGATCGATGACGAAACGACAGGCCTCGAATGCGTCGCCGCGGTGGGCCGCCGCGACAGCGACCACGACGGCGATCTCCCCGGGTTTTAGACTGCCGACGCGGTGATGGATGGCCACGTCGAGGATTCGGAACCGCCGCTGCGCTTCCGACGCGATTTCGCCGAAGGCGGCTTCGGCCATCTCGGGATAGGCCTCGTATTCCAACCTTTCGACTTGACGGCCGTCGGAGTGCGGGCGTACCCGACCGACAAACGTCACAAGACCGCCTGCGCCGCCGTCGCTCACCATGCCGGAAACCCGCGCCTCCTGGAGCGGATGTTCGCTGACGTGGAAACGCCCGCTCATCCGCCGGCGACCGGCGGCAGAAAGGATACCTCATCGCCATCGCAGAGAACCGTACCCGGCCCGACGTGCCGGCGGTTGACCGCAAAAGCGGTGCTTTGCGCCGCATGGTTGAGCTTGGGATGGCGTGCGCAGGTATGGGCAAATGCGTCCGCAGCCGTGGCGGCCGTCGGAAGGTCTGCCTCGATGCAAGACATTCCCACCGCCTCCCGTTGAGAGGCGAACAGCCTGATGGTGACTCGCATAGATTCGAAGCCTATGTACCCCCTGGCATCGGGCGACTCCCTCCTCGGCTTGCGTCTAAGTCGCCCTGCCCCTGCCGAGTCGCGCCGCCGTGCGGGGTTTTCGGCTAGGAGTTGAGGCGACCGGCTCAAAAAGCAGGGGACTTCACTTAAGCGACTCACCAACACGAGGATGATGAAATGGCTTTTCAGGTGCCTGCGCTCCCTTACGGTTACGACGCGTTGGAGCCTTACATCGACCGTGAAACGATGCTGCTGCATCATGACAAACACCACGCCGCGTACGTCAGCAATTTGAACGCTGCGATCGACAAACACCCGGAGCTTGCCGGCACGGGAGCCGAAGAATTGCTGCGCGACCTGAACAAAGTCCCAGAAGACATCCGGGCGGTAGTCAAAAACAACAGCGGCGGCCACGTCAACCACTCCATGTTCTGGCAGATAATGGGCCCAAATCGTGGTGGTTCCCCGACGGGAGCGATCGCGGATGCCATAAACAAGACGTTTGGCGATTTCGCGGCCTTCAAGAAGCAGTTCAACGAAGCCGGCACCAAACAATTCGGCAGCGGTTGGGTTTGGCTCGCGCGTTCGGCAGACGGAAGACTGCAGGTCCTCAGCTCCCCAAACCAGGACAATCCTATCTCGCAAGGCCTGCAGCCGGTGTTCGGGAACGACGTGTGGGAACACGCCTATTACCTGAAGTATCAAAATCGCCGGGCAGATTACCTAGAGGCTTGGTGGAACGTCATCAACTGGGAACACGTGAACGAGAGATTGTCCTTGGGAATCAAATAGCGGCTAATGACGGCGACCGAGTCCGCACATCTCCTGGCCGGCAAGACGGCACTCGTCTCCGGCGTCGCCAACCGTTGGAGCATCGCGACCGCCATAGCGAGGGCCTACCGCGCGCACGGCGCGTCGCTCGTGCTCACCTATGAAGGTGAACGGACCAAGCCGGAGGTCGACAAATTGGCTCAGGAACTGGGCCAAAGCGTTGTGGCCCAGTGCGACGTCTCGGCCGACCAAAGTATCGCCGATCTGCACGGGCTGCTGAGCGAAAGCGGAATGCGGCTGAACGCCTTGGTGCACAGCATTGCGTTCGCACGCAAAGAAGAGCTCAGCGGAAAATACTTGGCGACGTCGCGTGCCGGCTTTGCTTTAGCTCTGGATGTCAGCGCGTACTCCTTAGTCGCTCTGTGCCGCGAACTGGCTCCTCTTTTCAGCGATGCCGCCTCAGTCGTCGCGCTGACCTATCTGGGATCAGTGCGCGCGGTCCCGAACTACAACATCATGGGCGTGGCGAAGGCGGCATTGGAATCGTCGGTGCGATACCTGGCGGCCGACTTGGGACAGATGGGCGGCGTGCGCGTCAACGCGATTTCGGCGGGCCCTATCAAAACCGCTTCGGCTCGCGCCGTCGGTGGATTCACGAGCATACTCTCGGACGTCGCCGCGAAGTCGCCTCTGCGGCGCAACGCCGTCGCCGACGATGTGGCCAATGCCGCGGTGTTCTTAGCGAGCGACCTGTCCTGCGCCATCACGGGTCACGTGCTCTACGTCGATGCGGGCTACAACATCATGGGAATCACATAGCGTCTGCACGGCCCCAAAAGGTCCGTCAGGGAAGGACGCCCAACTCCTGCGCTCCGCATTCGATTTGGAAGGGAGTACCGCCGATGGGTTTGACTTGGCAGGATGTCGACGATATCGGCTTCGAGCTCGTCCAAGCTCACCCCGATGAAGATCCTCGTGACATCGACATGCCGGCGTTGCTGCGCATGGTGACAGAATTAGACGCGTTCGAGGATGACCCGGAGCGGGTCGAAGAGCGCACGCTGCAAAAGATAGCCGTAGCCTGGCGGGAGGAGTTCGCGCACAACGCGTGAGCCAAAGTTTTTCAGGCTGCCCTTTTCCGCTCTAGAAGGCCGGCCGACCAGCCGTTATGGATGCCACCCTTTCGTTGTTTCCGCTGAGCACCGTGCTCATGCCCGGAGTCACGCTACGCCTGCATATCTTTGAAGACAGGTACAAGCACATGGTCGGCCAGTGCATCGCCGGCAGAGCGCCGTTCGGCGTCGTGCTGGACCGCAACGGCCAGGAAGCAGGCGACGTCGATCCGGTCGAGGTCGGCACTACGGCGGAGATCCGAGAAGTCACCCATCTGCCGCAGGGCCGTCTTTTCATCGTGACCCGCGGCGTGCGCCGCTTTGAGACGCAGCGCGTCATCGGCAAGACGCCTTTTTGGACCGCTCTCGTGTCGTATCTGGACGAGCCGGTCGGCCCTTCGGATGCGGCGCACAGCTTGCGCGAGACCGCACTCGAGCGCTTCAAAGATTACCTTCAGGCGCTGCTCTCCGTGCCGGGCAAAGATTTGGAGCCGCTTCAGCTGCCTGAAGATCCGGTCGCCGCTTCCTACATTGTCGCCGATGCTTTACAAGTGGAGACGGCGGCCAAGCAGCGCCTCTTGGAGTCGGAATCCGCTGCGCAACGGCTGCATGAGGAGTTGAAGCTGTTGGACGATGAGATCAGGCGCATCCGTGCCACTCACTCCGCTCAAAGGAGCGCGATCCGGCGGATGCGAGCGCCTTTCAGCGCAAGGTTTTCGTTGAACTGAGCGATTCTGCCGCGGCGCACCGCCCGCCCGTGATCGACCAACTGCGAGCCAGGCTCGCGGGCCGTCCCGGCCGGCTGTTGACCGACGAGCGGGCGCGGCGTGCGGCCGTCTTGGTTCCTATCGTCGGCGGCGACCGGCTGCGGCTGCTCTTTTTCGAACGCAGCGATATGGTCGTCGATCACAAGGGTGAGATCTGTTTTCCCGGTGGTGGGGTCGAGCCCACAGACTCCTCGTCCCAGGCGGCCGCCTTGCGCGAAACGCGTGAAGAGCTGGGCCTGCAAAGCGAATGCATCGCCGTGCTCGGAACTCTTGACGACGCCGAGACGACCGTCAGCAACTATATCATCACGCCGGTCGTCGGCTACATCGAAAAGCTTCCACGGCTCATCGCAGACCCTCGCGAAGTCGCGCGGCCTTTTGCGGTCGATATACAAGTCCTCAAGGAGAGCGCCGCCGAACGCGTCAATTCCGGGCCGCATGGCGGTACCAGCCTGAGGTATTGCGAATACCTCGTCGACGGCGCCCGAATTTGGGGAGCCACGGCGCGCATCGTCCGCTCGTTGCTCGACGTGTGGCCGAGCGGCGGAGGGTGATATGGGCGAGAGTCTCTGCGAAAGTTGCGGCAAACAGCCGGCAAGCGGTCGCGATGCCGGTTGGCGCGGCGGCCGCATCGTCGTGCAGGCCTTGTGCGCCGGTTGCATGGCGGCGCGTATGCGGGGGCGCCTTATCGGAGCGGGAGGGGCGGCCCTGGCGGTTTTGGCCGCCGGACTGGGAGCCGCCGTTTTGTCGGAGCGCAAAGCTCAAGACGTCGGTTCTGCAAAGCCCCAGCGAGCAGCTGGATTGTTCGCGCGGTCGAAGACCCCCACGCTCGACTCCTTTTCCCGCGATCTGACGCAACTTTCGCTGGAGGGAAAAATCGATCCGGTCATCGGCCGCGAGCTGGAGATCGAACGCGTCGTGCGCATACTCGCGCGACGCACGAAAAACAATCCCGTGCTGATCGGTGAGGCCGGCGTCGGAAAGACCGCGATAGTGGAAGGACTGGCGTTGCGGATCGCCTCGGCTGACGTGCCGCGGTCACTGCTCGGCCGCCGTATCGTCGCGATTTCGTTTGCGGGCGTGGTCGCGGGAACGAAATACCGCGGCGAGTTCGAGTCGCGGCTCAATCGAGTGCTGGAAGAACTGCGGCGCACTCCCGAAGACGTCATACTGTTCATCGACGAATTGCACACGATAGTCGGAGCGGGAAGCGCCGAAGGGTCCACCGTGGATGCCGCAAACATGTTGAAGCCCGCGCTCGCGCGAGGCGACATCCGGTGCATCGGCGCGACGACATTCGATGAGTACCGACGTCACATAGAGAGCGATGCGGCGCTCGAACGCCGCTTCCAGCCTATCGTCATCGAAGAGCCGACGCCCGAGCAGACGCTTGACATGATGTCGGGTCTGCGCTCGCGCTACGAATCGCACCACGGCGTGCGCATCCCGGATGAGACGCTCTCCGCTGCTGTCGAGCTTAGCGCGCGCTACATCGCCGACCGCCGTCTTCCCGACAAAGCCTTCGATTTGCTCGATGAAGCGTGCGCGATGGTCGCATTGGCCGGCCAGTCCACGGTCGACCGGGCAGCTGTGGCGAAGATCGTGTCGGGCTGGACGGGCATACCGCTCGACACGCTGGCAGAAGCGGAAGCCCAAAAGCTCCTGCACTTCGAGGAACTTCTCCGCCAGCGAGTGATCGGGCAAGATTCCGCGGTAAGCGCTGTGGCCGACTGCGTGCGACGGACGCGCGCAGGGCTGAAGGAACACCGGGGCCCCCTTGGCGGGCTGCTCTTCGTGGGACCGTCGGGCGTCGGAAAGACCGAGCTGGCGCGCGCCACGGCGGCGGCGCTTTTCGGCAGCGATGATGCCTTGCTGCGCTTCGACATGTCCGAGTTTTCTCAGCCGCATTCCGCCGCCCGGCTGGTCGGGGCGCCCCCCGGCTACGTCGGCTACGAGCGTGCCGGTGAGTTGACTGAAGCGGTGCGCCGACGGCCCTACTCCGTCGTGTTGTTCGACGAGGCAGACAAGGCGGATTCGTCGGTGGTTTCGCTGTTTTTGCAACTGCTCGATGACGGCCGGCTGACCGACGCGCAATCGCGCCAAGTAGACTTTCGCAATGCGCTCGTCATTTTAACGGCGCACGCAGACGAAGGCGAAGACTTGGCGACGCTCGGCGCGATATTCCCAAGCGAATTGCTGAACCGGCTCGACGACGTTATCGTGTTTCGCGCACTGGATGGGCGCCAGCTGCGCGCCGTGACCGAGCTCTTGGCAAGGCCGCTGATCATGGCCGCCGCCGAACAAGGCATCGCGCTGAGGCTCTGCGACGCCGCACTGGACGCAATCGCGGCCGAGGCCGATGACCCGCGTCAGGGTGCGCGCATCTTGCGACGCATTATCGAGCGCAGGCTGCGTTCGCCGCTCGCGAAGGCCATGCTGGCGGGCGAGTTCGTGAAAGGCCAGGCCGTCGAAGTCGACGCGGCCGCCGACGGCGCGCTTGTTTTTAGATCCGCGAGCTAGGCACGGACGGACCTAACGTCCGTGGCTAGATACGTCATCCGTGATGTAGGGTCGCGGCTTTCGTCGCGGCGCTTGGTCGAAATTCAGGCGGAGTAGGCTTTGAGTATCTCCTGGATGCGTCCCGTGACAGCCAGCGCATCGTCATACTTGCGCTGCCATAGATTGCGGCCGAAGATGAGACCTGTAACGCCGGCCTCCATGCCCAGACGAGCTTTGCGCAGCAGGTCGTCGTCCCCGACCTTGCTGCCGCCGGATATCAGCACCAGGGTGCGGCCGGCCGATTTCACTATCTTGCGCAACGCGTCTTCTTCCGACATGGACAACGTGTTGTACGGTTTGGGCTGCTTGTCGGGATTGCCCATCACCGGTACGTTCAGCTTCACGATGTCGGCTCCCATCTCGCACGCCATGCGAGCCGCATAATCGACGGCGTACAAAGAGTCCTGGCCGCCTTTTTCTTTGATAGCCTTGCCGCGCGGATAGGACCACACGACCAACGGCATGCCGTAGCGGTCGCAGTCCTGGCGCACTTCGGCAAGCTGAGCTAAATCGTCGTCTTGGCGCGGGCTGCCGACGTACAAAGTGTAGCCGACGGCGTCTGCGCCGACCCGCACAGCGTCTTCCACGCAGGCGGTCAACGGAGAGAACGGCTCATCGTCGCTTGGTATGTTTGTCTTGCCGTTGATCTTGAGCAGAAGCGGCACCTTGCCCGCATACTTTGGGAAGTACTTGGCGGCAAGACCGTAATGCAGTGCGATTCCCGAATAATTGCCTTCGAGCGCGAGCCGATATTCGAAGTCGGGATCGATGCTGTCGGCATTGTCGAAAAAATCCACCGGCCCATGCTCGATGCCTTGATCGATGGGCAACAGCAGCAGCGTCCCGTTTCCGGGCCCGTATTCGTACAGGAAACGGTGCAGGCGAGCCCGTTTTCCCGGAGAGACCGCCAAATCGTCGAGTGTGTAGCGTCGGACCTTCGTCAGCATGGAACCTCCGCGGCGTCTGCTTAGTGGACCCTACGTTTTCTGGACCGGGCCGTACCCCACCTATGGCGGAGCGGTCCCTGCGAGTGCCGGCTCTTGCCGGACACGATCGATACGCGGGCGCCGCCCCATCAGCCCGTCCAAACCGATCGTTTTACCGGTCGGCAGCGCCAAGCTGATGAAGCTCAAGACGGCCGCGGCGATGTCGTACGTCGTATAGCCGCTCAGATGCGCGTAGTCGCCTTTCGCCGCCCAGTAGTTGAGCGCGAGCACGACGCCGACCAACCCGCCCAAGCGGGTCAGCAAACCAAGCAGCAGCGACACGCCGACCAGCGTTTCGCCCCAGGCCACGAGCTGAGCGAAGACGGTCACGTTGGGCATCACGATGTTCGTGATGAAGTCGTGGTAGGGACCGCCGGTGTGCTGGCTCATCTGACCGATAAGGGCGGCGCAATCTCCCCCCGGCACGGCCCACTGGGGATTGCGTATCTTCCCCAGACCGTGCATGATCCAAAAAAATCCCGTGTACAGACGGATGAGGGCGAGCCAGCCTGCGTAGGTCGATGAAGAAGGAAGCATGCGCGCAACCTACGGCTCCCCGTCGCGGCCTCCCTGCGCTCGCGCAGGAGAAGAAGCCGCGCCGCACGTCAAAGCACGTCTCGTGGAGCTATTCGATATCACGGTCATCGGAGGAGGCCCGACCGGGTTGTTCGCGCTTTTCTACGCCGGCATGCGTGGAGCGAAAGCAAAAGTCATCGACATCTTGCCGGAGCTAGGCGGCCAGCTATACGCTCTGTACCCGGAAAAATACATCTACGACATGCCCGGCTACCCGGCGGTGCTCGCCCAGACGCTCGTCGATGCCTGTGTCGAGCAGGCTATGCAATGGCCGCACGCGGTGTGCTTGGAAGAGCGAGTCACCTCCATCGCGCGGCTCGAAGACGGTTACCTCAAAATCACGACTGACAGACAAGAGCATTGGACGAAAACGTTGATCCTCTGCACCGGCATCGGAGCATTCAGCCCGCGCAAGCTTCCGGCTTCCTCCGCCGCCGCTTTCGAAGGCAAAGGGCTTTACTACTACGCTCGCAGCTTCGACGACTTTGCCGGCAAGCGAGTGGTCATCGTGGGAGGGGGGGACTCGGCCGTCGATTACGCTCTGGCTCTCGCCCCCAAAGCGGCGGACGTGACGATCGTGCACCGCTCGGCGTTCCGCGCGCATTCTCACACCGTCGAGCAGATGCGCAACTCGACGATCGCGATCCGCCACCCCGATTTCGAAGTGACGGCCGTTCACGGCAACGGCAAAGTCGAAGCCGTGACCTATGCCAATCGTAAGACAAAAGAGCAGATCACGCAAGAATGCGACGCCCTCTTGTGTGCGTTGGGTTTCGTGTCCGATCTGGGTGAGTTGGAGCAGTGGGGCATCGAGGTGGAAGCTCGCGGAGTGGTCGTCGACACGGTCACCATGCAGACCAGCGTCGAAGGCATCTATGCGGCAGGCGACATCATCCATCACGCCGGCAAGCTGAAACTCATCGCCTGCGGCACGTCGGAAGCCGCCATCGCCGTCAATCAGGCGATGGCCTACATAAGCCCGAAGAACAAGCTGCAGCCGGCGCACTCGAGCAACCTCACGCTGCCGATCACGAAAAAGCTCAACCTCGAGGCCGAATGACGGATTGGAGGCGGCCGGGCGGCTTGCCCTCGAGCGCCTGCCGGACGGCGCAATCCGGACGGTCGCGGGAGCAACGCGCGCGGCCGCCGATCCGTTGCTTTACCATGACAATACCGAAACTTTTGTTCGCCGCGACCCTGACCGCGGCCGTCACGTTCGCCGGCCGCGCTGCGGCCGACGCACCGCGCGCCTCCGACATCGTCGCCAAGATGGCTGCAACCAACGAAAGTCTGCAATCCTACAAGGTGCGCATCCATTTCGACGTCGACCTTCACTCCTTCATCACGATGCATCCGACGCTGGACGGCACGTACTACTATAAGAAGCCGGACAAAGCCGAGTTGGATTTCGACACGGTTCCCGTCGTCGCGCAAGAGTTCAAGCACTTCTACGCGTCCATGGGCAGCCCGAGCACTTGGGGACAAGCGTACGACATCAGCCTTGCCTCAGTGACGAGCGACGGCGGGCGCGAGCGCTACACCTTAAAGCTGGTACCCAAGCACGACGGAAACGTCGACCACATGCTGGTCGCGACGGATTCCTCCGACTACGCGATCGTGAGAGAGCAGTGGTTCTACCGCAACGGTGGGGTCATCTCCATGGACGAGCACAACCAGCGCCTCGGGGAATGGGTGCTGCCGAAAACACAGACGGCGGATTTCAAGCTGCCCTCCTATCAGGCGCACGTCGTCTCGGCGTTCGGCAAATTCGAACTGAACGCGAAAATCGCCGACTCGGTATTCGGTCGCTAGCCGCTCGGCTCCGCAATTAGCCGCCGCCGCCAGTCCTTCGCCGCGACGCTCTTTTAGATCGTCGGCGGGATGTCGCGAGGCGGTAAGTCGACGGCAGCCAACGGTTGGACAGCGGCACCGCCTAGCACGTCGTAAAAGCGCACGGAAACCAGCGCCGCAAACGCCGACGTCAAACCGCCCACGAAGAAGGCCGCGATCCATCCGAGCACGGGGACGTGGCCGATGGTGGCGCTGACCAGGCCGCCGACGATGTACGCGGCCACGATTCCGATGAATGCGGCGATGCTCGGCGCGAAGTTGCGCGTCGACAGGCGCCACGATGCGCCCAGCGCGGACGTTCCGCTTTCGCTGCCTACCACGATGGCCGGCAGCACGTACATCATTGTAAACCCCAGAGCTAGCAGCAGCAGCAGGCCCAATCCCGCCGCGATGACCAAAATGGCGCAGACCATAGCCGCGACGGCAAGGATGATGGCGGCGATGATGATGCTCGGCAACTTTGCGACTGCTCTGCTCAGACCGCGCGATAAATCAGGCTGCTGCCCGCGCCACGCGTCTTCGGCTGCTCCGATCACCGTGGCATGCGCGACCGCGGTGATCAGGAAGATCAAAGCGCCGCCGCCGATCAGGGTCATCGACCCCATACCCAAAAGGGCCGCCATGCCGCCGGGGTGACCGCTCAAACTGCCGGCACCGAGAACCGACAAGGCTGTGGCGCCAGCCATGCTGGTCAAGAACACGATGGCGACCAACGAAGCGATCGCGGTCGGTAAGGCCAGGATCCAGTTTTTCGACAGGACTTGGAATGCGGCTTGCAGTTCGGCGACCGCGTCGAATTGACGGTTTATCATCGCTTGCGCCTCCAAAATCATAACGGACCGGTGACTAGCGGATCGGCGCCCTTTTCACCACCGCGTAGCTTGGTCGCTACTCATTCGCATGGGAATATACCTTGGCCCGCAGAAATAGTAACACGAAATGGCATTGCGGAGAAACGACGGGAACCAAGGCATTGAGTGACGCGCTTGTGCTGGGCGGACGAGCCTTCGAGTCGCGCCTGATCGTGGGCACAGGCAAGTATTCGAGCCCGGAACTGATGGCCGACGCCCTGGCTGCCTCGGCGACCGAACTGGTGACCGTGGCGCTGAGGCGAATCGACCTGGATGCTCCTTCCAATCCGATCACCGACTTCATAGACGGCTCCAAATACCTTCTCTTGCCCAATACATCGGGCGCGACGACGGCCCGGGAGGCGGTGCGGCTGGCCCAATTGGCTGCATCCGCGGGGTTGCCGACATGGATCAAGGTTGAAGTGATTCCGGACCCGCGTTACTTGATGCCCGACCCGCTCGAAACGCTCAAGGCCTGCGAGATATTGGTGAAGGCCGGCTTTACCGTCTTGCCTTACATTCAGGCGGATCCGGTGCTGGCCAAACGCCTGGAAGATGTCGGAACGGCTGCCGTTATGCCGCTCGCTTCTCCGATCGGTTCGGGGCGAGGCCTGAAGATGAAGGCGGCTCTTGAGATCATCATCGAGCAGTCCACCGTGCCGGTGATCGTCGACGCGGGGCTGGGAGTGCCATCGCATGCTGCGGCGGCGATGGAGCTCGGCGCGGATGCTGTTTTAGTCAACACAGCGATTGCAGCTGCCGCCCATCCCGCCCGGATGGCTGAGGCTTTCCGGCTTGGGGTGCTGGCCGGACGCGCTGCCTGGCTGGCCGGACGCGCGCCCGAACTGACGTATGCGGCCGCGTCCAGCCCGCTGACCGGTTTCCTAAGCGGGGCCCGCTGACGGCGCCGGTGCCTTTTTCAAGCGAAATGGATCCGGGAGCGGTGCGGGCGGCGCTGGAAAGCGGCGCGTCAGCCGACGCCCAAGCGGCGCAGGCGGCAGTTTCCGGTGGCGTCCCGAGCTTGGAAGCGGCGGCGGCTCTGCTGTCACCCGCGGGGTCGGACATGCTCGAGGATCTTGCGCAGATCGCGCACCGAATGACGGTCGCCCGCTTTGGGAAGACGATCGCGATGTACGCGCCGCTCTACCTTAGCAATCAGTGCGCCTGTACCTGTACGTACTGCGGCTTCTCGATGGGGCTGAATATCAGGCGCAAGACATTGACCCGGGATGAGATCTCGCGCGAGGCCGTCACTCTGGCGGAACGCGGATTCCGAAACATACTTCTCGTCTCGGCGGAACATCCCAAGTACGTCAATGTCGACTACGTGTGCCGCAGCATCGAGGAGGTGAAAAAGGTTTCTCCGTACGTCGGGCTCGAGATCGCGGCCGCTGACGAGGAGCAGTATCGCGCGTACGTCGCATCCGGCTGCGACGGCGTCGTGCTCTACCAGGAGACCTACGACCCGGCGATATATGCTCGGCACCATCTCGGCGGTCCTAAGAAGAAGTATCATTGGCGTCTCGACGCTCTCGAACGCGCCGGGGCCGCCGGCGTCAGGCACTTGGGCGTCGGAGCGCTTTTGGGGCTCGCCGACTGGCGCTTCGAAGCACTCGCACTCTTATGGCACGCTCGCTATCTCGAACGCCGCTGCTGGCGCTCGCAGATAAACGTGTCGTTTCCCCGCATCAACCCGGCGGCCGGCGGCTTCGTCGCGGATCACCCGGTGGACGACCGCCAGCTGGTCCAGCTGCTCTGCCTGTTCCGCTTGGCGCTGCCGACGGCCGGCATCGCGCTCTCAACGCGTGAAACTCCCCAGCTGAGGGATCGGCTGGTCCCGCTCGGGATAACGCACATGAGCGCCGGTTCGAGCACCGAGCCAGGCGGTTATGGCGCCCCCGGCTCGGCGGGGAAGCAGTTCGAACTTGAGGATACCCGCACGCCGGCCGAAGTGAAGGCCGCCCTCGAGCGGATGGGATACGACGCCGTCTTCAAAGATTGGGAAGTGATGCCTGCCGCGTCGGCGAGCACATGATTTCGATCATGGCTAACGGCCGGAGCCGCAGCGCGCGCCGCGGCGAGTCGGTCGCCGACCTCTTGATGGAATTAAGGCTCGCGCCGGCACAGGTCTTGGTGGAATACAACGGCGAGCCTCTGGCGCGGCGGCTTTACTCCACGACGCTCTTGCGGCAAGGCGATGCGCTGGAGATCGCCCACATGGTGGGCGGAGGCTAAGCGCTGAATACAAAAGACGCTTTAGCCGGGGTGCGGCTCTACCTTGTTATGGACTCAACGCCGCGCGTAGCGCCGCTCGCAGCCTTCTTGAGGGCCGCGATCGGAGCCGGCGTTGGAATGGTCCAGCTCCGAGAACGGCGCCTTACAGACGCCGAACTTTTAGGAGCGGCCATTGCCTGCGCGCAGCTGTGCCGGTCCGCGAACGTTCCCTTCATCATCAACGACCGATGCGATATCGCCTTGCTTTGCGGTGCGGACGGGGTTCATGTCGGGCAAGACGACGTGTCGATCACCGGCGTGCGTTCCCTGATCGGCCCGGACCGCATCGTTGGACTGTCCACGCATTCGGCTGCCCAAATCGATGCCGCGCGAACCGGGGGCGCCGACTACATCGGCGTGGGGCCGGTGCACGCGACTCCCACCAAGGAGGGGCGACCGGCTGCAGGAGTGGAGCTCGTCAGGTACGCGACGGGTCACGCGGCCCAGCCCTTCTTCGCGATCGGCGGCATCGATCCAAGCTCGATCGGAGAAGTTATTTCGGCCGGCGCGACGCGCGTGTCCGTCCTGCGATACATCGCGCAAGCCCCGGATCCCGCGCGCGCAGTTCGCGACCTCGTTGCGGAAATGAACGACATCGGCTGATCTACGTTTCTTGCGGAAACTGAACCTCGAGAGCGCTACCAAGCTCCCCGACTGTTCGAATCGACGTAGCGGTCGCACTTGGCCGTGGCCGTTGGCGGCTCGCGACGTGTCCTTTCGTCGCGCGTGCCGGAGGATAACCCCTAGGCCATAGCGGTTCATGCTTAGAAACTTCGCATCGATGGCAAATCGGAGGGCGGCCGACAGCGAAAACAGCCGTCTGCCGCCCGGTCAGTACGCGGCGCGCGATTTTCCCGTGCTGCATGTCGGTTCCGTGCCTCGCTTCGATCCTAAAACGTGGCGCCTGAATATCTTCGGCAAAGTGCGTCGTCCACGGCAGTTCTACTGGGAGCAGTTTTGCGCTTTGCCCAGCAAGACGGTGGTGACGGACATTCATTGCGTGACGAGATGGACGAAGTTCGATTCCACCTGGGAGGGCGTACCATTTCGCGAAGTCATGCGCCTTGTGGAACCGCAGCCTGAGGCGAAGTTCGTGCTGACCTACGGAGCAAACAGCTATGCTGCGAACGTCCCGCTTACGGTCGCGGACGACGAAGATGTCTTGCTGGCGTACAAGTACGAGGGCCAGCCGCTCGAGCCGATCCATGGCGGCCCCATGAGGATACTTATTCCCAAGCGGTATTTTTGGAAAAGCACGAAGTGGTGCACTGGCGTGGAGTTCGCGAGCGAAGACGTGCCCGGTTTTTGGGAGGTTCGAGGCTACCACAATGACGGCGATCCATGGCAGGAAGAGCGTTATTGGTGAGTTGCCTCAAACCCATGGGCATAAAGACCGGGCTGAGCCGATAGTGCGAGCTGGGCCCCTCTCGCTCAGCGTTTCTATCGTTTTGTGCGCGATAGCGGTGATCGCGCAGAAGCAGCCATATTCGGCATGGACTCACACCTGGGAAGCGGCCGTCGTCTTCGCGGTCGCGGGACTGGCCTCGCTCGCTTGGTGCGGCGGCGGTTTGCGTTCCCGAGTGCCGGCGCATTTTTTCGCCGCCCTCGGCTGCTTGGGCGGCGCCATCGCCGCTTTGGCATTGACGTACGCCGCTTTCGTGGTCGGCCAGCCGCAACGCATCCAAGCCGTGCCCGGTCAAACGTTCCGCCCCGGCCGCCTCGGTTCGCTTGAGTTGCGCTTTCCGGACGCGCCGGCGCAGTTGCTTGCGGCCGGGCGCTATCCTGACACAGTCACGGTGCAGAACGGCCGTACAAGTGCGGCGTTGACGCCGGGCGGTATCGTGCGCAGCGGTGCGTACGTCTTTCGCGGCGTCACGGGTCCTTTGGCGCTGATCTATGCTGCGACCCCGCGGGGCATGCCGGTGACGGTGACGCAGCCTGATGGCGCAGCGTTTCTATCCGCCTATCTGACCTTTCCGATCCAAGTCGACGGGCGTCCGGAAGACAGCTTCGCGCTTCCGGCTTTGCACCGGGTCGTTTCCGTGGCCTATTACCAAGGGCTGCCAGAGCGGGGCATCGATATCCCGTTTCTGATCGTGGGCATCGCTGAGGAGCACGGGCCTGGCTTGTCGCGGAGCGTCGCGGTCAGCGGAAAAACGATTCAGAAAAGCGGCGTGCGTCTGCGCTTTTTACTGGCGCACTATCCCAGCGTGTTCATGACCAGTGCGCCTCCTGCGGCTAGCGTGCTGGCGGCCTTGGGGTTTCTGGCCGCCGGAATCATCGGGTTCCTCAGCCGCGTTTTTTCTTCATAGCACGTTCGCCGGCTCGACGTCACGGGGACGAGCGTAGTGCAGCTGACGCGCGCCGCGAGCGGTGCAAAGAAAAGGGCCGGCGGTAAAGCCGGCCCACAGAGATCCGACGGCGGCTCGCGAGCATAAGTGAGTCGAATGCAGTCGAATCCTATGCGGATGTATCGGCCGCAGCTGACCGAACGTTAGCCCTCGAACGGTTCTAGCGTGAATTTCCCCTTATACTGCACAATAGGCTTGTTCTAGATGCTCAGAACGAGCTTGCCCACCTGCTCGTCCGCGGCCAAGCGCTCGATTGCGGACCGCGCGTGCTCGAGCGGATAGATGCGGTCGATTAAAGGTTTGATCGCGGCGCATTCCACGAATCGAAGCAATGCGATGAATTCGGAAAGCGACCCCATGGTGGAGCCGATGATTCGGATCTGGCGCCAAAAGATGCGTGCCAGATCGGCCGGAGGGTTTGGGCCTCCGGTGGCTCCGGCCACTACGATCGCTCCGCCGGCTCGGACGGCACGCATGCTGGTCGCCCAGGTCGGCTCGCCGACGGATTCCATGACGGCGTCGACGCCCTCCCCTGATGTGAGGCCCAAAATCGCCTTCGCCGCATCACGCCCGCCCGGCACGGTCGCATGTGCCCCCAGCCGCTTCGCGACCTCGAGTCTGTCGGACGAACGCGACGAAGCGATCGTGAACACTCCGGCAGCGGCCGCCAAAGTTATCGCGGCGGTCGAAAGGCCGCCGGCTGCCCCCTGTACCAACACGGTCTGACCCGGCCGCAGTTGCGCTTTGACGAACAGCATGCGGTAAGCGGTGAGAAACGTCGTGCCCAAGCAAGCAGCTTCTTCGTACGAGAGCCGCGCGGGCTTCGGGAGGACGTGAACCGCCGGGACGACGACGTATTCGGCAAAAGACCCTTCCATGCCGACATCGCTCAACATCTCGAAGCGGCGGCACAACATCGGGTCCCCATCCGCACACGCGCCGCACTCGCCGCAAAATTTCATCTGGTAGACGATCACGTCGCTTCCCGGCGGCGGCACCCCAGCAGGAGCGTCAGGACCGTACGAATCGACAACTCCGGCGGCGTCACACCCCAAGATGCGCGGCAACGTGATCGGTGATCCGACGACGCCGCGCAGAGTCCAATAGTCGTGGTGGTTCAGAGTGGCTGCCCGCACGCGAATGCGCGCTTCCCCCGGGCCGGCGGTCGGTTCGGGCCGCTCGCCTATTTCCAAGTTATTCAGCGGCGCGTCGCCGCCCATTTTTGTCGCGTATGCTGCGCGCATGGATATTTAGCCCCTCCGTCGTGCGATGCGCGATCTTCGTGGCGGCGATGCCGTGCGACGGCTGCTCGGCGCTGCTGCTACGAGCGCGACCGCTGTGGGGTATCCGCAGACGTGCTCCGCAGATTGCGCTCGAACGTAACCTCGCGTGTCGAACTGCTGGACGACATCCTCGCCGGCGCTAGGTACGTAGAGGCGGTGATCCGGCTCATCGACCGCAGGCAGCCAGGGGAGCCGGCCGGTGCGCAGGGTCGCCACCCGGCGTATAGAGGGAAGCGAGAACACGGTCACCGTCGCATCGCCCTCGTTGGTGACGAAGAGCTGTTGGCTCCGTGAGTCTTCTGCCACCCCAAGCGGAAGGGCGTTGGACGTCCCTGTCGCTTCGGCCGTGCCAACCCGTCGCAGCGAGGGCAGGCGAAACTTTTCGAGCCCGGGGCGCGACGCCGCGCCGCTGACGGTTGATGTGTCGTTATCCGCCACGAATAGCATCCCATGCGCCTCGTCCAAAGCGATGCCGTATGGCCTGGCGCCCGTTTTGGCCACGCCGCTCAAGCGCGCGTGCCCGTGGCCGTCGAAGAAGAAGCGCATGATGGAATTACTATTGATGTTCGACACGACAAACTGCCGCCCGGTGTGGTCGACCGCGATGCCCTCCGGCGTTTCGCCCGCGGCCACTCCGGCGGCGAGCATCGGCCTAGTGCCGGCGGAGATACGAAAAAGTCGGATCCCCGGCTTCCCGGCAACCGCGTTGTTGTCCGTCGCGGCGAAGTAACCACCCGCAAGCGAAGCCACTTCAGAGAATCTGGCCGTCGGGACGGGCTGCGAGGCGACGAAGCGCATGCTGGTCAAGTGCACGGCCACGACTGTATCACCCCTGGCGGCGAGCGCTATGCGG
>JACRUD010000135.1 GCA_014304875.1 Vulcanimicrobiota bacterium
GTTTTGAGCTTGGCGCTGATGACCCACTCGCTCATCGCCCTGTTGCCGGGCTTATGGTATGCGTGTTACGGGGTCGGCCTCATAGCCTCTCGCTCCATGGTTCCACGCGCGGTGATGCCCGTCGCCGTCGGTTTCGCCATCATGGGCGCGCTTCTGCTCTTGTCGCCGCATCGATCCGCCCCGTTGGCCTGGTGGATCATGCCGCTCGGCTTCGGTCTCGGCCAATTGTACATCGGCTCTCAACTGCGGCGCCAAGAACTCCTGAAGATTCCTTTGTGACCGATCGCAAGAGCGCCAAGCAGGCAGTCTCCGTCCGCAACGCCGCTCCTCCTTTTGCCTATTCCGGCCTGGAGCGGATCTTCCACGAGCGAGGACGCCTAGCGGTCTGCACGTGCCTGATCGCCCATCCTGAGGGACTCTCTTTCACGGAATTGCAAGAAGCGTGCGGTCTCACCGACGGCAATCTGAGCCGGCACTTGTACGCTTTGGCCGACGTCGAAGTTGTGACCATATCGAAGGAATCGAGCGGTGGTCGCCCAGCCACGGTGTGCCGCATCACAAAAGGCGGAAAGTCTCGCTTCCTTGCCTACATCGACGAGCTAGAGTCCGTTGTGCGTGACGTTCATGCATGCTCTGGCGCCCCAAAAAGCAGTACCGAGAGCGGAGCCCTTCCTCGGCTGGCGACCACGTAGATGCAGCGAAAAGGACGCATTCTTTGATGATCACCGATAAATTTCAGGCCCGACGGCCGAGGCTCAAGCCTGCTCCGATCCCAAGGCACGTCGCGATCATCATGGACGGCAACCGCCGCTGGGCGGCGGACCGCCGCTTGCCGATCATCGAGGGATACCGGCGGGGCATCATCGCGCTACGCGAAGCGACCAAGGCGTGCCGGGACTTCGGGGTGCCGATTTTGACCGTCTACGGCTTTTCGACGGAAAATTGGAAGCGAGACTTCTCGGAAATATCGCTGCTGTTCGATTTGTGCTGCGCTTTTGCGCGTAGCGAACTCGACGGGTTACGGCGCGACAACGTCCGCGTGCGCATTCTCGGGCGTTACGAATCGTTGCCGGCGGCTCCGCGCGCTGCGCTTGAGAACCTGGCGGCGAAGACTGTCGATAACGATGGCGTCACGCTGAACCTGGCCGTGAACTATAGCGCCCGAAGCGAGCTTCACGATGCGGTCGTGGCTTTGGCGCGCGACGTGAAAAACGGAGCGCTCGATCCCGAGCGCATCGCGGAGGATACGTTGAGCTCGTATCTATACACGCACGGGTTGCCTGACCCGGATTTGCTTATCAGGCCCGGCGGAGAGTGCCGTCTGTCGAACTTTCTTCTTTTTCAGATGGCCTATACCGAACTATGGATGAGCGACGTGAACTGGCCCGATTTCTCACGCGAGCACTTCGAGGCGGCCTTGATGGACTACCAGCGCCGCCAGCGGCGTTTCGGCGGCATCTAGGTTAAGCCGCCGCGTTGTTCTGCGACTTGCATCTGCACAGCGACTGCAGCGATGGCGAGCTCTCTCCCGCTGGGCTCCTTACGACCATCGCCGCGGCCGGAGTCCGCGTCGCCGCACTGACGGATCACGACACGGTTGAGGGCGTCGACCGGGCGCGCGCCCGTGCCGCCGAATGCGGCGTCCACCTCGTCTCAGGCATCGAAATGACCGCCTACACGCCTGGTCGGGTCGTTCACGTTCTCGGGCTCGGCATCCGCCTCGATAATTCGGGGCTGCGCGCGGCCAACGGCGTGGCGAGCCGGGTCTGGTCCCAAAACCAGGAGCGCTGGATAAAAGCCCTTTCGCTGTCGGGCGCGTCGGTTTCTTGGAGCCGCGATTTCGCCGACCATCCGGTGCGTCTGCCGGTCTTGATCGAACGATTATGCCGGCGAGGCGTCGCGGGCGGCGATCCGCACCGTTGTTATCAAAACTTCTTGCTTTACTTCGACGGCTTGCCGCGACGAGCATACGCCGACCTCCCGACGCCCGAGCAAGCGGCGGCGATCATTCGCGCCGCAGGTGGCCTTGCGATCTTGGCTCATCCGCGGCGGCTCGGCGACGAAGGTATGATCCGCCAGCTCCTCGACCAGGTCGACGGCTTGGAGGCGATGTATGCGGCATACTCGTCCCTGCAACGCAGGCAGCTGCGGACGCTCGCGCGCCGCACCGGCAAACTATACTCCGGCGGCAGCGATTACCATGGGTTTTTCCAAGCCGCGTATGAAAATCCGCGCTTTCAAATGCCCCCAAGTTTAGCGGCCTATCTTAAGATCGTCTAACGGACTCCCCCTTGTCGCGCTTGGCCCGCACGAAGGCCATGACGTCATCGGCCGAGCGCGTATTCAGGACCGCAGCTTTCGTCAGTCCGGCCTTACGCGCCGTGCCGACGCCGAAGCGCAGATTGTCCATGTCTTCGAAGTCGTGCGCGTCGCTGTCAATCGCGATCGTGCAGCCGAGCTCAAAGGCCCGCCGCGCCAGAGCGGCGTTCAGATCGAGCCGTGCCGGATTGGCATTGATCTCGAGGGCAGTGCCGTTTCTCGCGGCCGCCTCAAAGACGGCATCGGCATCGAACTCGTATCCAGCGCGGCCTTCCAGGATGGCCCCCGTTGGATGTCCGACGATGTTGACGTAGGGATTCGCAATGGCCCGCAACAGCCGCCTCGTCTGCTTGTCCTTCGAACCGGCAAATCCCGAGTGAATAGAGCCGACCACGATGTCAAGCTGCCGCAAGACTTCATCCGGGAAGTCCATGCTGCCATCGGCTCGGATGTCGACTTCTGATGACGCGAACAACCGCACTCCATACTTTTCCGATGCGGACCTGACCGAAACCGTATGCTCCTGCAGACGCGCCGCAGTTAAGCCGCCTGCGACGGACCGTCCCTGCGAATGGTCGGAGATCGAAAGATATTCGCGCCCTCGCTGCGCGGCGGCGCGCGCCATCTCTTCGATGCTGCGCCGTCCGTCGCTCCAATCGGTGTGGGCGTGAAGCTCACCGCGAATGTCGCCGAGCGCGACTAACTCTGGAATCGCGTGCTTGCGCGCCAAGTCGATTTCATCGAGGCCGACGCGCAGTTCCGGCGGGATGAACTGCATGCCGAGCGCTTCGTAAACCGCTGCTTCCTCTGTCGCGGTCACGACGCGTCTCTCGCGATCCTCTATGCCGTTTTCGCTGACTTTGAGACCCCTGCGCTTGGCATACTCGCGCAGCTTGACGTTGTGTTCTTTGCTGCCGGTGAAGTGCTGCAGTAGGTTGCCGAAACATCGGTCGGGCACGACGCGGCAATCGACCGAAATACCCGGCCCGGCCACGATTGTCCCCTTGGAAATGCCGCGCTGGGAAACCCGAGCGACCATGGGAAGCGCGCTGAATGCCTCCAGTGCTTGGGTCGCATCCGGGCTGGTGCAGATGATGTCCAGGTCGCCGACCGTGGGCTCCATGCGGCGCACGCTGCCTGCGACGGCCACGCAGTTGACAGTGCCGGATTCCCTGAGCGCCCGCGCTATCGCGTGGGACAGTTCCCATGCTTGCCCCAGTCGCATACGGCGTGGTCCAAAAGACATACGAGCCAGAGCCGACTCAAGACTTGCGATCGTCTTGGGGCCCAGGCGTGGAATCTTTACGAGCATCCTTGCCGCAACCGCTTTGCGCAGGTCGTCTATTCCGGCGATGCCTAGTTCTTGATACAGTGAGATCGCTGTCTTGGCTCCTATTCCAGGGACGGACAGCAGCTCTACGATCGTCGGGGGGAATTTCGCTCGAAGCTCTTCGAGATACTTGCAGGTGCCCGTCGTTTGAATCGCGTCGATCTTCTTGGCAATCGCGCTTCCGACTCCGGCGAGCGTTTCGATCGTTCCGGCGGCCAGCATATCTCTCACCGGTTGCCCCGCGTCTTCGACGCTGCGAGCCGCGCGCTCGTACGCTTTCGTCTTAAAAAACGGTTCGCCGTCGAACTCCATCAGCGCGGCGATCTCCGCCAGTCGCGCGGCTATTTCGGAATTTTCCATGCCTTTTTATCTTCTCGGAGGCGTCGCACCGGCCCCACCAAAGGCAAATTTCAATCGGGTCGTCGAGATATTGGAGTGCGATGATCATCGTCCGCGCGTTCTCATGCAGGTTTTCAGCCGCAAGCATGCCGTCTTGTGCGGTATCGAAGAGGCGATAGCGATTCGGAAATTGAGCAGCGGACGCAAAGCGGCCTCGGGCGTCGATTATGGGGCGTACGGCTCGATACGTCAGACACGTTGGTGGATTCGTGTCTTGGCACCAGATGGGAACCTTCGTGCCGACCGGAGTCAATCCGGAACTCGTTCTCAACGTGCGCTATGCCTTTAACGCTGCCGGATATAATTAAGTCAAGATCATCGCATTCGGCGTCTTCTGCGCCCAGAAGATCAAGGATTTCGACCTACGCGGTCGGTCCGCCCTTTTCGACGGCCGTTACCATTTTACGGCGGACATCGCGCTCGCCGAGCGGGGTTGCTCCTTCGTGGAGTGCCACAAAGGCGGCCGCCCCTTTCGCCTGAACCCGCGATTGACCAAAGTAGGTTATCATTGGCGCTTCGGTTCCATAAAGTTCGGCACGCCGTTGCCGATGAAGATTTCTAGCGGAACAAAGGTCTCCAGCGTCCGAGGGCAAGGCGAGGTCCGGCCGTCGATTTCCGAAACGTTCGAACATGATTGGAATCAGACTACATTGTCGTCACTGAGATACCCCGCCCGGGCTGTGGCGGCGATCGTCACCGTCGCGCTTTCTTTGGCCATGCGTGTTCAAGCCGGCCAGCCCCCGGTACCTATTCACGCGCAGGCAGATCGCAGCCGTCTGAAAACTGGCGATGTTCTGCTGTATGATCTGACGATCGAGCAGCAAGTCCACGAGCAGCGCGAGAGCCAGTCCGGACCGCCTCCCCAAGGCGCCGTTTCGCGGTTCAGGGAAGGCGCCGCCCAAGGCACGGCGAGATTTGAGATTCTCGGCGTCGACGCGTCGGGTTTCGCGCGCGCGCGCGTGAGCATCGATACCACGCGCCAAGCCGGCATTCATCGTTGGCACGCCGTGAACGGCTACTTCGCCGCTATCGCCCCGAGCGGAGTGATTACGCCGGATCCGACTTTGGGCATGGAAGTCGATGAAATAACAAGCTTCGCCGACATCGCCGCACGTGACTTCGCCGCCGCCCCCATGCACGTCGGCACGAACCGAGCTTCGGCCGAACGTCTGCCCGGCGACCCAGTCGTGTTCAAAATCATCGCCAGGATAGTCGGGTTGCGGGGAGGGAGCTGGCCCACGTTTGTGATCGCGGCAGACGGCGAAGGTCTATTCAAGAACACCATCGTCAGCCACGTTGCTGATGGGCGCGCTTCGCTGAGCGGCACGTCATACTATGACGAGAAGGATCGCCTGATAGTCGGCAGCGCTATGCGGAGCCTGTTGATTTTCGACGTCGACGGCCGGCACGGACCGCATATCGACGCGACCACGTCGCTGAAGCTCATGCTGCGTTCCATCACTCACGCACAGCCGCCCGTCCCCCTTCCCGCAGCCATGCACCGGACGAGGATCGCGCCTCCGCGCGACGGCGCATCGGCCGCCGAGCCACGGAAGGCGCCGCCAGGCGTCCCCCAGATTTCACCCAATCCGTCACCCTACGGGTCGACGGCGACTCCTTCGGTGCCCGAGCCGGCCCCTACAGTAAGTCCCGGAGAATCGTGAAGTGCGAATACCTCGATGCCTGCGGATAATGGGCGGCTCGGCTTTAGCGCTGGGGATCGTCGCGACGATCGGAATGGCCGCTCCGGCGGACCGCGACGCCCAAGTATTGGCAAGCGGTCACGTCTATGGAACCGGAGAGCAGCAGGTGTACGGGATCGACCGTCGTGCGACGTTGACGGTTCGGGTTCGTCGCCACAGCGGCCAAATCGTGAGTCGAGTCATTCACGTAGACGAGCGCCTAAGCATCGGACTGACGGTGGAAGGCTTTGACGGCACTGGAGCGCCGGTTCTCGCTTTGGCGACTGCCGAACCATCCTCGGGCACGCCGGCCGGATCGCGCTCTCAGGTTGGGGCGGTGTCGGCCGGCAAGGGTGAAGCGGCCGCACCTCGATCGCAGCCCAGTCCCAGCGTACAAGCCAATGGGTCAATCACCAGCGGGGGCTCTTTCGCGGGGCTTGCTCCTGTCGCTCTCGCTTTGTCGGGTGCGCCGGGCGGTTTTGCCGAAGGCGGCGCGCGTTGGGTCAGTTCCGCGCTGTTGCGCACTCCGGTTGCCGATTTGGCAATGAAGGTTTTCAATGCGGCTTCCGCTGAGCCGAGCGACAGCAGCGGAGTGCTCGTCGTGCGCAGCCAAGGCAACGCCTCAGTAACGGGCGTGGTGCGCTTGCGCGACATCGGCATGACGAGCCTGCGCGGATCAAGTCCAGTCGCCGCATCGTCGTACGTCGAAACCCGGCGCCGGTTACTGCTTGGCGCCGTCGTCCAATCGACCGGCCGTGGTAACGCGATTGTGAGAGGCGCTCGGCGAGCCGCGTACACGCTGTCCGTCCGATATGTCGTCAAGCTTCTTCGCTATAGCGGCGGGATACCAAACGCGCCGGCGCCGCCTCCCTTCGGAGACGCCTCCCTAGGCGGCGCTGCATCGCCGGAAACCAATTACCGTTCGCCGGGGCCGGTCAGCAGCATCGCCAGCGCGGCGCCCACGGACGGAAGTTACGTACCATCGCCTTTGCCCACAAGTCCGCCAACGCCGCCGCTGGGAGAAAGCTTACCGCCGATCCCTATAGCGCTGCCTGGCGGTCAACCCATCGCGGTCCCGCCGCCTGCGCCGACGCCTACCCAATCCTGACCTCCTGGCTCAGCATGGTAAACGCCGTACCACAAAAGAGTGCGCGCAAAGCGACGACCGGCCGATTTGAAATGCGCTTCAGGGCGCTTTCGTGCGAATCCACAGGCGCCGCGCAGGGACGCTTCCAGGGAAAAGGGTAGCCGCCGGTGTGAATGAGTTAGAGCGATGGGACAAAGCGACGAACTGATCTTCGGCCACGGCCGCATCCCAGGCATCGTCGCGGTCGAACCGGATACATCGCGTGGCGAGGTCGCGCTCTACCGGCGCGAAGGCGCCACCGTTTCGAGGCTCGTGGCACCGTTGCAGTCCTGGTTGCTTGCCCGAAAGCGGCATCCCGGGACGCTCGAACTCGAAGGACCGCACCCGCTACGCCACCTTTACGCTAACGGGGATGCGCGCAGCGTCGACGCGTTGAGCCGCTCCTTGGCGAGCGATCAACGATTGGTGTATTTGGACCCAATCACCGCTCACTTAGTAATCTCCGGAGACACGTTCTATCGAGGCCTGCCGTTCTCCGACCTGCGACGTCTGCAGTTCGACCTGGAAACGCTCGATATCTACCCGGATCGCGATGAGGCGCAGATCTGTCTCATCGGAGTGCGTGACAATGCCGGCTTCGAACGGGTTCTGGCGCTCGATGAATTCTCAAGCGAAGCCGCACTCATCGCCGAGTTTGCTGCTATCGTCAGAGAACGCGACCCCGACATCCTTGAAGGCCACAACGTCTTCAATTTCGATTTATGGTATCTGTTCGAGCGCGCTCGTCGCAGCGGGGTGCCTCTGCTGCTTGGGCGAGACGGGCGTACTCCGCTCTGGCTCGACGAGAGCCTTCGCCGAACCGTTCCCAACGGCATGATCGTGAAGTATTATCGCATCGAAGGGCGTCAGATCATCGATACGTTCCTCGGGATCATGCGTTGGGACGTCGGGCGACGACTTCCGAATTATAAGCTCAAGCAGAGCGTCAAGCACCTGGGCATCGGGGACGACCAGCGCGCCCTGGTCGATGCGGCAAACATGCGATCATTGTGGAACGATCCGTCGGAGCGCGCCCGGCTCAAGGCGTACTGCCTCGACGATGCGCGCGACACCGAGCGCCTGTCCAACTTGGTGACGCCCAACGAATTCTACCAGGTCCAGATGGTCCCGGAATCGCTGCAGAGCATAGCGTTTGTGGGCATCGGCAGTCGCATCGAGCGCCTGATGGTGCGGGAATATCTGCGCCGCCGGCACTCCATTCCTCGACCGCGGTCGGGCTCGCCTATCGAAGGTGGTTTCGCGGCGGCTTTTGAGACGGGCGTCTTCCATGGCGTCGTCAAGTGCGACGTGGAAAGCTTGTATCCGTCACTCATGCTGGCGCGCGGCATCGCGCCCCAAGACGACAGGTTGGCAGTTTTCTTGCCGATGCTCGCCGCGCTTCGTGAACGGCGCTACGCAGCAAAACGCCAGGCCCAGCTTGCCGGCGCGCAACAACGACCCGATGATCTTGTGGCGGCCGACGGACTTCAGAACGCATTCAAGATCTTGATCAATTCGTTCTTTGGCTTCTTGGGCACCAGCGGTCTGCATTTTAACGATCCTGGCGCCGCCGCTAGAGTGACTGAAGCCGGCAGGGAGGTGATGGATCGCATCGTCGCGGCTTTGCGTGAAAGAGGTTGCAAGGTCATCGAGGCCGATACGGATGGAGCGTTCTTTGTCGCCCCCGACGATGCGGACGCGCAAACGATCATCGACGAAGTAGGCGCGTCCCTCGGAGACGGATTGCGCTTGGTGTGCGAGGAGCGCTATGACGCGATGTTGTCCTTGAAAGCGAAAACTTACGCCTTACGGCGCAACGGCGGAGAATTGGTCATGCGCGGCTCAGCCCTGCGTTCGCACCGCGACGAACCCTTCGGGCGCGGGCTCCTACGCGATATCGCGACCGCCTTGATAGAGAACCGTATGGAGACGCTTGAGCCGCTGATCCGTGCCGCCAGCGAGCGCGTGCGGGCAGGCGGCATCCCGGTGGAGGATTTCGCGCGCCGGGAGTCCGTCACCCACAAGACTTTTGCCAGCGGCGGTAATCGGCGCTTGGCTCTCGCGTTGGCCGAACGGGGTGTGAACGTCGGCGACAAAGTTCGGATCTACCAGCGCGCCGGGGGCGAACTCGCTTTAGCGGACGCGTACGCCGGTGACGAGGATCGAGACTATCTTCTTCGGCGCGTCGCCGATTTTGTCGGAAGATTCGGGGATTTGCTTCCCTTGGAAGCGCGCCGCGCCGCGGGCGAAGACCGCGATCAATTGTCCCTGCTGTGACGCGATGCCGCATCGGGTATGTAGCCACGGACCTTTAGATCCGTCCGGGCCATTGCGCCGGATCAGTCTTCCCCGAGATACGCCTTGCGCACCGCGTCATCGTTGAGCAATGCTGCCGCTGGCCCTTCCTTGACGATGCTGCCGGTCTCCAGCACGTAGCAGCGCGAAGCCACCTGCAGCGCTTTGCGCGCATTTTGCTCGATCAACAATATCGGAACGCCGCGTTTGTTGATATCTGCTATCACCTCAAATATCGTATCGACGAAGATGGGCGATAAGCCCATCGATGGCTCGTCAAGGAGGAGCACCTTCGGTTTGGCCATCAAAGCACGCCCGATCGCGAGCATCTGCTGCTCGCCTCCCGAAAGAGTGCCCCCCTTTTGCGCCAGCCGCTCCTTAAGCCGTGGGAAAAGCGCGAGCACGTCTTGCAGGTCGTCCGCGATGGCTGCGGCATCGCCGCGGGCGAACGCTCCCAGCTGGAGGTTCTCCAACACGGTCATGCGCGGGAAGATGCGCCGTCCTTCCGGAGCATGCACGACCCCCAAGCGGACGATCGCATCCGGTGAGACGCCGGTCAGACTGTGGCCGCAGAAGATCACGCTGCCGGCCGCCGGTTTGACCAGACCGGAGATCGTCCGTAAGGTGGTAGTTTTTCCGGCGCCGTTGCCTCCGATAAGCGCCACGATCTCGCCCTCGCGCACTTCGAGGCTGACCTTATAGAGGGCTTGTATGCGGCCGTAAAACGTCTCAACGCCATGCAGGGATAGGACTGGATCAGTCATGCCCCTTTCCCGAGATAGGCTTCGATCACTCGAGGGTCGCGGCGCACCGTCTCAGGCAGCCCTGCAGCGATCTTTTCCCCGTAGTCGAGAACGTGGATCTCATCCGAGATGCCCATCACCAATCTCATGTCGTGCTCTATGAGCAAAACGGTCACGCCTCGATCGCGGATCGAGGTCACCAAATCCATCAGCGCCTGTTTTTCCGCCGGATTCGTCCCGGCCGCAGGTTCGTCCAGCAGCAAGAGGCTGGGCTCGGGCGCTAGCGCGCGCGCTATCTCGAGCCGACGTTGCATGCCGTAGGGCAGGTTGCGCGCCCATTCATGAGCGTAACGCCGCAGTCCGACGAATTCCAAGAGCTGCATCGCGCTCTGGGCCACGGCCGACTCCTCACGCCGCGCGCTCGGCGTGTGGAAGGCACCGTCCCAAACGGCCGCTCGCATGCGAACGTGGCGGCCCACCATGACGTTGTCCAGGACGCTCATAAACGCGAACAGCCGAATATTTTGAAAGGTGCGCATGATCCCGCTCGCGGCGACCGCGCTAGGCTTCATGCCGTTGAGCGCGCGGCCGTCGAGCGAAATGGTCCCGTCCGTCGGCGCGTAGATACCCGTTATGAGGTTGAACACGGTCGACTTGCCGGCGCCGTTCGGTCCGATGAGGCTGACGATGGCTCCACGTTCGACATCGAGAGATAGCGATTTGACCGCCGCAAGCCCCCCGAACGTCTTGCTGACGGACCGAAGCGAGAGCAGCGCACTCACGGAATGTCGGCTCCGAACTCGGCCTGTTCTTGCAACGCGATGCCGGCCCCGGCTTCCTGTTCCGCATGCAGTTCGGCTCTCCGTGCAGCGCTTGGGACAAGGCCTTCGGGACGAAAAAGCATCACCAGCACGAGAATGATCCCGTAGATCATGAAGCGATACGCGTTGAGGTCCACGCCTTGCAAAAAATCCATGTGCAGGGCGGTGCCCAAAGAGTGAGCCCAATTCGACGACTGAGGCAGGACGAAAAAGTTCAGTAATCCGATGATGGCGCTGCCGAAGAGGACACCGATGAGATTCCCCATGCCGCCCAACACGATGGCCGCCAAAATCATCACCGACGTGTTGAAATCAAAGCCGCTTGGGCTGACGGTGCTCAGCTTGGCGGCGTAGATGACGCCCGCCACGCCCGCAAACGCCGAACCGAGCGAGAAGGCGAGCAGCTTGGCGGAAGTGGTGTTGATGCCCATGTGTTCGGCCGCCAGCTCATCCTCGCGGATTGCCATCCACGTCCGCCCCACCCGCGAGTTTCGCAAATTGTTGAGCAGGACAAGGCAGATGACGATGATGACGAAATACAGATAGTAGTACGGCGTGGGATTGAAGCCGAACGCGTATCCGAACAAACGTGGTTGATCGATGCCGGCGATGCCGTCGGGACCACCGGTATACTTATCCAGGTTTTGAAAAACCTGAGGGACGATTTCGCCAAAGCCGAGCGTGACGATCGCGAGGTAATCGCCGCGCAACCGAAGCGTCGGCGCTCCTAAGAGCAAGCCGAAAATTGCGGCGACCGCGGCACTGACCAGCAGCATCGGCCAAAAACTCAAGTGCACCCCGTATTGAGGTGATGCCAAGAAAGCGTACGTGTACGAGCCGATGGCGAAGAAGGCGGCGAAGCCCAGCGCCAATAGGCCGGTGTAGCCGACGATGATGTTGAGCCCGAACGCCAGGATCATGACGTACCCGGTGTCCGCGAATGCCGAGATGTGCGAGCTGTTCCGGTCTAACATGGGAATCATCGCAAGAACGATGACGACCGCTACCCCGACCAACAATCGACTCAGCGGAGCATCGCTCAGCCCGAATGGCAGCCAGCGGACGCGGCGGCGCAACGCTCCACCCAGCACGTCTACACCTTTTCCGGGACTTGCTCGCCAAGCAAGCCGCTGGGCCTGAACACGAGGATCAGGATCAAAATGGAAAAGACGACGACCGACGTCCATTGGTCGGAGATGTACTGCGACGTCATCGCCTCGACGATCCCGATGAGGAAACCTCCGAGCATGGCGCCCGTGATGTTGCCGATGCCTCCCAGCACGGCCGCGGTAAAAGCCTTCAACCCGGCCTGATATCCGTTCAAGAAAAACGTCGTGCCGTAATACATTCCTGAGATGAAACCGGCCACGCCCGCAAGCGCGGATCCGATGAAGAACGTCCAGGCGATCGTCGAGTTGATGTTGATACCCATCAATTGGGCCGCATCTCGATCCTGGGCCGTGGCCCGCATCGCTTTCCCCAGACGCGTGCGGAAAACGAAAAGATTGAGAGCGATCATGAATGCGACGCTGACCGCAACGACTAAGACCGCACGGTCGTCAAACTTGACGCCGCCGACGATGTGCCAACGGTCGGGCAAGAACTGGGGAAACGGGACCTCAGAGTTTCCTTTCCATAGTTGCATGATATTTTCGAGGATCAAAGACACACCGATCGCGGTGATCAGCGGCGCTAGCCGGGGAGCGTTACGGAGCCGGCGGTACGCTAACCGCTCGACTAAGACGCCGACGATGCCGCAAAGCAGGGCGGCCGCCAAGATGACGACAAGCGCGATGAGACCGAGCGCTGGCCCGCTGGCGATATGGCTCAACGGGATCAGCCCGAGTATCGACAAAGAGAAGAACGATCCCAAAGTGTACACGTCGCCGTGGGCGAAGTTGATCAGTTCGATGATGCCGTACACCATCGTGTAGCCGAGCGCTATGAGCGCGTACACGCCGCCCAGCGCAACGCCGTTTATGAGCTGCTGGAAGAACTGGTGGATGTCAGCCAATTCAGACTATTTTGCGTAATTCTGCTGGGTCAGGAACATCCAGGCGCCGTTCTTCGCCTCGTAGATCGAGATGATCTTGTTCGTCGTATCGCCGTTTCGATCGAATGAAAAGCTTCCGATAATGCTCGGAAAGCCTTTGGTCGTCTTCAGCTTCTCCAAGACGGCAGCGCGATCGGGCATCTTCCCGCCCGCTGCCTTTGCCGCGTCCACGATCGCATGCACGACGACCATGGTGGCGGCGTAGGCGTTCGCCGAATAGGAACCGACCGGTTGGTGAAATTGATCCTGATACTCGCTCAAAAAAGTCTTGGCAGCGGCCAGTTTATCGGCGTTGATCGCCGCCACGGTTGCGTAGACGTCGCTCGCCGAGGTTCCCGCGACCTTGAGGAATTCGTCATTGCGTATCCCGTCGGCGCCGAAGTACGCCGTGCCGCCGAGCCCGCTGTCTGCCATCTGCTTGCGCACCAGGCCTCCTCCTGTCGACGTCGTTCCCCCGTAGAACACGACATCTGGATGCAATCCTCCGGCTCTCGTCAGCAGGGCGTGAAAATCTTGTTGACCTTTTGTGATGTGATCGTGCCCGACCACGGATCCGCCGTCGGCGATGAATTGGCGGGCCCACTGGTCGGAAACGCCACGCCCGTACGTCTCGTTGTCATCCAGCAGATACGCGCGGCGCAGCTTCAACACTTTGCCCGCATAATCCGCGCCCGCCGGCCCCTGGATGTCGTCCGTCGCGCAGACGCGGAAGAACGTGATGGAGGAAGGGTTCGTAGTTCGCAGTTGCAAGGCGGGCGGGCCCTTGGTGAGATCAGGATTCGTCGTCGCCGGGCTGATCAACGCGAGTCCCAAGTTGTTTGAGAGCGGGATTTCCGCCTTCGCGACGTTGCTGTTGAAGGGACCGACGACGCCCAGCACGGCTCCATCGCTGGCGAAGGACTGGATGTTCTTTGCCCCCTGGTTTGGAGAATGAACGCCGTTGACCGCATCGTCGAGCACATCCGCTACAAACGTGTAGCCCGCCATCAGATGCTGCTTGTTTGCATCTATGACGGCAAGCTTGGCGCCATTTTCAGTGGGCACGCCGTCGGACGCGTCCGATCCGGAGAGCGGAAGATCCACGCCGCTCTTGATAACGGTGCCGGAGGCCGGCCCTCCATTCGCACTCGAACTCCCGCCCGTGCCTCGGGAACAGGCAGCCGAGCCGAGCGCCGCCAGAAAAACGGCCCCGACGAAGGCCGTAAAGCGCACCCTGATAGGAGGCTGCATTCGCCCTCTTCTTCCTCATAGTGGTGTTCGTGGGCGCCTCGCTTTCGGGGCGAATGAAGAGACGCCCTTGTGGGCGAACATAGCAAGCCGAGGCTAACGTATTGGAGATCTTCATGCCCGCACCGATTTCGCCGGACAGCACCATTAGGGAGATCGTTGACGCTTATCCCGGCATCGATCGGGTTTTTGGCGCTCATGGGCTGCCCTGCGCCGGCTGTCATGTGTCGACCCGTGAAACGGTCCGCCAGGGAGCCGGCGTTCACAATCTGGACATGAAGGCGCTGCTCGGTGACTTAGAGCGGTTTGCCCGTGAGGGCACCGTTCCGGCTCCGCGACGGCGGCCGGCTTCCGCTGTGCCGCCCCCCGAACGCAAACGCAAGGTCGGAATCTCTCACATCGTCCCCGTGATGTCCGGCAAAGGAGGCGTGGGCAAATCTCTGGTGACCGGTCTGTTGGCCGTCGCCCTTCGCAGGCGCGGATACGATGTCGGGATTCTCGACGCCGATATCACGGGGCCGAGCATGGCGCGGTTATTCGGCGTCTCCGCGAGACCGTACCACGGGGCCGACAAAAAACCTCATCCGCCGACGAGCGCGAGCGGGATCTCCGTCATGTCGATGAATCTCATCCTGGAGCAGGAAAGCCAAGCGGTCATCTGGCGCGGACCGATGGTGTCCAGCGCGATCAAACAATTCTACGGGGATCTCGAATGGGGCAAGATCGACTATTTGTTCATCGATCTTCCTCCGGGTACGTCCGACGCTCCGCTCACCGTGTTGCAGTCGATGCCGGTCTCCGGGGCGATCATCGTCAGCACGCCGCAGGGTCTTGCGACGATGATCGTCAGCAAGGCGATAAAGCTCGTACAGCAGCTCAACGCGCCCATCATCGGGATAGTCGAAAACATGTCGTATTTCGTCGATCCGACGAACGGTCGACGACTGGAGCTTTTCGGGCCGAGCAAGGGAGTCCAGTTAGTGGTGGAAAGCGGCGCGCCGTTGCTCGGACAGTTGCCTATTGACCCGGCTCTCACCGAATTATGCGATACCGGCCGGATCGAAGAATACCGCTCGGAAGAGTACGATGCTCTCGCACGCAACTTTATCCATGTGCTTCCGGCCCTAGCCACCACGGACAAAGCCAGTTGATGGGAAGCCGGACCGGCGTCGCCTGCGGGATCGCCGCGCTTCTCAGCGCGTGCGGTCGCAGCGTCTCCATTCCGCCCGCGCCGCGTCCGGCCGCCAGCGTCGCCGTAATGCGGACGATCGGGTTGCCCGTCTATCCGGGATCTGCGCCGACGGAGGGCGGCAGCGCCGTCGCTTCCCGACGTGGGCACTCCGTGATCGCCGCATACTATCGCACTCCTGACTCGCTGGAGCGAGTCGAGAAATACTATGCCGCCCGACTGCCGAAGAAAAGCCTCAAGATGTACTTACACCTGAACGGACAGGGCCTGGCAGATTTTTCCGTTACCCGTGCCGGCGTGACCAAGCAGGTCACTCTTTCGCAAAGCGAAGCCGACACGATTATCGCTCTGTCGGCTGTTCGCGGTCGTTGAAGAACGCGCTTTCAATCGATCGTATCAGCGGGACGATTTCGAAGATCCACGTGTCCGCCGTCTATTGGACGATGATCACGGTTCGCATCGGCGGAGTGGCCTGATAGAAATAGAAGTCGCCGAAATAGTACATGCCCGGCGCCCCAGTGTTGTACACCCTTGAAGCCGTCGGTACCCCACTTGAAGCCGCAATGGTGCCAGTGGAGAATTGCGGCATTGTGATAGCCGTTCCGTCGGGACTTGCAGCGGACGCGCCGTTGGCGTTGCTGAACGTAGCGGGCCAATTGGCTCCGTTCGCGGCCGCCAGCAGCGACGCGGTGTGTGCCAATCGGTCAAAGTTGTAAAACTGCACCGGCTGCCCGCTAGGCACGTTCAGGATCTGCGAGGGCCCTGGCTTTGACGACGCCGTCGGCGCTGCCGCCAGGCCGGAGAAGCCGTCGACCTGCCCGTACGTCGGATCGATCGTTGGAGCAGCCGAGGCGTACGCGAGACCGATGAAGACAAGCGGTGCGATCGTTGGGCTGGCCGTGGGGCCCGTCGTGGGAGTCACAGTGGCTGTCGGAGACGGCGATGGCCGCGGCGCGTTTGTTGGTGTAGCGCTATTGGAACAACCACCCGAAGCGATCGCGGCGACGGCCGCAGCCGCCCCCGCCGTCGCGATAAAGGAGCGCAATCGACGCGACGCGATCAACATGATCATATCCTTTCGAATGCCTCAGGCAATCGGCGGCCTCTTCACATCGCGAGAAGAGATTGGGCTTTTTGCGACATCGTCGCATAGTCCATCTCTCCGTCGACCGCTTCCCGGATAACGCCGTTCTTATCGACGAAGAACGAACTTGGCAATCCGATGAGGTGTAAGACGGTTCCCAGGCGTTGACTCTGGTCCAACGCGATCGGGAAAGCGATGGAAAAGCGAGACGCAAATGCCTTCACGGTCGCCGACCCTTCACCTTGGTCGATGGCGATAACATCGAGGTGACCGCTGTCGACGCGCGCAAGCCGCTGCAAAGCCGGCATTTCACGCCGGCACGGGCCGCACCAGGTCGCCCAAACGTTGACCAATACTCGGTGCCCGCGAAGTGATGTGAAATCGACGGTTCCACCGGTCAGTGAAGGAAACACGACATCGGGCATCTTCGCTCCGACGGCCTGAGCCGGTCCGGCCGCCTGATTGCCCGACGTTGGGAAAAAGGCGGCCACAAAAATGACGATGGCGGCCGCGACAAGGCCGCCGATGATCCACCGACGCACACACTGTCCTTCTGCACGGCGCGGCCGTGCGCCCTGCTGGAACAACGGAGGCGGCACAAGACCCACGCTAGAAACGAAATCACAGTGAACGTCTCTAGCGTCGATGATGTCGGCGGACTGCTCGATAGCAATCGCTACATGGCCGACAGAAACCTCGCCGTCGTGATTTATTTGGCCCTCAGCTTGTGCAAGCCGTTATTCCTTGAAGGCGAAGCCGGCGTCGGAAAGACCGAAGTCGCGAAGGTGCTGGCGCGCGGGCTGGGCCGCCGCTTGATCCGGCTGCAGTGCTACGAAGGGCTGGACGCCGGTCACGCTCTCTACGAATGGAACTACGCCAAACAGATTCTCCACATCAGACTGGCGGAGTCGGTCGCCGACCCGAATGGGCGCGCGGCGACCGAGCGAGAAATCTTCAGCCCGGAGTTCCTCATCAAACGCCCCTTGCTTCAGGCGATCGACGCCGGGACAGGTGATCCGCCGGTCTTGCTTATCGACGAAATCGATCGTGCCGACGAGGAGTTTGAAGCCTTCTTGCTCGAGGTTCTGTCAGACTTTTCTATCACGGTTCCAGAAATCGGCACGTTCAGCGCAGCCTCGCCCCCGATCGTCGTGCTCACGAGCAACCGCACGCGGGAAGTGCATGATGCGCTGAAGCGGCGCTGCCTGTACTACTGGATCGATTATCCCAGCTTGGAGCGTGAGGTCGCGATCGTCAGGGCCAAGGTGCCAGCCGCCGGCGATGAGCTCGCGCGACAAGCGTGCGCGTTCGTCGCCGGATTGCGCGCTGACTCGTTCTATAAGCATCCCGGCATCGCTGAAACGGTCGATTGGGCGGCCGCCCTGGTGGCGCTGGGGACGACGGCTTTGGACGACCGTTCCGCCGCGGAGACGATCGGTTGCGTCCTGAAGTACCAAGAGGACGTGAGGAAGGCGCGCGACTCGGATCTGCCGGCGCGCGTGGATCGCGCGCGCCGCGCGGCTGTCGTTCCCGCATGAGCAATCAAGATTCGGCCGCGAGCCGCCTTGAGCCCGGCGCTTTCGTCAATCTCGGACGTAACGTGATCGCCTTCGCTCGCGCGCTGCGACGCTTCGGCTTTGCGATACCTCCGGAAGGGACGGCCTTGCTGATGGAGGCGTTGACGCTCGTCGGATTGGAATCGCACGATCAAGCGCGCGCTGCCGCGGCCAGCATCGTCGTACGCGGTCCCGGACAGCGTACCAAGTTCGATTCGCTCTTCTATGCTTTTTGGAACGCCCGGGGCCTGCGCCCGCTACTCGATGCCTCTGCGTCTCAGCCGTTGCCCCGACCAGCCGCCACGGCCCGCGACGATTTTTCGGCACGTGAAGGAAGCGCTCAGACCGCTGGATCGGCCGCCCTGAGCGCATCTGCGGCGGCATCGTCGGCATCAGCTATAGGCGCTGCTGCACGGCCTCTCGGCGGCGATCGCTCCTGCGCGTACAGCTTCGCGGAAGGGCTCTACGAGAAGGACCTTTCACGGCTCGATCCATCGCAAGCGCAGCAGATTAGGGATTCAATTTTTCGCCAAGCATGGACGCTTGGACAGCGTACGAGTCGCAGGACCAGGGCAGGTCACGAGCGAGGAAAGCTTGACTTGAGGCGTTCGCTGCGCGCAAGCCTCCGCAGTGGCGGTGAAATCCTGAAGTTCGACACGCGGGTTCGCCGTACGAAACAGCGCGACATCGTGTTGTTGTGCGACATCTCCGGCTCGATGGACAGATACTCGCAGCTGCTGATCCAGTTCATTCATACCGTCCGTCACGCGTTTGGCAACGTCGAAGCCTTCGTTTTCGGCACACGGCTCACGCGCATCACTCGGGAGCTCAAACAGCGCGACATTGGGGTAGCGCTTGCGGACATCTCTCGCAGCGTGGCGGATTGGGCTGGCGGCACGCGAATCGGGGAGAGTTTGCACTCTTTCAACCGTCAATGGAGTCGGCGGGTCCTGGCCAGGGGCGCCATCGTGATCATTATCAGCGATGGCTGGGATCGCGGGGACGTGGCTATGCTGGCTCGCGAGATGCATAGACTGCAACGCTGCTCGTTTCGTTTGATCTGGCTCAATCCGCTGCTTGGTTCGGCCCGCTATCGCCCGCAGACCATCGGCATGCGAGCCGCCCTGCCGTACATCGACAATTTCTTACCGGCTCACAACCTAAAGAGCATGGTCGAACTGGCCGCGCTCCTTCACCAAGTTCAAGCGCACCGGCCGATGAGGCCGCAGCTGCAAGCGATGGTCGGGGACTCCGCGTGAACGACCCGTTGCAGCCATTCGCCGCCTGGCGTGGCGCTGGAGAACCGTTCGCGGTCGCAACGGTCATAAAGGTTGAAGGGTCCGCTCCGCGCGGCGAAGGCGCCCAAATGCTGGTATCGATCACCGGCAAGATCAGCGGTTCCGTGAGCGGCGGCTGCGTCGAAGCAGCGGTGGCTGAGGAAGCGCAGTCAGTGCTGGCATCGAAAATCCCGAAGGTCGTCCGCTACGGAATAAATCGCAACATGATGTGGGACGTCGGTCTGTCTTGCGGCGGCGCCATCGAAGTGTTCGTGGAGCCGGACGATGCATTCGATCGCTGCGCGCCCGCGGAAAATAACTCTCGCGCCTGGGCGCTCTGCACAATCGTGCGCGGGCGCGACATCGGGCGCAAATTGGTCGTCGGCGATGACGGCCAGGCCGCAGGGAATATCGGTGATCCTTCCATTTCGCAAGTGATCGTGACGGCGGCACTGAAGCAGATCGCCGAACGCCGCTCAGGTACGGAGAGCTTCACGGGCTGCGACGTTTTTATCGATGTCGTGCTACCTCAAGCGCGGCTCGTCATCGTCGGTGCCGTCCACGTTGCGGTGGCGCTGTGCGACTTCGCCTCCAGAGCGGGGTTCTCGGTCACCATCGTCGATCCGCGCGCCAAGCTGAATAACACGGAGCGCTTTCCCACAGCCGTTTCTTTAATCGTCGGGTGGCCGGAAGCAGCATTGCCGACGGTCGGCTTCGATGAAAATACCTACGTCGCCGTGCTGACGCACGACGAAAAGTTCGACGACCCCACGCTGGACATCGTGCTGCGCTCCCGCGCGCGCTACGTCGGGGCGATAGGGAGCAAGAAGACGCAGCAACTGCGGCGCACGCGACTGGAACAGGCCGGTTTCGCGCTGTCGAATATCGATCGACTGCACGCCCCCATTGGACTCGACATCGGCGCGGAGTCGCCGGAAGAGATCGCCGTCGCCATCTTGGCTGAAATGATCGCCGCGAAATACGGACATGGCGGCGAGCCGTTGAAAAATCGGAATCGAGAAAGCATCCATGCATGAGACGTGCCTCGACGCACACTCGAAAAAGTTTGCCAAATGCCGAAAACAAAAAAGGGTTCTTTCGAAAAGCTAATCGAATACTCGAACCCATGCTCGGTATGAGCGTGTCACCCCATTACTCCGCAGGATGGAGGTGAGTAATAGATGGCAGTAAAGAAAGCGGCGAAGAAGACCACAAAGAAGTCAGCCGCAAAGAAGACCACCGCGAAGAAGGCCTCATCGAAGAAAAAGCGGTAGTCGAGTAAGTCCCAGAGTGGAAAGAGCGAAGGCGACTTCGCTCTTTTCTTTTGTGTCGTGCCGACAAGAGAACTGACGGCAACGACGTCGGTGCGCCGACCAGGGCCGCATCAGGCGGTCTTGTCGGAAACCAGAACGACAGCGTGACCGCGATGGCCGGCTAGGAACTCAAGCCCTTCCATCATCCACATGTCCAGACCGGACGATGTATGCTCGGCGACTTCCCGAACGATGTGTTCGCGGTCTCTGAGCCACCGCAAATGAAGCAAGCCTTGGCCCAACCAAGCCACGTCTCCGCAATCTTCACAAGCCAGACCGTATCTCATCGTTCAGGCCGGCCGCGGCGCTCCCCCGACGCGCCGACAGGCGTGACCTGGATGACAAGCAGCGCGAGGTCGTCGGCAATGCGTCCGCCTGAGTACACGGAGACACGACGGACTAAGTCGTCCGCCAGCGGTTGAGGCTCCGGGCTCGACGAGCGGATCCAGCGCATGGCGCCTTCATCCTGCAGCATCGTGCCGGTGTTGTCGCGCGCTTCAGTCAGCCCGTCCGTAGCCACGATCAACGTGTCTCCAGGCTGCAGCGCGACCCGAGTGGAGAAAAACGTGTTCTCGGGCGCCAGCCCGACCACCGGACCCGTGACTGGAAGTTGTTCGACGTCCGAACCGCGGCGCAGGTAAGCGGGCCCATGGCCCGCGCTGGCATAACGGAGGCTAAGATCTCGGTCGTCGAGCAGCCCGAGGAAAACAACCACAAAAGATCCGAGATCCGTGGCCGACCTTATGAAC